>SDAZ01000039.1 GCA_006212005.1 Sulfurovum sp. | reverse complement strand
GAAGTGGTCTTATAAACTGAAGTGTATAATTTGAGATAATGATATCCGCCCTGATAAAAGCATCGCTAAGGATATCTCCATAGATAAAGTTGATATCTGCTCCATACGCATTTGCTTTTTTTATCGAGATATCTAGCATCGCTTGAGAGTTGTCCATACCTGTAAAATTCATCTTTGAAGTTGATTTTTGAGACAAATCGATAAGAAATTTACCCGTTGAAGAGCCTAAATCTAAAATACTTTTACCCTCTTTTTGAGAAGCCAAAATAAGTTCTATCATAAGTTTTTGCGTCATATCATAATAGGGTACTGAACGACTTATCATATCATCAAAAACAGAGGCTACACTCTCATCAAACTCAAATTTTTTAGAAATCGGCTTGTCGAAAATCTTATCCTTCATACGCCTCTATCATCTCTTTACAGTGATTTATATCTCTATGGATTTGCATTTTAAGTTTATCTAAACTCTCAAAACGGTGATTGTCACGCATAAAATCAACAAAAGCAATCTCTATCTCATCTTCACGAAGCGTAATATCTCTATCAATAATATGTGTCTCAATCGCAAAACTACCATCAGTAGAAACTCTCTTACCGATAAAACTTACACTCCAAAGCCACTCATTTTCAATCTTTGTTTTTGTAAGATAAACTCCATCTTTGGGTAAAATATAGTTATAAACTTTAAGATTTATAGTAGGAACTAACTCTTTTGCACCAAGCCCCTGCCCTTTAATAACCATTCCTTGCATCTCATATTCTCTATTTAAAAATTTATTTGCTTTTTTTATTTCTCCACTTGATATGAGCGATTTTATCACTTTTGAGTGAACAGAAACTGCGTCAAGTTTAAACTCATCAACAACGATAACATCCTTTTTAAACAATTTTCTAAGCGTTGAAGTATCGCCTGTCTTTTGATGCCCGAAATAAAAGTCGTATCCTACCACAATTTTCTCTAAAAATGGAAAATCCTTTAACAAACTTTCGATAAATTCTTTTGGAGTCATGGAAAAAATATTTGAAATGTTGTAAAAAAAAGATGGCTTTTTGATAAATTCCCAGCGTTTATACCCAGGGGTTATAAATTCTTTATTCTTTTTTTCTATGATGACCACGGCATCAACTTGCTGTATCAACTTCATATGTCCTTGATGAATCCCATCAAATGAGCCAATTGCTATACTTTTTATACTTCTTATGTTCATATCTACAAACCTTTTTTTAAATAATAAATAATTTCTATATTTCCAGATTTACCAGACAATCGTGAGTTACAACAAAAAATAAGCCTCCAACCTATCTTTTTTACACTCTGCTCAAATCTCTCTTGTGCATTGATAATCGCTTTTTGGTCTTTTACAACTCCTTTGGAGTCTCTACTTACCTCTTTACCCACTTCAAATTGGGGTTTAAACAACAAAATAATATCACAATTACTATCCGCCAACCTATCAACACTATCCAAAATATACAATAAAGAGATAAAAGAAACATCCGAAACGATAAGATTGTATCTTCTATCGCTTCTAAAATCACGGATATCTTGCCCTTCAAAACTTCTAACTTTTGGATTTGTTTTAATAAAATTATGCAGTTGCTCTTTTCCAACATCCACACAATCTACACTTTCAACTCCCTTTTCAAGAAGAATTTGTGAAAATCCACCTGTACTAGAACCGATGTCTAAAGCAACCTTATCTTTGACATCCATTGGGTAATCTTCAAAAAAAAGCTCTAACTTTTTAGCAGAACGACTAACAAAAAATTTCTCCTCTTCGATGAAAATATCACTAGAGTTATCGCACAATGTTGAAGGTTTAGCTACTCTACCATTGATAAAAACTTTACCTCGTTTTATGGCTTCTATGGCTCTATTTCTACTCTCAAATAATCCAGACTCTACTAAATAAACATCCAATCTCATCTAATATTCCAGCCTTTATTATTTGTTGAAGATATTATAACCTTAAAAATATATAAAATAAATTTTATAATAAAATTTATTAAACAAAATAGAAAATATTCAATAAAATAAAACATAACTTTAAATCTATTATCTATAAAATCATAATTTATATTATAATATCTTTTTTTTCTATAAAATTAAAATGGAGATATTTTTTGATAATAATGCATCGAATGGTAAAGAAAGGTAGAAAAATGAGATAAAAATTTAACATTTACTTAACATTTGAGATTATAAAGATACCACAAGAGGGCATCTTTATAGAAAATATAGACTTAAACTAAATCAACGCCTTTAACACCATCAATCAAATGACCAATCACATAACCATCCGTTGCTTCACAAACAGCCTCAACATCAGCCTCATCAACAACCCAAACCATACCAACACCCATGTTGAAAGTTCGATACATATCCTCTTGCGATACATACTCACTCATAAATTCAAATATTGGAAGTACTTTTATGCTCTCTTTTTTGACAACAGCTCTTAGGTTCTTTGGTAAAACTCTTGGAAGATTCTCAACGATTCCACCACCTGTGATATGTGCTAAAGCTTTAATTTTGCTCTTATTGGCTTTAAAATCTTTTACATAGATTCTAGTCGGTTCAAGAAGTATATCTATAAGAGTCTCATCAGCAATCTTGCTATCAAAACTCATACCCAATCTATCAAAAAAGAGTTTTCTAACCAAAGAGTAACCGTTTGAGTGAACACCAGAACTAGGAAGTGCTACTAAAACTTGTCCAGCTTTTACATGGGGGATTCTATCTAACTCACTCTTTTCTGCGATACCCGTTGAAAAACCAGCCAAATCAAAATCCTCTTCGCTATACATCCCCGGCATCTCAGCAGTCTCACCACCAATCAATGCACACTCGGCAATTCTACACCCTTGAGCGATTCCACTTACAACCTCTTTAGCATTTGCAGGAACTAACTTTCCAGTAGCATAATAATCTAGGAAAAAGAGTGGTTCACCAAAGTTACAAATCAAATCATTTACACACATCGCAACAAGGTCGATACCGATAGTTGAAAAGCGATTGCTCTCGATAGCCAACTTCAATTTTGTCCCAACACCATCAGTTGCACCCAAAAGCACAGGCTCTTTATATCCAGACGGAAGTGCATACGCTCCAGCAAAAGAGCCAATCCCACCTAAAACATTCGCATTGAATGTTGACTTAACATCTGCTTTTATCGCCTCTACAAAATCGTTTCCAGCATCGATATCAACACCAGCATCTTTATATGAAATCATTTATCTTCCTTGTTGCATAGAGGGAAAGCACTACTTAGTACCGTTTTAGAGAAACATTTGCCCGTTAACGCTTTTACTATCAATATAATCATCAAGATAAACTGTCCAAAAAATGCCATAGGAACATTCCCCGCCGAAGCCAACCCCATAATAATACCCAAAGCCATCGCTAACAGTAGCATCTGAATCTTCTCAACACACATCACTTCCCCTTTTTTTGTGAAATTATACACAAAGTTGGGTTAAAAGCTCTAAGTAAAATCAATCGCATCCATATCTATTTGAATAAGTGGCGTATTTATCTGCCAAAGCGTTTTAAGCAACAACACTCTATCGTTTGAGCTAAGAAGTATCTGATAACGAAATTTCGATGCCACCCTCTCAATAGGAGCTTTTCCATGTCCAACTATCTCAACACTATTTATCTCTTCAAGCTTTTTAAGGCAACCGAGCATAATCTCTTTGGCTTTAGTATCTTCTTTATGAGATATCAAGACTCGAGCTAAAGAGACAAAAGGGGGATAAAAATCTGCCATAAATGGTAATTCATCTTTTAAAAATGACTCATAATCAAGCATATATTTTTTAAAAAACGCTTCATTTGCCGTTTGGATAATAATCTTAGCATCCCTTGCCCTTCCACTTCGTCCAGCTATCTGAATCAAAAGAGACAATGCCTTAGCTCTAGCACGATAATCACTCAAACCATAAATATAATCCAATCCCATAATCACACTCAAACTAATATCAGCATAATCATGCCCTTTACTCAACATTTGAGTTCCTAAAAGAAGATGAGACTCTTTATTTGAAAATCTACTCAATGCTTGAAGGAGTTTTTTGTGTGTTGAGATAGTATCAGTATCAAACTGCTCGACCACCAATCCTTCGATATTCTCCTCAATCAACTCTTTAACTTCAGCCGTACCGATACGATGGCTAATGAGTGGCGTATATCCACACTCAACACAACTATCCCTCAAAGCCTCCGTATAATTGCAATAGTGGCACTTTAAATATTTTTCATTTCGATGAAGCGTCATACCCACAGAACAATAGGGACAAGTGTGCGTTTTTCCACAATTTTGACAATAAAGATATTTAAAATTGCCTCGAGTGGGGATAAAAACCAAAGATTGCAATCCATTTTGGAAATTGCTCTCTATCTCTTTGATGAGCCCTTGTGTTAAAGTTGAACCTTTTATAAATCTATAACTTTTAGAAGTTTGGATAAATGGCTCTTTGAGTCGAACCACACTAAAACGATGATAACTCGTAAGTGATGGCGTTGCACTTGCCAAAATCACCTTTGCATCAAACTTTTTAGCCATATATATCGCCATATCTCGAGCATGATATCGTGGTGATTGAGAAGATTTATAACTATCATCATGCTCCTCATCTACCACAATAAGCCCAACACGCTCAAAAGGAACAAAAAGAGCCGACCTAGCCCCAGCGATAATGTCCACTTTCCCACTATATATATCTTCTAAAATCTGATTTTTGACCTTTGGAGTAAGTTTCGAGTGCCACATCGCCACACGAGAGCCAAAATATTTTTCAAGTCTATTCTGCATTTGAGGAGTAAGTGAGATTTCAGGCATCAAAAAGATAACTTGTTTACCCTCTTTTAAGACATCTATCATTCGTGATATAAAAATCTCCGTCTTACCAGAACCCGTCACACCAAAAAGTAAAGCAATCTCTTCACTTTTTAACGCCTCGTAAGCCTTAGATTGAGCGGGTGTGAGATTTGGAGATTTTGAGTTAAACAGCTCTTTTTCTTGCTTGATAACACTTTTTTTAAAAGGAGTAAAAAGAGCCAATGCTTCACCGATGGAGCTAAAATAATAGTATGCGATAAATGAAGCGATATCCACTTGCATTTTAGAGTAAAAAAGCTCAAATACTTGTGAGATGGGACTTGTTTGAAAATCAGGCTTTTGCACCTCTTCTAAAATAACACCCTCTTTTTGAGTTGTTTTCAAACTTACCTCTACTAAGAATCCAACTTCAAGCTGTATCAATGAGTGATAGGTTAGTAGTGGTGCTGAGCTTTTAAGTAGCGTAACTTCATAATAAAAAATGGGATACCTTTTTTGAGTTTATTATAGCAAAAAATATCACTTTAAAAAAAGTTATCACACTCCCTCTTTTAAATACCCCTCATAAAAATAGGACTGTTCTATACCCTTGAAGATGATTTCACGATTATCTATCTCATCGGTAAGATGTTGACTCAATAAAAATCTAAGTTCCAAATCATAGAGAGGGCTTCTCTCCATCGATTGCAAATAAAGCGCTTGGGGCTAGACTAGTTTAGAGGATTTTTACTAAAAGAGTTTATAAGCATTGTCCAAACTTTTTTTATCCATATTTTTCATTCTATTTCCATAAAATTATTTTTTAAAATCATTTTAACACAATCATGTTAGATTGTCAATTATCATAAACTTTACGCTATAATTTAGAAAAAGGAGAATCCATGACGCAACTTGTTATAGATATAAAAGATGATTATCTTTATAAGTTTATTACTCTTTTAGATATGCTTCCAAAAGATAAGATAATTTTAAAAAAAGATTTTCTTAGTGAAGAAATCAATAAAAGAATAGAGAGGATAAAAAATGAAATGTTTGTTTCTCATGATGATGTATGGAATAATATAGAAAAACGGATTGAGGCTTAAGGTGAATATAAAATACTCATATAGATTTGAAGATGAGTTTTTAGAAATATATACATTTATTGCTTTTAACTCAAAAACCCAAGCTAATAAATTTAAAAAGGAGCTTAAAAATTCGATTGAAAATATCGTAGATATGCCATATAAAAATAGAAAATCAATCAAATCAAATGATGATAGCGTTAGAGAATTGATATTTAAGTCGTATGTGATTCCATACAAGATTGAAGATAATGAGATTTGGATTTTAGGTATCTTTAGCCATAATCTTTGGGAACTTTAGTTTTATAAATTTTAGGTGTCTTAGGGGGTTACTCACACCCCTTGCGTAGTATCAAAAACCCTTATATGCAACCTATCGCTATATCGAAAATTGTGTTTCATGCAGAAGTCAAAAACAGCCTTATCGTTTTGAGCTATCATCTCACGGCTATCACCCACAGGCATAACAAAAACTTCCACACCACTAAAATCACAAATTATCTCATTTATCTCTTGTTTAGCCGTTTTATATATCAGATTTTTATCGATTGTAAATTTAAAAAAAGACTCTTTGGCATTTTGGATTATTGATTTTATGGCTTTTTTATTTATCCTAGTAGCTTTTTGTTCTCCACTATTTGAGAGTTTTATCGACAATGCAAAGATACACGAACGAAAAGCAGGATATCTATCAAAATCTATCTCTATGGTCGCATTTGTCTCAAAGGTAATCTTAACACCCATCTCCAGCAAAGATTGGATAGTAGCATAAAATGCCTTATCTTTATGATATATCAAAGGCTCACCACCTGTAATCACCACATGAGGAGTGTAACCAATAGCTAAAAATTTTTGTTGAAGTAAAGCGATAAAGTCCTCGTTAGAGTCTATCTTTTGCCACTCATTGCTAAAAGCTCTATCTACCGCAAAATAGGTATCACAGCCCATTTTTTTGACATCTTTAACTTCATAAGTACACCCAAAACCACTACAAGTAAGATTGCACCCACCTGTTCTAAGAAAATAAGAAGCCACACCAGCGTATCGCCCCTCACCTTGAATCGAAAAAAAATCCTCTACAATATAAAACATTATCCACCTGTAACATAAAACGCCCTTGTTGAGCTTTCGTGCATTTTACCATTATTTTCATCATTCCAACGATTCTCTTTGGGTTTATTTTTCAAAACTTCTCCCAAAATCTCTGATGCTTTTGCGATATCTCCACTTTTAACAGCTTTAGAGATACTTAACGCTTCATCAAAATAGAGACATGGAATCAAAAAACCCTCAGCCGTGAGTCGAATACGATTGCAATTTTCACAAAAATCATGTTTATGAGGGTCGATAAGTCCAAACTCATACCCATTTTCTTCGATAAGATAGTTAAACGATGGACTTGCTCCCTCTCTTCCTAACGCTTTGATGGTGTATTTTTCTTTGATTTTACTTAAAATCTCTCTACCGTGCATCCCCTCAATATTTTTATCTGCATGATGGTTTTCCATGTACTCGATAAATCGAACCTTTATCCCTTTTTCTCGTGCAAAATCAAGGATATCAACTATCTCATTATCATTGATGCCTTTGAGTGGAACCATATTTATTTTTACTCCAAGTCCAACTTTCAAAGCCATATCTATCCCTTTTAAGACATTGGGCAAAACTGCTTTTTGGGCTATCTTATGAGCAACTGATTCATCAAGACTATCAAGTGAGATATTTAGTCGTGAAAGCCCAGCCTCTTTGAGTTGTAACGCCACTTGTGGAAGTAAAAAGCCGTTGGTAGTAAGTGCCAAATCAATGTCGGGTTTATAATCATATATCATCTTGATAAATTTATCCAAATCCTCTCTAAGCAAAGGCTCACCGCCTGTAAGACGAATCTTAGTCACACCACCATCAATCGCAACTTTGACAAATAAAAACAGCTCATCAAAACTAAGAAGATTCTCTTTGGGTTGCCATGAGAAAGGTTTTTCAGGCATACAATATTGACACCTAAAATTGCACCTCTCGGTGAGAGATATCCGAAGATAATCGACTTTTCGTCCATGTCCATCTATAAGCATTTTTAATCCATTAAGTTAAATATTTATAATAAGATACCGAAATATCATTAAAAAAAGATTGATATGCGTCAAAAAAGAGTTTTATTTTAGCTATAATTTGTAAAAAAGGAGAATCTTTGATGTTAGCACAAAAATATACAGAACATTACACTGTTGAAGATTATCAGTATTGGGAAGGTGATTGGGAGTTAGTAGATGGTGTTGCTTATGCTATGTCTCCATCGCCATCATTTACACATCAATCCATAAATATAAAGATAGCAAGACTTTTAGATGAAGCATTGGATAATTGTCCAAAGTGTCAAGCTATTTTTGAGATTGATTGGGAAGTATCTAGTGATACAGTTGTCAAGCCTGATATGTTGGTTATATGTTATGAAGTTGATGAGAAAATCACTAAAAAACCTGAACTTATCTTTGAGATAGCCTCTCGCTCAACTGTAAAACGAGATGAAATACTTAAGTTTGAGCTTTATCAACGAGAAGGGGTTGAGTATTTCGTTTTAGTATATCCTGATAAAAAGGTAGCTAAAGTCTATCGTTTAAATGATGGGGTTTATCGAAAAGTTGGAGATTTTTCTGATGAACTCTATAAGTTTGAACTCAAAGAGTGTGAAATTGATTTTAATTTTTCTAAAATTTGGCGTGTAAAATAAGTAGGGGTTCAAAATTTTGAACCCTATAATCTACAAAATACCATAAAGTTTAAGCAAAGCTGGAACTTCAGGCTCTTTATCTAGCCAATTTTTATAAAGATTTCTCATACTATCACTTCCACCTTTTGCTAAAATATGCTCTTTATACCCTAAAAGCTTCTCATAATTAAACGCTCCATCCTCATCAACACACTCAAAAAAAGCATCTGCACTTAAAACTTCAGCCCATTTATAACTATAATATCCCGCACTATATCCACCTGCAAAGATATGAGAAAAGCCATTTTGAAACTTATTGTACTCTGGAACTTTTATGAGTGCTGTTGTTTCTCGAATGCTATCTAAAAGCCGTTGCACCTCATCGCCACCATACAACTTTTGGTGAAGTTTAAAATCAAAAAGTGAAAACTCCATCTGTCTAAGCATTCCCAAAGAGGCTTGAAAGTTCTTACTCGCATCTATCTTATCTAAAAGCTCATCACTGATTGGCTCACCACTCTCATAATGCTTTGCAAAAGATTTTAAAACACTCTTCTCATAAGCAAAATTTTCTAAAAATTGAGATGGGAACTCAACTGTATCCCACGCCACACCATTTATCCCCGAAACATCTCGCTCAACACACTTCGTAAAAAGATGATGAATCGCATGACCCATCTCGTGAAAAAGCGTCACCACATCACTATGACTCAAAAGGCTCGGTTGTGTTGCAGTTGATGGCGAAAAATTGCACACGATAAACGCTGAAGCTTTTTGGATATCGCCATTGGATTTGATATAGTGTGTTTCAAAATTATGCATCCATGCACCACCTCGTTTACTCGCTCTTGCTTCCAAATCAAAATAGAGCCGTGAGTGTAACAAATTATCTTCATAGATATCAAAAACTTTTACTTTATCATTCCAAAGATGCTCAATCTCTAACGAAACATCTTTAAACTCAACACCAAAAAAATTCTCCACCGTTTTAAGCATTCCATTTAAAACTTGTTCACTTTGAAAATAAGGTTTTGTCATGGAGTCATCAAAATCGAACTTTTCAAATTGTAAAATATTACTATAATAACCCACATCATAAGGCTCTAACTTCTCTAAACCATCAACTCTTAATGCCAACTCTTGCAACTCTTGAATATCTTTTGAAGCTTGTGGTAACGAGAGCTTTGCTAATTCATCTAAAAAATCAATCACACTCTTCTCATCTGGTGCATCTTTAGTTGCCAAAGAATATGACGCAAAATTTTCAAATCCTAAAATATTCGCCTCTTCCATCTTAAGTTTTAAAATCTCATCAATAATCTCACTATTTTGCGGAGCTTTAGAAGTAAAAGCTCGATAAAGTTCCTCTCTATACGCACGATTGGTTCCATAAGTCATATAAGCCATATAACTTGGATGTTGAAGTGTGAAACGATAAACTTTTTTCCCATCTATCTCACAAAGAGCCAACTCTTTATCACTTGAGGGGAGATTTTTAACATCCTGTTCATCTTTGATAATCAACTCATACGCTTTAATCTCATTTAAAAGATTTTGAGAAAAATGATTTGAAAGTTCACTAAGGCGTAAATCTATCTCTTCGAGTCGTTTTTGCTTTTCGATTGGCAAATCTATACCACTCAATTTAAATCCTCGTATAGAATCCTCTAAAACCTTTTTTTGTTCAAGCGTTTCGCCCTTAATGGTTAAGATTTTTTCATAAAGCTTTTTATTTTGAGCTATCTTATTCGAATATTCACTCAAAAGTGGTAAACTTTGCTCATACGCTTTTTGTGTCTCTTCACTATTCTCAACACTATTTAAATGTGATAATGGCGTAAAAAACAGCTCAAGCTTCTCTTCGTTGTCGTCCATAACTCTCATAATATCATCGTAATTATTACTCTCGCTCAAAACCAAATCATCAATATCTGCTAAGTTACAATCTATGAGTTTTTTAAGCTCTTTTGGAAATTCATCAAAATTATTTATTAAAAACTGTTGAAACACGCTAAACCTACCCTATATCTAAAATTAAAAAAATCATTATATCACATCAAAAGCATTATATCTATTGTTTTATCTTAAAAATTCTACAAAAAAAAGTTTAATTAAGACTAAATTTATCTTATTTATGTTATAATTCTTTTATGTCTTAGGTATCTTTTTAAATAGAGTTAGATATTTCATTCCTCCTTTTAAAATTTTATTGCAAACCAACACCATGCTTAAAACTTTTTAACTCTGGGTACCTAAGATTTATGATACTTTTTACTCCAATTTAGATATAATCCGAAAAAAATAAGAGCGTACAATATGTTAAAATGGTTCCAGTTCGACAGACGAATACTAAAGCACTTTGAGTTTATCATCATAATTCAATTACTCCCACTATTTGCTATCTCCTCGTGGCTTATCTTTGAAATAAATCCATCTCTTTTTGCAAAACAGATGCTCTATTATCTAGTAGCATTTATCGTATTTATCATCGGATTTTTGATTCCATGGACGAGACTTAAATGGATTATCCCTTTTATCTATGGATTTAATCTCTTTTTACTTTTAAGTACAAAATTATTTGGAAAAAGTGTTTTAGGTGCCAAGCGTTGGCTTGAGATTCCAGGAACTGGGCTTACCATCCAACCATCCGAATTTATGAAAGTTTCCGTTTTGCTCATGTTGGCTTACATCATCGCTAAAAATCCACCACCAAGAGAGGGATATGATTTAAAAATGTTTGCTAAACTTTCAGCTACTATCTTACTACCTTTTATCCTTATCGCAATTGAACCAGACTTAGGAACAGCAAGTGTTTTGTTGCTCACTAGTTTTGGCGTTTTATTTGTTATTGGCATTCGATGGAAAATTTGGGCAACCATCATTGCTGTTCTGCTTATAGTCTCTCCGATTGGATATGAACATGGACTCAAAGATTACCAAAAGCAAAGAGTCACAGACTTTGTTGGAGAGCCTAGTTACCATGTTAAACAATCACTTATTGCTATTGGAAGTGGAAGTATGTTTGGACAACCTAAAGAAGAAGCGACACAAACACAGCTCAAATTTTTACCCATCTCGTCAACAGACTTTATCTTCGGATATTTGGGGGAAAGATTTGGTTTTGCTGGAACTTTAACCGTCATACTACTCTATGCTTTTTTAGTTCTAAACCTCATAAGTATCGCCCAACAAGCAGTGGATAACTACTACATACAGGTCATGGCAAGTGGGATAGGATTTCTCTTTTTTATCTACATGGGAGTAAATATCTCCATGACCATCGGATTAGCCCCTGTTGTTGGAGTTCCCTTGCCGATGTTTAGTCATGGAGGAACATCTTTTATCATTTTTGCATTTCTTTTAGGGATTTTACAACATTTACTTGCTTTTCGTTTTTATTTTCTGTATAATTGCGATTCAAGAATTGACAGCATCATTTAGATGCTAGATTGTGAGGGTTTTTAGCTCAGTTGGTTAGAGCTCTCGGCTCATAACCGAGCGGTCCAGGGTTCGAGTCCCTGAGAACCCACCACACTTTCTTGAGGCTTTTCCTTACTTTTTTTCAAAAAAATCTCATATTTTTAATTTATTTTAGCAGGGAAATCCCTACCTCATAGTTGATGAAAAATAACCATTGCGTATCTCTTGAGCCAATTGATGAACTGCCATCGCATAATAATCTACATGATTGTATCGTGTAATAACATAAAAGTTCGGTGCACCCATCCAAAGCTCATCATTATTAAGTCTGGTTAGTTTTATAAGCGAAACCTCACCTGTATAGCCATAAAAATTCATCGTAGGAACGATACCAACACTTTTTAGATAATCTTGTGAATACTTTGTATCAAACCCTGTATCAAGTGAAGTAAATCTATCTCCTGAATAGTACGCAGGAATGGTTACAGGAACTTGTTCACTCCATTTATGCTTTTTAAAATAATTTGCAATACTTCCTATCGCATCAGCTGGAGTAAAAAGGTCTGTTCGTCCATTTCCATCAAAATCAACCCCATACGCTCTAAAACTACTAGGCATAAATTGAGCATATCCAAATGCTCCTGCGTATGAACCTTTAAGAATCGTTGGGTTAAACTGTTGCTCTTTTGTCATCAAAAGATAAGCTTCCAATTCATCCATAAAAAATTTTGAACGAGTCTGATGCTCAAGTCCGATAGAAGTCAAAACATTTAAAACAGGATAAGTTCCTGTAAAACCTCCAAAATTGGTCTCAACACCGATAATCCCCAAAATATACTCAGGAGCTACACCATAAACTGCGGTTGCCTTATTGAGATATTGTGCATTTTCACGCCAAAATTGAACCCCTTTAGCAACTCTTGTGGCACCTGCATGATTTGTATAATATGTCTCCCAACTCCCATTGTTACTCGTTTTAGATATAACTCCTTTGCCAACTTGTGTATTTTTAAATGCCCCAATCAACTCTAACGCTTTTGGCTCTCTATTAACTTGCGAAAAAACTCCATAAAGATAATTTCTATCAAATCCATGGGTATTAACCATTTTATCAACTAATGCTATTAATTTTGGATTATTTTGATAATCTCCTGCGATATAATCACTTCGCATTGTATATAAATGTGATATGTCTGGATTATAATTTTGAGGTTGCGTTTGTGGTTGTGTAGAAATACCATTATTTGGATTTGGAACAACTACTGTTGTACTTCCTTGTTGTTGAGGTGGTACACAAGAGCTAAAAAGTAGTGCGATAGCTGATAAAGTTATCCATTTTGAAGTTTTCATAGAAAAGAACCTTTTTAGGCTATTTTATCATAAACTATCGCATTAATCCAATAAAATAAATCTTTATTATTTTATCTAAAATTTAGATTTAAAGATAATTGTTTTTAAAACTTACATATCTTGAAGCACTCGCATAAAGTTCAGCCACTTCTGCATCGCTAAGCTCTCTAATCACTTTAGCTGGACTTCCCATAATCAAACTTCGTGGAGGAAAAACCTTATTTTTAGTGACCAAACTCCCAGCTCCAACGATAGACTCTTTACCTATCACCGCACCATCTAAAATCGTCGCACTCATACCAATCAAACAAGCATCCTCTATCGTACAACCATGAAGCATAACACGATGACCTACTGTAACATCATTGCCGATAATCGTAGGATTGCCATCGCTCATATCGTCAAGTTTGTGATGTGTTACATGTACCATACTTAAATCTTGGATATTGCTTCTATCGCCTATCTTGATATAGTGAACATCCCCCCGTACCACACAACCAAACCAAATCGCACTATCCTCTCCCATCTCAACTCGCCCAACAACCGTCGCACCTTGTGCTATCCACACATTGTTTTTAATCACTGGCGTAAACTCTTTATAAGGTAGTATATTCATCTTGCCTCCTGCTATTTTTTGATTAATTTACTATAATCATCCTTATTTTTCTCTTTGAGTGCAAGATTATAAAGTTTTGTTATATACTCTTCTAGTATATTGTGACTGTTTATCTTTTGTTCAGAGAGAACTTTTTTATACTCTCCATCACTTTGTAGCTCCCATCTAAGTTGTGTATCTTGAAGTTGCAAAAAGAGGATTTGTTGCACTTTCGTGGACAATTTTTTATCTACTATGGGCGTCATCAACTCCACTCTTCTAATCAGATTTCTAGGCATCAAATCGGCACTTGAGATATAAGTTTGATATTCATCATGTTTAAAATAGTAGATTCGTGGATGTTCAAGATACTTTCCAACGATAGAATAAACCGAAATATTTTCACTCACCGACTCTAACTTTGGTTTCAAAACACAAACCCCTCTGATAAGCAAATCTATCTTACAACCTAAACTCGATGCAACATACAACGCTTGGATGATATCCGAACAAACCAACGCATTGGCTTTGAGGATGATATGACCTTTTTCTTTATATCCTGCTTCTGTTTGTATCATCGAAAGAAGTTTTGATTTGATTCCAAATGTGGACATAAAAAGAGTACTAAGCATATTTTTTTGAGAAAAACTGCTAAGATAATGAAAAAAATTCGTAGCATCA
>SDAZ01000158.1 GCA_006212005.1 Sulfurovum sp. | reverse complement strand
TAATAATACAAAATGAGTAAAAATGGCAAAAAATGAGCATAAATAAAATTATTTTAATGGGAATGGAGATACTTTTTGGTTTTGTAATCTTATTTTCCTCTTTAGTTGTTTACGAAGAGTATCAAGATTTTAACAATCACATCAAGCATTTTAAATCTGATACCAATAGTTCAATAGCCGTTGATGTACAAATCGAAGTGAAAAGAGAGGAGTTAAAATCAAATCTTATCCAATATATGATAGAAGTTTTGACTCTCTCTTCTATCCTTTTTGGTATCGCTTTGGGTGGGATTAAGATTATTAACCATTTTATTCATAAAGAGCTGGATAACTTTAGTAACTTTTTAAGTCTTGCATCAAAAGAGTACATCAATATTGATACCAATCAGATACAACTTCAAGAGTTTAAGATACTGGCACGATTTGTTAATGATATGGTTGATGAGCTTCATGAGAAACAAGAGCAGTTGATTCATCTTAACAAAACGCTAGAAGATAGAGTTATCGAAAAAACAAGAAAGCTAAGGTTACAAAATAAAGAACTTGAAAAAGAGAAACATACCAAAGAGTTGCTTTTGAAGATGCAAGATAGATTTATCAAGCAGTCGATTCATGAGATAAATACCCCTTTGGCAGTCATTATGACCCATATTGATTTGTATGTGATGAAGCATGGAGAGAATCGATATCTCTCTAAGATAGAGTCTGCAACAAAGATTTTAAATACCATTTATGCTGATTTGACCTATCTGATGCAAAAAGATAGATTTGAGTATCCTAAAGAGAATATTGATTTTTCTTATTTTATGCAAGAGAGAGTGGGCTTTTTTGAAGATATTGCTAAAAGTAATTATCTTTCGTTTGATACCTACATAGAGGATAATATTTTTCTCTATTTCTCGCAAATAGAGCTTCAAAGAGTGGTTGATAACAATCTTTCAAACGCTATTAAATACGCTTTAGTGGGTACAATCGTAACAATAAAACTGACGAAAAAGGCTATGGGTGTAGAGCTTAGTTTTGAAACCATTTCTAAAAAGATAAAAGAGCCTCAAAAAGTTTTTGAAAGTTTTTATCAAGAAGATGAGTGTTGTAGTGGTTTTGGTTTGGGACTGGATATTGTGATGAGTATTTGTAGTAAAAATCAAGTCGATATCTCGCTAGATTCAACTCAAAAAAGTACCATTTTTAGTTATATGTTCAAAAAAGAGGAGTAGAGATGAAGATTTTATTATTAGAAGATGAGATTATGTTACAGTGTGCCATTAGTGAGTATTTAAGTAGTTTGGGGCATATTGTGAATACTTTTGTAGATGGAGAAGAGGCATTGGAACATCTTAAAGCAGAATCTTATGATTTGTGTCTTTTTGATATCAATGTACCATCTTTGAGCGGACTTGAACTTTTGGAAAGTTTGCAAGAGTCCAAAATCTACACACCTACTATCTTTTTAAGTGCGATTACCGACATAGAAGAGATAAGTCAAAGTTACGCTTTGGGCTGTTTTGCGTATCTTAAGAAACCTTTTCATCTCAAAGAGTTGGGTATTTTGATAGAGAGATTGCTCAAAACTTGTAAGATTGAACCCAAAGAGCAGATACGCCTTAGCCGTTTTTATCGTTGTGATTTTAAAGCAGGGCATCTTTTATTTGATGGGATTCCTCAAAATTTGACTAAAAAACAGACTCAAATTATCACACTTCTATCTCAAAATTTAGGACGATTTGTAAGTTATGAACTTCTTAGGGAGTATGTTTGGGACAGTGAAATCGTTGATAATGCAACCATACGAACAGAAATCAATCGTACAAAAAAAGCCTTAAAAGAAGATTTGATACTCAATATCCGAGGCTTAGGATATAAGATAGAAAAACCCAAGATTTTGGAGTAAATTTGTGATACAATATTTAAAAAAGGATTTATTATGAAAAAGATGATTTTAAGCCTACCTCTTATCTGTTTTGCGTTTGGGTGTCAAGCACACACTATGACGGCTAAAACGCCTAAAGTTGATGAAACCATAGATACTACATACCCTCAAAACTCATGTGGAGCTGATGAGCTTAAGTATCTTATCGGAAAACCTAGAACAGTTTTGCATACGATGAAATTTAGAAGTGAAATGAGAATTTTAGAATACGATAGTATAATGGATATGATGTATTCTCCAACTAGATTGAATATTTATATCAATAAAAAAGGTTTTATCTCTCAAATAAATTGTGGATAGGGTGCGATAAATCGCACTCTATATTATTTTAGCCTCTTTGAGTTTTACCTCTAAAAGTCATGATACCATGTTGAAGATTGCCAACTTGTTTAAAGCCCATAGATTTCATCACATGTTGAACTTGATAACTTCTACTTCCACTAAAACAGTAAACGATGACTGGTGTCTCTTTTTTATCATTAATTTTTTCTATCTGTGCATAAAATTTTGAAGTTGGGATAAGCACATCCGTTCCAACAATATGAGCTTGTTTGAACTCCATCATTTCTCTAACATCAAGAAGCGTAAAATCAACCATCCCCAACTCTCTAGCCTCTATCAATGCTTCCAACTCTTCTCCATCTAGCTGTTGAGTTTCCAATAAAAGCTCTGCTTCATGTTTGCTTAAACCTCTTGAGTGCTGATGAACAACCTCTTCTATCGTATCGTGTTCACTTTGAGCTTTTGCAAATTCTGGTGTACAAAATATCCCACAGTGGCAAGTTCCATCCGTTGGAATCTCAACTTCAAGTGCTGGTTTACAAGGACAGATTCTATTGTCTGCTTTGTTTCTCTCTTCAGCTGTATCACCTATAACCATAAAACAGGGACAAAATCGTTTACCATACATAAGTTTATTTCGAGCAAGTCCCATCGCTACACCTTCATTTACTTCAACATTTGGATTTGCCACAAAACCAAATTGTTTATTTACTTTTTCTACAAAACGCCAAGTTTTGCCTAACTCATCTTGAAACTCTGGAGAGTTTATATCTACGGTTGTCATTTTTACCCCTAAACGAGAAAATTTTTATTTAATTTTCGAAGTATATTTTCTTTTATTAAAAAATTGTTTAAATAGAGCCATTTTTGATAAGTTTTTTTAATATAAGATAAATTTACTCCTATATTTTTTTAGGTAATTTTTTAGTAATAAGTCTATTTTTTAGGCAACTTATATACAAATCATTAACTAAAATAGTATATACTTCTAAAGAAAAGTGAAAATTCACTAAAAAAATTAAAAATACAAAAGGAAGTTTATGTCCCCTCATAGGAAACTTTATTTAACTTTGGCTCTTACCCCTATACTTTTTTCAGCTTGTACTCAAGAGAAGATGCAAGTTAGTTTAGTAAATGATATCAATCCCACAGAAAAATCTATCAATCTTAGTTCAAACTTAGATGAGATAAGCATCCCAACAGCCACAGATTCTGCGATACTTGATGAAAAAAGTAAAAATGATATAGAACTTA
>SDAZ01000038.1 GCA_006212005.1 Sulfurovum sp. | reverse complement strand
TGTTGGATAATTTTTAAAAATATCCTCTAGCGTTTTTTTATCTTCTTCGTTTAGTTCTTCTATCTTTTTCATGCTCTAATTGTAGTATTATTTTCTTTGAAATTAGATTTGGGTAGGTACTTATTTTGGCACAAGTTCTAATTGGTTTCTGTTTTTGAATTTTATTTGGCATATTATTTACCTTTTAATTCCGCCAAAAGCTTCTCTGTATTATTTATCATTTTATGAAGTTCGCTTAAATTTTCCATACTTTTTAGAGGTGAAGGTAGTGAAGAAGGTATATTAGTTACCTTTTCAATATAAGTATCTAATTCAATTAATCTTGCTTCATCCGATGCATTTCGATAATCTTTTTTAACTAACTCCCCTAATTCTTTTTTTGCATTATCAATTCTTTTGCGGTGATGTTTAATTTGATTTTTAATTTTATAAATAAATTTAGCAAGATGACCTTGTTCATTAGACATTAAACCTTTTATATACACTATATTAACATCATCCCCATCCCTAACAGCATCATCATCAAAAGAAGTCAAGACAAAACATGGGAAATCTATTTTAACTTTTAAAATTGCTTCAACTAGTTCAAGTCCATCATATTGAATATTAGGATTTGCTTCACTCAATTTATGATCAGTTATTATTGCATCAAAATTCTCATCAAGAATGCTTTGAAGAAATTTATTGAGTTCTGGTTCAGGTTCTAATGCTACTGTATTAAATTCTTTTTCATCATCATTTGTATACATATATCTTAGAAATCTATTTCTCTCAGATTCCACTTCATCTACATATAATATTTTAAATTGAGTCATACTTCACCTTTTTTATATCTTTTTATAAATGATAATCTAATTCCAAAACCATTATTTTTTGGATACAAGAGTTTTACAGAACCATCATATTCTTTCATAATAGTTTTGACAAGCCACATACCAAGTCCAGTGCCAATTTCTTCCCCAGTATGTCTGTTCCTCTTGGTCGTGTAAAGTGGCTCAAAAATATCTTGATGGTTGGTAATATCTTCCGATAGTCCAATTCCATTATCAAAATAATCAAATATGATTTCTTTATCATTATCTGATTGTTTAATTTCTATAATTCTATTTGAATTATTTTTTTGAACCATAAATGAATCTATAGAATTAACAATTAAATTATTAAAAATACTATCTAAATCAATTTCAAAAACTCTCATATCTATGTCATCTAAAGAATTACATTCTATACTTAATGAAATAAATCTATTCATCAAGATAGTATTCCAGCTACTTTCAATAGATGTCAAATAATTCTTAATGTATATCTTCTTTCGTTTTCTTTTATCTTTTTTTGCAGATGCGAGAGAAAAATTTAGCCAATTTTGCAACTTATTGTCTTGTGCCTTCATTTCCTCAAGCAATACATACGGGTTTAAAAAATCAGGAGTACCAAAAAATAAACTTGCTGGTGCTTTATCTAACAATAGACCTTTTAAATCATCAACTCTTGCATTTAAAATATCTTTTAAATTTCCTAATTCATGTGCAAAAGATGCAACAACAATACCACTACTAGCCATACCTCTAAGCATTTTTTGTTCATCTTCTAGTTTTTCTATCTCTTCTTCTTTATCCCTTAGAGACTTTGCAAGGATTACTTTTTCACTATCAGTATTATGTGAATTATTATTTGTCTGATATGAATTCTTAGAATCTTCCTCTAAAATCTTTTTTGCTAATTCATCTGCTTGTTTACGATTTTTTGCATCCATATTAACATTTTCATAAAACAACCACATTTGACGAGCAATTTTAGCTCTATCTTCTTCAAACTTAGCAATTATTTTTAAAATAATGTTTTGAAAAACTTTAAATACTTCATTTTCTTGAAGACCTTCTCGACTTGACTTATCTTGAAAATTTAAATTAGAAATTCGAGTAATATTAATGGCACCTGCAACATTATCAGGTTCTACTTTCCAACTTCCTGATGGATGTGAAGTAGGTGCAGGACTCGTAGCTTTCCTAGCTCCTAATCTTAACCAATCAAATGCACTGTCCTTGACCTCTCCATAGGGTCTTACTCTAAACTCATCTCGAAAAATTTTAATTCCCCCAAATTTATTAAGCCAATCTTTTCGTTCATTTGAATTAAATTTATTATAAAAAAACTTTTCTAAATCTGGTGTCATATAAGTTCGTTTCATAAAGTAAAAAGTAAAATCAAAAGCACCAATTTGTGACAGTATATTATCAGTGTCTATCTTTTTAAATCCTGGAAGTAATTCTCCAAATGAAGTACTTATCTCCCAATAACCTCTTTCAAAATCACTTTTAGTATATGATTCTTTTTGAAAAAGTTCATATTCAAACAATTTAGGATTTATTGTTTCTAAATCATATTCATTTCTAAAAATTTTTATTGATACATTTTGATTTTCATCTGCTTTTGCAACTAATTTATAATCATAATCATCACAAACAGAACCTAAAACTTCACCATATTTATTAACATTATTTTTACTAAACAAGTATAGTTGAAAATTACCCTGCTCTTTTGGTGGAATTAAAACTTCTAAATCAGAATACAGTTGTTCTATAAAATAGTCTTCCCAATTATCTCTTAAATTAGATATTTGCAGTACTGTACCACTTGTAAAATCATTGTTATTTATTATCTCATGAATTTTCTGATTATTGATATTATCCTTGATATAATCTTTATAATTTAATTCTTCATAACCTATTAAATCAGCTTCGACTTTATCTATTGTTTTGAATTCACCTTCAAAATCATCCCAATTAACATTCCAGTGATATGCATTGTAATTACTCTTTTCGCCATGTTCATTTAAATCCGTATGTATATTTTCATTAAATTTAGTAACCATTTCACATTGTGCACCTAGCTTATCTAATGCAAATCGTCCGATTCCTTTTGCACCAGCTTTTACCCTTCCGGTTTTTGTAAAATAATCAGTTTCTTTATTATTGGTACCAATTGTCATCCAATGATTAATAATAATATTTTGTGTCATACCCTCACCAGCATCAATTATATAGAGGCTGTCTGATGAAAAATAAACAATGCACAAAGAGCTATCTGCATCATATGCATTTTTAACAAGTTCTATGATTGCACCTTTTGAAGAAGCAATATTTTCACGACCTATTAATCTAGCCGTACGAGCTGAAACTTTAAAAGGTATTTTTGCCATCTATTTCATCCTAACTTACAATTATTATTCATTTTAACTAATTTTAGAAACATCAATTTCATCCCTAATATTTTGAGGCATAATATAATCCTTTGATTATAACATTTTAGTTAAATTTAACTACTTATTTACTTTAACTTCAAACTATCCATTTGTAAAATTTTTCAGAATTATACCATATAAATGAATGCAACTCCTCTTTGTTAATTATTATATTTTAGCATAAATCCAATCTATTGTTCATAAAAACCTATATCCCTCCCCACTCTACAACGGTAAATCCATCTCTATTAGGTGTTTTGATATCTGGAGTTGGAAGTTTTATCTCTTTATCCAAAGCTTTAAATTCAAAAATCACCCGAATGAGCGTTTGAGGTTTTGGCTTGATAGAAAGTTTCATATTTTTATCCAAAAAATCTCTATCTAAAAGTTTGATTTGATAATAAGGCGAAGTTTGAAGCTTCTCAACCCAATACTCCTTAAAATCTTTTATCTCAACGCTATTTAAACCCATTTTTGGCAAAGTCTCATCACACCACTTTGAAATATTCTCTTTTTTTACAACCCAGCCTGAAGATGAAACTTTTGGTGGAGTATTTAGCGTGTTTTCATAAAAAAGATAACCATATTTCCCATCTATCTTACTCTCTTTTGTAACATCAACAACCCATCCATTATCCATTATAGGCGGAATCGTGTTAAAAATCTCACCATTGACGCTCAACTTAACTTCAACCTTTTCATCTTTGGTTGGATAGAGATAGATAGCTGGTTTTTTAACCATAGGTGGAAGATTATCATTTGGGAAAGTTGGTGAGCTATTATACTCCCAATCATCTTTTGGCTCAACTTTCTCGCAATCATGACAGCCCATAAATGACAAAAGCACCACGACACTTAGTATAATCTTTTTCATATTTTTCTCCTAACTATTACTGTTTTTATAACTATATTGTAGTGCTTTATAGCTTAAATGGTTATGTGAATTATCTTTATAAAAATTTTATATCTTAAAAAATATCTTTATATTTTCCATACAAAAAAGATGAAATAATAGTAAATATTTTAGAAAGGTTAAAACATGACATTTACAGAACGGATAAAAAAAGAGATGATGGTCATAAAAGCACTAGGTGTTGTTTATGGAGATATAGGAACAAGCCCTATTTATACGATTGCGATTATACTCGCATTGATTGCTCCAACTACGGAAAATTTATATGGGATTTTATCGTTTATATTTTGGGCTATGACTATTTTAGTAAGTATTCAATACGCATGGTTAGCCACAAGCTTAAGTAAAAAAGGAGAGGGTGGAACCGTTGTTTTAGTACAAATCTTAACGCCTTATCTTAAAAATGCTAAAACTGTCACGATAATAAGCATTTTGGGCTTTATAGGTATATCTTTGATGATTGGTGATGGGGTCATCACTCCTGCCATTAGTATCCTTAGTGCCGTTGAGGGTATAATATTGATACCAAATTATGAAGATACTTCAAAATTAACACTTCTATTAATCGCTTCAGGCATTGCATTTGCACTTTTTGCTGTTCAAAAAAATGGTGTTGAAAAAGTTGCATCAGCATTTGGTCCCATTATGGTTATTTGGTTTATAATACTTGGTATAATTGGTTTGTATAATATTGGCTTAAATCCAGAGATTATATTGGCAATCAATCCCTCATACGCTATGGAATTTGCAATAGAACATCCATTTATCACCTTTATCATGTTAGCTGATGTCATTTTAGCAACAACTGGAGGAGAGGCTCTTTATGCAGATATGGGTCATTTAGGACGATTGCCCATACTCAAAGGTTGGCTTTTTGTCTTTTTTGCACTTATTTTAAGTTATTATGGACAAGGTGCTTTTGTACTCTCTCATCCTGAAGCCATTAAAAGCCCACTGTTTGAAATGACAAAAGATTTTATGCCTATATTGTATGTTCCATTTTTGATTTTAACTATTATGGCAACGATTATTGCTTCTCAAGCGATGATAAGTGGAATTTTTTCTGTTTTGTATCAAGCAATGACCACTCGAATCTTTCCTCACTTCAAAGTCAATTATACTTCGCATGAACTTCGTTCTCAAATTTATATAGGTTCTATCAATTGGTTTTTATTTATTTGTGTCATTATTATGCTTTTTGTCTTCCAAGAATCAGGTAAATTGGCAGCTGCATATGGTCTTGCTGTGGCAGGAGCTATGAGTATAACAGCTATTTTAATGAGTATAATTTTTGCAAAAAAACGACAAAAACTTAAAATGTCATTTGCTATCTTATCCGCAGTCACCAGCTTTATATTTTTTGTATCTTGTTTGATGAAGATACCACATGGTGGATATTGGTCTTTGCTTATTGCTTCTATTCCTTTGGGACTTATCATCGTATACACTCAAGGACAAAAACATCTCTATTTGGCACTATCTCCGATATCAAAAAGAGAATTTTTAGCAGAGTACAACAAACAATACTCTAGTGTAGTACATATAAAAGGGACAGCTCTTTTCTTTGCTCGGAAAATAACTGATGCTATACCTGCATATATCACCAAAACGATGTTTAAAAATGGTATTCTTTACGATAGAAATATCATTGTTACTCTAAAATATTCTAATGAACCTATGGGAGTTACAAGCACACTTTTACCCATGGCAGAAGGATTGGAACTTTTGGTTATCAATGCTGGATATATGGAGATACTTAACATTGAACAAATCTTAAAAGATAAATCCATTGAAGAGCGAACCATATTTTATGGCGATGAAGAGATAGTATCCAAAAAATTTAGATGGAAACTATACGCATTTATCAAAGATGCCTCTCCTACATTTGCAAGTTTTTACAATTTTCCAAATGAAAAACTTATTGGTGTTTCTCATCGAGTTGAAATCTAAGGATAAGAGATGAAGATTATCTATGCGGTCTGTTTACTTTTTATTGGTATTAAAGCTTCTGATGATATCAAAATAAATAACCTGATATGGGAAGATAAACCACAAAATGCACTCTATCCTATGAGTTTTAAAAGAGCGTTGAATTATTGTAATGCTTTAGAACATGAAAAATCTAAAGGTTGGAGAATTCCAACCTCAAATGAAATGATGTTAATTACAGAGACAAAAAGAATTCCTACAATAAAGGCAACTTTTAATTATAGTAATGTAGGATGTTATTGGAGTTATACAAATCATAAAGCACAAAGTGTCAACTTCAAAGAGGCAACTATAACAGACTCAATTAAATACATAGATCAAGAGTGTTTTGTTCGTTGTGTTAAAAATATAAAATAGGATAAAATGTCTTCAAAAAAAATACAATTGGTTAAAAGTTTTTCACTTTTAGCCTTTATTACCACTGTTTCGCTTCTCTTTATAGATAAATTAAATCTGCTCAATATCGCTATGCTTTTTATGATACCTATTTTATTTTCTGCACTGTACAATGAAAAAATTGAGGTTTTAATCCTATCTATCATCGCAGTTGGACTCTTTGATGTACTCTTTATTCCTCCTAGATTTAAAATAACCGTACATGATTCGAACTATATACTTAGTTTTATTATCATGATAATCATAGGACAAATCATCGTATCTTTAGCCCAAAAAGCCTCCAAACTACAAGAACTTGAAATGTCAAGACAGATTCAAGATGCACTGCTTAAATCACTATCTCATGAGCTTCGAACACCTCTATCCATCATCAAAGGTTGTTCTTCTGTTTTGTTGGAAAATGCTTTAAGCATCAATGAAAAAGAAAAAATGAGTTTACTTAAAACCATAGATGAGAATACCGAGGAGATGGAGCAACATATTACCAATCTTATCAACTCTGCAAAATTGAAAAATGGGCAGTTACATCTCAAAAAAGATATTTGTGATGTTGAAGAGATTATCAGTACAGCTCTTTTAAAAACCGAAAAAAATAATGTTTTTGCCTCTTTGGATATTGATGAAAATATATCACCTATATATGCCAATGCTATTTTTATCGAACAAGCGATAATAAATCTACTTGATAATGCCTTTAAATATGGAACAGATGTAAAGCTGATTGCAAAAGAGGAGATAAATGCTATCTCCATTGAAGTGATAAATAGTGGAGATATACCTTCTCAAAAAGAGATAAACGAAGCCACACAAGCTTTTGTACGACTCTCAAATTCTTATACCAAAAGAGGCTTAGGTTTAGGGCTACATGTGGTAAAATTAATCGCACAAATCCACAATGCTTCTTTACTTTTAAGTATCAAAGAAAAACATTTTTGTGCCAAACTCTCTTTTTCTAAAGTGTATTGATGAAACCTAAAATATTGATTATAGATGATGAAAAACCGATACAAAGACTTCTTGAGATAGCTCTTAGAGCCAATGGTTATCATACCATCGAAGCGTTCAATGCAAAAGAGGGATTGATACAAGTATTAACTTCCAATCCTCAATTGATTCTTTTAGATTTGGGCTTACCAGATATGAATGGAGAAGCATTTTTACACAAATTAAGAGAGTGGAGTAACCTTCCTGTCCTTATCCTCTCTTCTCATGACAACGAAGAGATGAAGATAATGCTTTTAGAAAATGGAGCAGATGATTATATTACAAAACCTTTTAGTAGTGGTGAACTTATCGCTCGTATCAAAGCTACTTTAAGAAGAGTAGAGGCACAAAATAACTCTTGTTCCATCATTGAAAGTGAAAATCTAACGCTAGATATCCATAACCATACCATACATTTAAACGAAGAGGAACTTAAATGTACTCCAAAAGAGTTTGAACTTTTAAAACTACTCATGAAACATAAAGGAAAAGTATTAACCTATAATTGGCTTTTAAAAGAAATATGGGGCGTTGGCTATCAACAAGAGATACATTATTTACGCATCTTTGTTAAACAATTACGACAAAAAATAGAACCAAATCCCTCTCGTCCATCTCGCATACGAACCGAAACAAGCATAGGATATCGATTTATTGGATAAGTCGTATTTTTAAATTTTTTCTTACTTCCCTGCCTCAATGATTGAACGAAGTTTCATCTCACTAGGATAGGGATGTAGGAATTTTTGTTTTTGCAAATAAGTTTTATTAAATTTATGAGTATAGAGTTGGAGCATTTTTATAGGAACAATCAAGGGAATAATCTTATCCTTAAACTCCTCAAAACTCTCCATCAACTCTTTTTTTTCGACACTCTCTAAGTCATTTTTAAAATATCCGAAGATGTGAAGTAAAACATTATAGCTCTTAGAGATGCTACTTTTTAGGCTTATCGCTTTTAAAAACTCCAAACTATAAAGCTCTAAAATCTTATCCAATGGCATTTTTTCTTGATTTGCAACAATTTGCCCTAAAAGTTGATAACTTGTTTGAGATTTTGCATAGATAAGATATTTATAAGAGGTATGGAACTCAACCAAATCACCCATAGATGGCAATTTGTCTAAAAAATCTTGCAAATCAGCATAAGCAAAAATCTGCATGATAAAATTTTCTCTTAACCACGCATCCTCAAGCCTACCCTCTTCTTCCATAGGAAAATACTCAATCGTATCTTTTAGAGCTTGTGCAAAAATCCCAGTAGCACTTTTCTCACACATAAAGCTATCTTTTTGATAAAGTTTAACTCGCTCCATCCCACAACTTGGAGACTTTGATTTTAATACAAAACCACAAAGTTTTTTAGCTTTTATCTCTTGAGCGTAACGATACGATACCTCTTTTAGTGTGTCTGTCAAATCTTTTTTACTATTTGTTGTCAAAACTCGTACTTCATCATCCACATTTACAAGCCTTATCGTCTCTCTAGGTGTGCCAAAAACTTCAGCTTCAGGGCAATACGCCTCAATATGAAAATAATTTTTAAGCGTTTTTGTCACAAAATCATCATTTGAACCTTGTCCATTGTACCTACATAACTCACCAACCAAACAAGCAGAAACTCCTAACTTCATCTATAAACCTTTTTCATTTGATTATATACTTTTAAAATTAGCTTTTGTAGGCAATAAAAGTCACTTAAAGTTTTAACAAACAAAATTTGACTACCAAAAAAACTTCTTTTATCTTAAAATAACAATAAAAAGAGATAATTATGCAACATATTGATATCGCTGTGGTGGGTGCTGGAATTGGTGGAGCGATGATTTCAGCACTTAATCGTGATAAAAATCTTATTCTTTTTGAAAAAGCTTCAAATCTCGGTGGGTGTGCTTCAACTTTTCGTAAAAATGGTTCACATTTTAATGCTGGAGCAACCACACTCATGGGATTAAATAAGGGTGAAGTGGTTCAAAAAATTTTTGATAAGATTGAGTTTAAACCCAATGTGATAAAAAGTAATCAGGCTTTTAGAGTGTTACAAAATGGTAAAAGTATCGACAGAGGTAGTGATATGGAGAGTTTTTTGGACTCTATAAATCGTCTCTATCCAAACAAAAATAATAACATTTTTTGGAGTAAAATCAAAGAGATAGATACCATATTTTGGGAAATTAACGATATCTATTTTGCTAAACATAATCTCAAAGCTTATCTTAAAACAGCTAAGTTTTTTTCTCAAATGGCAATAAAATTGAAATTTTCACTATTTGAGAGTGCATTAAGTTTTATCGCTAGAACTTTAGGAGTTATTTCAGACGATTATAAAGATTTTATAGATGCCCAACTTCTTATCACACTTCAAGAAAAATCAGATAATCTCTCCCTTTTATCCATGGCATTGGGGCTTTCATACTCTTTTCATGATGTTTACTATGCTAATGGTGGGATGGGTAGCGTTATTGATGGGATACTCAAAGATGTCAATGTGCATACAAAAGAGAAGATTCTTAGGATAGAAAAAGATAGTGATAAATTTATCCTTTACTCGACTCGCTCAAGTTACAAAGCTTCAAAAGTTATATTAAACTCAACAATTTATGATAGTGCATCGCTATTTGAAGATAAATCTATAAAAAAATACTATAACCAATTTGAATTTAGTGACAAAAGTGCTTTTGTTGTTTATCTCAAATTGAATATAAAAAAAAGGTTTCTTCACCACTATCAGATTATTTTAGAAAAAGAGTTACCACAAACTATATCAAAATCTTTTTTTGTCTCATTTTCCGATATAGAAGATGATTTGCTCTCTCATAATGGCTTAAGTGTAACAATTTCAACTCATACTAAAGCGATTTTTTGGTCAAATCTTAGTAAAATGGAGTACATAGATGAAAAAGAAAAGTTACAGGAGTTTATCATTAAAGCATTTTTAGAACATTTTGAAGCAATAAAAAAAGAGCATATCGTACAACAATTTAGTGCTACTTCATCTACATTTGATAGATATATCTCAAGAAAAAATTGTGGTGGAGAGGCTATTAGTTTAAAAAATGCTTTTAATTTTCCAAGTTGTAATACACCTTTTAAAAATCTTTACAATGTTGGAGATACCGTTTTTGCTTCACAAGGTTGGAGTGGTATTGCTTTGGGGGTAAATGTCTTACATAAGGAATTAAATGGATAGTATTGAGCTTAAAATCGCACCAAAAGATTGGCTCTATATTATCACTATTGGTGGGTTATTTGGATTTTTTATTGCATGGTTTTTTTACTTTTTAACCCCCTCTTTGCACAACTATACAACCATTATTTTTAGTACACAAACAGCTCTTTTTATAGCTCTTTTTTCGGCATTTTTCATCACTATTTCAAATAATCTTATACTTCCAAATATCAATCAAAAATTTTGGTATATTATCAGTTTTGGCTTTTCTTTTATCTCTGGAGCAATTGGATTTTTAAGCAGTTATCTTTTAGCTTTTATCTATAACTATCATCTCATTAACATCCTCTATCCATTTAGAGTTCATATCACTATTAGTATTGGTTTTTTAACTTTTCTCATCGGACTTATTTTACATCAATTCATCTCCATGAAATATAAACATGAGAGTATAAAAAGCGATATGCTAGAGAGTAAGATAAAAGCTTTAGAAAATGAACTTAATCCACATTTTTTATTTAATGCTCTAAATTCAGTAGCTGAACTTATCTATACAGACCAAAAAAAAGCAGAATCAGCAGTCATAGAGTTGTCTCAATTTTTACGAAATGCCATCACTAAAGAGAGTATCATATCCATAGAAGAGGAGTTAAATATGGTTCAAACTTATGTAAATATTGAAAATATCCGTTTTCAAGAACATATCAAGCTTCATATCATTCAAGAGAGTAGCGAAATCAAAATACCTAAATTTTCTATCCAACTTCTGGTTGAAAATGCCATAAAACATGGATACAATGGCGAGATTTTAAATATAGAGATCACAATTTTAAAATCAAAAATTATCGCTAAAAACAGTGGAAAACGACCAAAAGAGATTCTATTTGGGGTTGGACTTCATAATCTTCAAAAAAGATTGCAAATTTTAAATGTCGGAACACTAAGCTCAAAAGTTGATGAAAAAAGTGTAGCATTTATCATAAATTTAAAGGAGAAATAGTGAAAATTTTAGTTGTAGATGATGAGATTTTGGCGTGTAATCGACTTAAAAGATTATTAGAAGATGAGAATGTAGGAGAAATAAAAACAATATCCAATCCTATCCTAGCACTTGATGAGTGTAAAGAGACTCTGTATGATGTTGTTTTTTTAGATATTTCTATGCCTCAAATGAGTGGTTTGGAGTTGGCAAATCATATTTTGGAGATAAATCCAAAGTGCTACATCGTATTTCAAACAGCTTATGGAGAATATGCACTTGAAGCCTATCAAAGAGGAGGAATGGATTATCTTTTAAAGCCTATTTCTAGCCAAAAACTTCAAAAAGCTTTAGAAAAAATATCTTTATTTGTCCAAACTACAAACACTCAAAATAAGAAAATTGTCGCAAAAAGAGGTCAAAAACTCTATCTTTTAGATATTGAGGATATCTATTATATTGAAGCTGATTTGGATGAGATTATCGTTCGATTTAAAGAGAGTGATGGTTATGTGAAACGAAAGATTAGCGATATTGAGCGACTTTTAAAAGGGCGTAATTTTTTTAGGATTCATCGCTCTTGTATCGTCAATGTTGATAAGATTCGCTCTTTAGAAACTATCGAACAGTCAAAATTAAAAATCTCATTTCAAGGGATAGATAGTGTAGTTACAAGTTCCAAAGAGGGGGCAAAAGCTTTTAGAGAGTATCTTGAAAATCAGAGTTTATAAAATCAGATTAATCGACACCAAAAGGGTACTAAAGTTTTAAATCAGACGATAAAATTCAAATAAAAAAAGGTGTCGTTATGAAAAAAGCTATAATATTACTCAACATGGGTGGGCCAAATAATCTTGATGAGGTTAAACTCTTTTTAAAAAATATGTTTAATGATAAATATATCATCGATGCTCCACAGCCCATTCGTTCCATGATAGCTTTTATGATAACTTCATTGAGAACCAAACACGCCAAAGCCAATTATAAACTTATCGGTGGAAAATCACCCATCATAGAGTACACTAAAACGATAGTAAAGGATTTGAGTCAAAAAGTAGATGCAGATGTTTTTTTTGCGATGCGTTATACACCTCCTTTTATAGATGAAGTTTTAGAAAAAATTCAAGAGTATGATGAGATTTGTGCTATCCCTATGTATCCTCACTACTCATCTACCACGACTCAATCTTCTATCGAACAGATGTTTGAGAAAGCTAAAAAGCTAAAAATTGAGCATAAAATTGGTTACATCAAGCACTATTACAACGATAAAAATTATAATCAAGCCATAGTTGAAAGGATAAAAGAGGCTCTAAATGGTGAAGATGCGGGTGAGTTTGAACTTGTTTTTTCAGCTCATGGACTAACAAAAAAGATAATTGATAAAGGGGATTTGTATCAAAAACATATCCGATATAATTTATTTTTTGCACGAAAAGAGCTACTTTTGCAGGGGATAAAATTTCATAACACACATCTAGCGTATCAATCAAGAGTTGGCCCAATGGAGTGGATAAAACCCTATTTGGAAGATAAATTAAAGACTATTAAGAGAAAAAAGGTTATTATCTATCCGTTAGCATTTACCGTTGACAATTCAGAGACAGAGTTTGAACTTGAGATTGAGTATAGAGAGGTTGCTTCCGAGCTTGGTTTTGAAGCGTATCAAGTAGCAAAAGCACCAAATAATCACCCTTTGTTTATAGAGTCTTTGAAAAATTTGTATGAGAGTAGGAGTTGGATTGAAAATGCAAGATAGATTAAGAGGATTGTATGTTATCACGGATGATAGGTTAACTCCTCTAAAAAGTGTAGAAAAGTATGTAAAAATGGCGTTAGTGGGTGGGGCAAAGATAGTTCAACTAAGAGATAAGATAAGTTGCGATGAAGTTATAGAAAAAACAGCACTTAAACTTCAAGAGCTTTGTGAAAGTCATGGAGCTTTGTTTGTTTTAAATGATAGAGTAGAACTTGCCATAAAGTTAAATCTAAGTGGACTTCATATTGGAGAGAGCGACCATCATAGATTTGATGAGATTCGAGCCGATTTCAAAGGTATTTTAGGAGTCTCTTGCTACGGAAGTATCGATATGGCTTTAGATTTTGAAAAAAGAGGTGCTTCTTATGTAGCTTTTGGTTCATTTTTCACCTCACCTACAAAGCCAAATGCCAAAGTTGTTTCATTAGAAACTTTAGGTCTTGCAAAGACTCAAATCAATATCCCGATATGTGCGATTGGTGGGATTAATAGCTCAAATCTTTCTAAAGTGATGGCTCATAAAGTCGATATGGTCTGTGTGATAAGTGATATTTGGAAAAGTGAGGATATTACTCAACAAGCCAAAGTTTATAGTGATGAGTTTTAGGTAAATTTTTTTATTTTTATGTGTTATAATAAACCTCATATTTTATAGCATATACAGGAGCAAAAAATGAAAGAATATAAAGTCGTTGTTTATCAAGAGGGGATGTTGGGGTCTTTGTTTTTGGGTGAATCCAAAGTCAATCCAGAAAAATTTACCAATTTTCTAAATCGTCAAGCACGAGAAGGTTGGAGAGTTATAACTATGGAAAAAGACAATCGCCGAATGCTTTTATTGTTCAATCGTGAAGCCTATTTGGTCGTGATGGAGAGAGATAGATGAATCTAATGGGTCGTTTTTCTATCTCTCTTATCCTCCTTTTGAGTCTTGTATCTTTAACTCAACTTTGGTTTCAACTTTTTAGTTGGGAAATTTTTTTTAAAATTGTAACGAGTTTATTTGGAATTTTGGTTGCTGTAGTGGTTGTTTTACTTATCATCAGAGAATATAAAGATGAGAAAAGAATGCGAGACGATGGATATATCGATTGAGTGACAAAGTAAAAACAATCTAAACATAAAAAAATAAATACTGTTTTTTAGTCTATTTTAGTGTAAATTTAGAGATAATACAAAAAAATAAGGATTTTTTATGAACAGTATCATTAATAATTTTGTAACACTTACTAAGATTCCACATTGTAGTAAAAATAGCGACCAACTCAAAGATTTTTTGGTAAACTTTGCCACTAAACGAGGCTACAATGT
>SDAZ01000157.1 GCA_006212005.1 Sulfurovum sp. | reverse complement strand
TTCTATAATATTCATTTCAACCTCTTTTATAAGCTCTTCTTCACTTGGCAAATAAAGTTGATATTTAGAGACAAAAAGATTATCTCTATCATTGATATGTGATTATTTGACTATCGTTTCATCCTTATCAGTGCATAAAATTATTCCGATAGTAGGGTTGTCATTTGGCATTTTCTCTAAATCATCGTACATATTTATATACATATCTATCTGTCTGATATCTTGATGAGTGAGTTTGCCTATTTTCAAATCTATCAAGACAAAACATTTCAAAAGATAGTTATAAAAAACCATATCAATATAAAAATCACTTGTTTGAGTTTTAACCCTTTTTTGTCGTGCCACAAAAGCAAAACCACGACCTAATTCCAATAAAAATTCTTGTATTTTGTCAATTAAAGCACTTTCAAGGTCACTTTCTCTAAATGATTTATTATCTTTTAGCTCTAAAAACTCCAACACATAAGGGTCTTTAATAATATCTTTTGGAGTGAGTAATAAATCTTTGGTTTTCTCTTTTGCCTCTTTTATTACAAGTGACTTTTCTTGACTTGAGATGAGTCTTTCGTAATAAAGTGAGTTAATTTGTCTATCCAAAGCTCTTACACTCCAGCTTGAAGCGATTGATTCTTGTACATAATACTCTCTGGCTTTTTCATTTTCTATTTTCATGATAAGTCGATAATGACTCCAACTCAATTGGTCACACAGTGTGTGGCGAATTGGAAATACATTATAAAACTGTCTCATCATTTTTAGATTTGTAAGCGTAAAGCCTTTTCCAAATTCGCTCGTTAGCTGTTTCGATAGTTCATTAATGAGATTTGAGCCATATTGAGCTTTTGTCTCCCCTTTTTGTTCTACTTCAACTATCTTTTTACCTATATTCCAATAGGCTTCTACCATTATAAAATTTACAGATTTATAAGCATTATTTCTTGCTGTTTGGAGAATGGCTTTTATATCATTGTAAAAATTATTTTCTTGAATTATCTTTTCTTTCATCTATAAAGCTCCTTTTGTAACGCAAAATACTCATCTCTTATCTTATATTGTCCAAATGATTGTGTTAATTCTTTAGTATCAAATCCACTTAATTTCACCAATGAAGATAAATTTGTCTCTTCTAGCTCTTTAACTCCATCTTTTTTATATCTATCCAATATGAATTCTATAAACTCTTTAGCCTTGTTATTATGATATTTATCTAAAAAGGAGGAATTTTGAACCGAAATCACTCTTTCATGGCGTGTTTTGATATCCAAATTAAAAGACAAATGAGCCAAAACATCATAAATATCACTATCTTTAGCTTCAAAAATACTCTTTAAATCATGAAGTTGAGACTCATCAATATTCATCTCTTTGAGCTTTATAAGCAAATCTTTACGATTTATTGGATTACTCCAAATCTCCCTAAGCCTATTTTCATCATTATAAAACTCACCAAGTAAGCCTATAAGCCATTTTAAATACTCTTGAGTTCTAAGAGGAACGCCATCACTGCCTACATAAGTTGTTTCAATATTGATAACTTTTAATTTTTTCCCTCTGATATCAATAATCACTTGCTTTAGTTGTTTCTCTGACTCTTGAGTCTCGTGTGTAGGGGAAAATCCATCATCGTTGTTATCTTTTAAAGATTCTTCTTTGGGTGCAATGGGTTCAGCTTCTCCATCCCATCTAGCATCATAAAAGAGATTTGTAGCTCCTACAAAATCTATGATAGTAAAAAAATCTTTACCCTCAAAAGTTCTTGTTCCTCTCCCTATAATCTGTTTAAATTCTGTCATTGAGCGAATTGGAGCTGATAGTACAATATTTCTAACATTTTTTGCATCAACTCCAGTTGTTAGCATCTTTGAACTTGTAAGAATCGTTGGTATATCTTTATCGTTATTTTGAAAGTCTTCTAAAAAGTTTCTTCCTCTCTCTCCTTCATCAGATGTTACCCTCACACAATAATGATTATCCTTGACACTTTTAAACTTATCAATAGCCACTTTCATATCAATAGCGTGTTTTTGATTGACACAAAAAATAATTGTTTTATCCATAGTATTTATATTTTCTAAAACTGTTTTAGCTAAAAGTTCAGTTCTTTTTGGAATAATCACCTGCTTTTCAAACTCTTCAAGCTTGACAATATTCTCTTCTAGGTCTCCCATAATGATATCATCTGGGTCAAATCTATATTCATCAATATTAGTTTGGACTCTTTTAACTTTATAAGGCGTAAGAAATCCATCATTTATACCATCTTTAAGAGAATATTCATAAATAGGGTCTCCGAAATATTTGTAAGTATCTCCGTTATCATCTCGTTTTGGTGTCGCTGTAAGTCCAAAATGTACGGCATTACTAAAATGTTCTAATATATCTCTCCAGCTACTCTCATCGTTTGCACTTCCTCGATGACACTCATCTATGATGATTAAATCAAAAAAGTCTGCTGGATATTGTCTGTAATATCCATTGAGACTATCATCAATCTCCTCTTCGCTCTCTTCTAAAACTCTATTTTTATTATCAGCAATAGATTGATAAATAGCAAAAAAGAGATTTCCATTTGTCGGAATAACTCCATTTCGTTTTTTAATCTCTTTACCTGTAATTTCAACTATCTCTTTTTCCATTGGATTAAATTCATTCATTGCTTGAGACTTAAGTACATTTCTATCTGCTAAAAATAGTATTTTGGGTCTTCTATCTTTTCCCTCTCTATTCCATTTTGCGTTAAAGAGTCTATAAACGATTTGAAAAGCGATATAGGTTTTACCTGTACCAGTAGCTAAAGTGAGTAAAACTCTTTCTTTACCCGAAGAGATAGCTTCAATGGTTTTTTGAATGGCTATTTGTTGATAAAAACGCGGTTTCTTATCATTTAAAGAAAATGCTTGTGTAATTAAAAACTCTGATTTAGATGCAATTTGTCCAAATTTCCTTTTAAACAATTCATCAGGAGTGGGGAAAGATTCGACAAATTTTCCCTTTCCCTCTTTCATAGAGTGTTCATAAATCTTGTGTCCATTACTAGAATACACAAAATCAACTTGTAGTTTTTCACCATAGTTAATAGACTGTTGCAGTCCATCCAATGCGTCTTTATCTGCTCTTTTAGCTTCAACAATTGCAAGATTTACATTTTTGTATATAAGTAAATAATCAACAAAATAGCGTTCACCTCTTTTATTTCCTATAAGCTTCCTACCATCTGTAAAATAATACTCTCTTATAATATTTGATTCACTCCAATCACTTTCTTTTAGTTTTGGGGTAATAAGTTTCGCTTTTGTGTCTGCTTCAGAGTATTTCATGAAAATCCTACAATTAAGTCTTGAGTATTATACATTATTTTTAAAAAGTTTATAAGTAAATATGTAAAAATGATATTTGCACAAAGGTACCCATAATACGAATAAGTTTCAGGATGTCAATGTTCGGTGCAAAATTTTTTGTCCGACATTTACCTATCCTGCCATTTATTGATGTGAAATTTC
>SDAZ01000037.1 GCA_006212005.1 Sulfurovum sp. | reverse complement strand
ACATCAAAGTTGAAACAGCGACAAAGGGGATGATGTATTTCTTCTCATTGTCATACAAACCAGGGGCGACAAAAAGCCAAATTTGCCAAAATACAACAGGTAACGCCATGATAAACCCTGTAAATAAAGATATCTTCATAGCTGTGAAAAATACACCAATACCCCCTATAAATGGGTCTTTACCAACCATACTTACAAGTGGTGCTTTTGTAAAATCAATAATAATCTTATGAAAATAGAATGCAAAAAAAGCAAAAACAATAATAACAATAACAGAAAGGGTCAATCTTTTTCTCAAATCTGCAATATGTGGTTTTAAATCATCAAACATCCGAACTAGCCTTTTTAAAAGATACAACCTCTCTAACGGTCTCTGTTGGTGTTGAGAGCGTTGTTTCAGTGGTTGCTTTTGAGACATCAACAGCACTGTTTAGCTCATCTTTTACCATAGAATCAATATTTTTAAACCCTTTTAAATCGTCAAAATTGCTTAAAAGTTGTTGTTTTTCTCCGATGATATCCTCTTTCATTTGACTAAGTTTTAATTCAGCTTCCAATGACTCTTTCGTACTTGCTATCCCATTTTTGACCATTTTGATAAATCGTGCAACTTTAACCATCGCATTGGGCAACTTATCGGGTCCTAAAAATATAACAGCAACCACTGCTATGAGTATAATTTCAGCAAAATCCAATCCAAACACATATCTTCCTTTTGTTTTTTATTTTTAAAACTCAAACTTTGATTTTAAACCAGCACTACTAAACATATAAATCTGACTTATAGCTTCACTTGAAAGTTCATCCATAAAACTCTCCACCTTATCTTTTTCAATCCAGATAGGCTCTTCAACTTTACTTAAAGTATAAAGTATCTCTTTGGCTCTATTTATAGTAGCAACCTCATCAATAAGCCCCAAAGATTTTGCTCTTTGTGCTGAAAAAACATGAGCATTTGCGTAACTATTTGCTTTTTTGATATCAAGTTTTCTAGCTGTTGCAACATCACTAACAAATTTATTATAAGTATCTCTTGCTAATGTTTCAAGCTCTATTCTCTCTTCAGGTGTCCACTCTCTAGTAGGCGTTCCCGCCTCTTTATAAAGCCCCATTTTAACCACTTGAGGTTTTATCCCTACCGTATCAAGAAGCTCTTTGACATTTGCACTCTCCATGATAACACCAATAGAACCTACGATGGAACCAGGGTTTGCCACTATTTTATTTGCATAAATCGACGAATAGTAACTTCCACTTGCCAACGAACCACTCGCATAGACAACAACAGGTTTTTTACTTTTAAGCTCTTTTATAGCATGAGCTATCTCAATTGACGGTGGTACACTTCCCCCTGGGGAGTCGATATTGAAAAGTACACCTTTAACTTCATCATTCTCTTTAGCCTCATCTATCTCTTTTAAAACTTCACTTGCATCTACTATTTCACCTGTTAATTTTATCTCTTGAAGATTTCCAAACTCAGTAGCATCTTCTCCCATTGGCAAAAATAGAATCAAAATAAGGATAAAAAGCAAAATTCCTTTAAAGTTTCTATCTAAAAAACCTATCATATCACCCAATTTTCTAAAGATGAACACTCTTTTCTCCTTGCGATTTTTTATATAATTTGTTTGCCATCAATAAAAAGCATATCCACTTTGGAGGTATGCAAAATGGTATTGAGTGCAATAGTATCAATTTTTGGTTTATCTGGCAAGGTAATTATAGCCAAATCGGAGCTAAATCCACACTCAATAGCACCACAATTTAGATTAAAAATCTTAGCTGGTATTGAAGTTACAGATTTTATCAAATCATTTGCTAATCTTTTAAGTTCAATATCACTATGAAGCATCAAGGCAGAACGCAACTCATCAAAGATATTTAAAGAATAATTTGAACTAAGTCCATCCGTGGCAACACTAAAAGGCACTTTTAAATCTTGGATGTCCAATTTTCCACTTCCAAGCAATCTATTTGAACGAGGACAGTGTGCGATGGAGTGATTTTTCTGACTTAAATGCTCAAGTTCTTTTTTATTTGCTTTTACAGCATGAGTAAAATGCGTTGGAGTTTCATCAAAAAGCGATAAAAAGCCATCAATTGAATTTACAGGAGATGAAGTATTGAAAAACTCTTTAAAAAAGGTTTTAAACTCACCCTCTCCATTTTCTAACCACTCTCGCTCTATGCTAGATTCTAAAAAGTGAGCCGATACGGGATAATTTTGCTCTTTAGCTAAAGATAGAGCCTTTTTGATAACAATAGGATGAACAGAGTAGGGTGAGTGAATCGCAATAGCTGGAGTGATATTATCGTAGTGGCTAGACTCTTCAAGTCGTGCTAAAAAATCTTGATACAAAAAGTCCACAGACGAGGGGATAGAACCTATCAATTCATTGAAAAATATCACTTTTTGAGGTGTCTTACTACACGCTTCAAGTTCCATACCAAAACTAGAGATTGCCCCAAAAGTAGTGATACCCGACTCCATCATCTCTTTAGTTGCATTTATCATCATATTGGTATCGCATCGCTCTTTTAACTCTTCACGAGACTCTATCACCGAATAGAGCCAAATCATAAAGTCACCATACTCAAGGGTTGTTTTATTGGCTGAAAATTCAAGATGAACATGAGTATTGATAAATCCAGCATATAAGACACTATTTTTCCCACCATCGATAATTTCTGCATGAGGATATTTTTGAGTTAGAGTTTCAAAGTCATCTATTTCTTTTATCAACTCATCAAAAGCAACGCATTTATCCTCAATAAAACTCTCTTTTGTTTGTATAAAATCTGTTCTTACTATTGTCATATCTTAAATCTCAACTCCCAATCCAATCTTATCACTCAATCTAATATAACTCTCATCAAACAAAGCTCCACCAATAATATCATGGGACTTTAAAAGTGCAACACCATCTAAATCCAACATAGTAATAATATTTGCTCTAGCAGATGCCACATGAAGAGCTGTATTTATAGCAACAACCCCTTCCAACATACACCCTAACATACACTTAACATTGTACATATTAGCTATATCAGCTATCTTCAATGCTTCTGTTATCCCGCCACATTTTGCAAGTTTAATGTTTAGATAATCCGTTGCACCAGCTTCAAGAAGTTTTATCGCATCTTTGGCACTAAAAACAGCTTCATCGGCTAAAACAGGAGTAAGCGTTCGCTCTTTGATAAATTTTAACCCCATAATATCATCATATTTTACAGGTTGTTCGATAAGCTCTATATCTATACTCTTTTTTTCTAAAGCATTAAGTAGCCAAAGCGTCTCTTTAGGAGTATAAGCTTGATTTGCATCCAATCTTAAAGCTATACGATTAGGAAGTATCGAGCTAATAGCTAAAACCTTTTGAAAATCCTCTTTTACACTTTTACTACCGATTTTGATTTTTAAAGCTTCATATCCAAGTTTTAATGCTTCTTGTGAATCGCTCACCATTTTTTGAGTAGTATCCAAACTAATGGTAATATCCGTTCTAAACTCTATTTGAGTTCCACCAAGCAGTTTATAAAGTGGAAGGTTTAAAGATTTGGCTCTCAAATCATATAATGATGATTCTATGGCTGATTTAGCAGAACTGTTATGTAAAATACTTTTTTCAACAATCGTTAAAAGAGCATTAAAATCTTCTACACACCGACCGATAAGATGAGCTTTAAAGTGTTCGATGGTTGCGATAAAACTACCAATGGTCTCACCTGTTATAACCGCAGGGGTTGCTCCCTCTCCTACGCCAAAAAAACCATTTTTAGTTCTGATGATAACTATCACATCTTCTAGTGCTTCAACCGTTCTAAGTGCCGTTTTAAATGGTGTTTTTAATGGTGCTTTAAAAATTCTTGTTTCTATGCTTTCTATTATCATTGTGCTATTACCTTTAAAATTGTTGATACGCCAATACCTATAAATGTTCCTATCATATATCCAATAAGTCCCATGATAACTCCAAAAGGAACTAAAGATTTATCATAAGCACTCGCTACAATCGATGCTGAAGCTGGGCCTCCAACATTGGCAACAGAGGCTATACCTATCATGGCTAAGTTGAGTTTAAAAATTTTTGCAAAAATCACCATTAAAGCAAGATGGATAAAAATGACCAAAAAACCAGCAAATATATAAAGCTGTACATCACTAAGTTGTGCAAAACTTGCTTGTGAAGCAATAAGAGCAATGATAAAATAGAGCATAATATTTCCAAGCTCACTTAGTCCAGCCATATGTCTTACAAAAGTAAAACTTCCAGCGATACCAAAAAGTGTTGCGATGAGAACTTCCCATGTAGAACGACTTAAAAATGAGGTTGTTGGCATATATGAGGCGATGATTTGAGATAAAGAAGATATCATAATCGAAAGCCCTATCAGTAAAAATAAAGAGGCAAAATCGATAGCTTTAGACTCTTTCTCGGATACAATAGGCTCTTTAATATGAAGTTTTCCTGCTTTGCTCCATAAGTCAAATTTTGTAGCAATTGATACACTCCAAAGTATAAAGATAACCAAAAAAGTGTAGTTAAAGGCATCAGTTATAAGGATATTTCCCATTTGAGAATCTTCGATAGAGAGTGCTTTTTGTATCGCTATCATATTACCTGTGCCACCTATCCAGCATCCATTGAGTGAGCTAAAGGTCATATATGCGTCATTGGAAAAAGAGTTATGGAGTAACGCAAACATCACGATAAAGCCAATGGTTATAGAGAGTGTTGCTAAAAAATAAGATAACAACATCTTTGTACCAAGGGAGGCTATATCTTTAAGATTGGCTTGAGATAACATTAAAAATATCATAGAGTATAAAAGCGATGTCTTAAATCCATCAGCATAGGCTTTTATCTCTTCATTTTTTTGCCATATATCAAGCCCACTCAATATCATGACCGAAAAGTAGATGATAACCACCGCAGGAAGATAGTCAAAGATTTTCCATTGTGTTTTGACGGTAAAATATAGTATCGACGATGCTATAAAAAGCAGTAAAGCGATATAGGTAAATCCATTCTCTATCATGGTGTGCCTTGTAGGGTTATTTATTGGTGGATTATAACAAAAAGGGTATAAAACTATTGCCTATTTTGGCTCTTTATTGTTTTGAATCTTTGTTTATCTCATCAACTTTTCTCGAAAAATGTCCTTTAAAGATTCCAAGTGTTATCAATGCAAATATAATCAAAGCAACAACATAAAAAATATCACCCAACATTTTGACTCCTTTTTTAGGCTATTTTATCATAAATTTTCAACTAAAATAGCCTTTAAGTAGCTTTTGTGTATAATTTCGCACTAAAAACTAAGGGTTGCTTACATGCCAAAACGCACTGATATTAAAACTATCCTACTTATCGGTTCAGGTCCTATTGTTATAGGTCAAGCCTGTGAATTTGATTACTCTGGGACACAAGCTGCAAAAACATTAAAAGAACTGGGGTATAGAGTTGTTCTTATCAATTCAAATCCTGCAACAATTATGACAGACCCAGAGTTTGCTCACCGAACTTATATCGAGCCTATAACTGAAGAGATTATTGAAAAAATTATACGGCGTGAGGGTGTTGATGCCATACTTCCAACGATGGGAGGACAAACGGCTTTAAATGTGGCTATGAGTATGTACGAAAAAGGAATGTTAGAGGGGATTGAGTTTTTGGGTGCCAAACCAGACTCTATCAAAAAAGGGGAAGATAGACATCTCTTTAACGAAGCTATGATTAAAATTGGGATGGATTTACCCAAAAGTAGAAATGCTTACAGTATCGAAGAGGCAGTAAGGGTCGCTAAAGAGATAGGATTTCCTGTTATCAGTAGAGCTTCATTTACACTTGCTGGGGGAGGAAGTGGTGTTGCTTACAATATGGATGAGTTTAAGGCGTTAGCTAGTGCTGGACTTGATGCTTCACCTATCAACGAAATTGAGATTATGGAGTCCATGTTGGGGTGGAAAGAGTATGAGATGGAGGTTATCCGAGACAAAGAAGATAACTGTATCATCGTATGTTCTATCGAAAATTTTGACCCGATGGGTGTTCATACTGGGGATAGTATCACAGTGGCTCCTGCATTGACACTAACGGATAAAGAGTATCAAAGAATGAGAGATGCAAGTTTTAAAATCTTGCGGGAAGTTGGTGTCGATACGGGTGGAAGTAATGTTCAGTTTTCGATAGACCCAGATACAGGGCGGATGATAGTTATCGAGATGAATCCACGGGTAAGTAGAAGTTCAGCCCTTGCGAGTAAGGCTACTGGTTATCCTATCGCTAAAGTGGCTACGCTTTTAGCAGTTGGGTTTACACTTGATGAGATAACCAATGATATTACAGGAACACCTGCTAGTTTTGAACCAGTAATTGACTATATTGTGACAAAAATCCCACGATTTACCTTTGAAAAATTTCCATTAGCAGATTCAACGCTTACGACAGCTATGAAAAGTGTGGGTGAAGTTATGAGTATGGGAAGAACTTTTAAAGAGTCTTTCCAAAAAGCCCTTATCTCTCTTGAGACTGGTTTGAGTGGTTTTGATTTTATAGATGCAAGTGATGAATTTATCCAACATGAGATAAGAAGAGCAAACGAAAAAAGAGCTTTATATGTTTTTGAAGCACTTCGCCGTGGGGTAAGTGTTGAAGAAATTTATGAGATGTGTAAGATAGATAGATGGTTTTTGTATCAACTCCAAGAGTTAGCAATGATGGAAAAAGAGATGAATATTGAGCTTTTAAGTGATGCTAAACTCCTTAGAAAAGTTAAAAGTGATGGTTTTTCTGATACGATGATTGCAAAAATTATCAATAGAAACGATAGCTTAAATCTTACAGAAAGTGACATCTACAATGCAAGAGCTAGATTGGGTATTCGTTTGGAATATAATGAGGTTGATACTTGTGGAGCTGAGTTTAAAGCTCTAACTCCTTATCTATACTCAACAACCAATATCACAAAATTACCACTTCAAGACCTAGTTACTCCAAAAGATGAGAAGAAAAAAGTTTTGGTTATCGGTGGAGGGCCAAACCGTATTGGGCAAGGAATCGAGTTTGACTATTGTTGTGTTCACGCTTCTTTTGCACTTGAAGATATGAATATCAAATCTATCATGTACAACTGTAACCCTGAAACTGTTTCAACCGATTATGACACAAGTGATGTTCTTTATTTTGAGCCGATAGATTTTGAGCATGTTAGAAATGTAATTGAAGTGGAAAATCCAGATGGTGTTATCGTGCATTTTGGAGGTCAAACCCCTCTTAAACTTGCAAAATCTTTAACAGCAATTGGGGCAAAGATTATCGGAACAAGTGCTAAAGTGATTGATTTGGCGGAAGATAGAGAGAAGTTTTCAACCTTTATCAACTTGTTAAATCTAAAGCAACCAGCCAATGGAACAGCTTTTGCCAAAGATGAAGCTATCGCTATCGCAAATCGTATCGGTTATCCTGTATTAGTTCGTCCAAGTTTCGTTTTGGGTGGAAGAGGGATGAAAACGGTTTACAATGATAGTGAACTCAAAGACTACATGGATGAGGCGGTAAGTGTTTCAAATGATGCTCCTGTTTTAGTCGATAAATTTTTAAATAACGCTATCGAGCTTGATGTAGATGCGATATGTGACGGTAAAGATGTCTATTTAGGGGCTATCATGCAACATATTGAAGAGGCAGGAATCCACTCTGGAGATAGTGCTTGTTCGCTTCCAACGGTAAGTATTGAGGAAAATCTTTTAGAAGATATCAAAATACAAACTGCAAGAATTGCTTTAGGATTGGGTGTGGTAGGACTTTTAAATATCCAATACGCTATCTTTGAAAATGAAATATATCTTATCGAGGTCAATCCACGAGCTTCAAGAACCGTTCCATTTGTCTCAAAAGCAACAGGCGTTCCATTGGCTAAAGTGGCAACAAGAGTTATGGTTCATCGAGATTTAAAAGAGGCATTGAAGTTTTACGATACTTTTGGTGTAGTTGATTTTGATAAAGAGATTATGGAACCAAAATTAAAAGGTCATGTGGCACTTAAAGAGGCGGTATTTCCTTTCAATAAACTCCCTGGTTCGGATTTAATTTTAGGACCAGAGATGAAGTCAACAGGTGAAGTTATGGGAATCTCAAATAGTTTTGGAATGAGTTTTGCTAAAGCACAATTTGCAAGTAAAAACTATATACCGCTTAGTGGAAAGCTCTTTTTGTCTCTAAGTAACCACGATAAAATACACGCTTGTGATGTAGCAAGAAGTTTTGTTGATTTGGGATTTGAGATTGTAGCTACAAAAGGAACGCACAATGTTTTGAAAGAGGCAGGAATTGCTTCTGTAAAAGTTTTAAAAGTTTCAGAAGGACGACCAAATATCAACGATATGATAAAAAATGGTGACATTGCACTAGCTATCAATACAAGTGAAAATAAAGAGAGTAAAGATGATGGTAGAAGTCTTCGTCGTTCAGTGATTGAGTCAAATCTTCCCTATTTTACAACCATCGCAGCCGCAAAAGCTACAGCTTTGGCCGTTAAAGAGCTTCATAATTCAAATGGAGAGTTAGAACCAAAAGCACTTCAAGATTATCTAAGTGAGTAGATGAAAAATCTTCTTTTTTTGACACAAACCGATACAACTATCGGTTTTGTTTCCACTGATATAAAGCGGATAGATGAAGCTAAACAGCGTCTGGATGGTAAGTATTATATTAAAACACTAAGTTCATTGAGTTATCTCAAAGCGTATAGTAGAGTTCCAAATCAACATAAAAATCGTATTCGAAGAGCAAAAAAAACGACTTTTATCTTAAAAAATTCTCGCTCTTTTAGAGTGATTAAAGATACTCGACACAATTTACTTCTTGATAGATTAGGTTTGGCATATAGCTCATCTGCCAATAAAAGTGGAGAGCATTTTGATAAAACATATTGTGAAATGGTTTGCGATGTGGTTGTCTCATTTCCTCAAAACTTTAACATAGAACCTCCTTCTAAAATATTGAGATTAAGTCACAATTTTATAAAAAAAATAAGATAAAATTTATCGTTTTTTCTATATAATATCACCGTTTAATGTGATAAGTAGGGATACGCAAGCCGAACGGACATCAAAACAGAGTTAGGGAACTTATAAACCCAAATTTTTCTCAAGGATACTCAATGAAAAAGTTTTTCTTACTTTTCTTGGCGTTAGGTGCTTTTGCTTTTGCAGATGCTGATGGTGAATCTATGATTAAAGCTTACTCAGTAATCGCTGCTGGTGTTGGTCTTGGTCTTGCTGCTCTTGGTGGTGCTATTGGTATGGGTCATACTGCGGCTGCTACAATTGCTGGAACTGCTAGAAACCCAGGTCTTGGTGGTAAATTGATGACTACAATGTTTATTGCTCTTGCGATGATTGAAGCTCAAGTTATCTATACACTTGTAATTGCTCTTATAGCTCTTTATGCTAACCCATTTTTAGGTTAATTAATTCTTTTTTAAGAAAGGAGTGGATATAATTCGCTCCTAAAAATTCCTCATATAGTTAGATTTAACTTCAAAAGCGGTCGTGGTGGAACGGTAGACACGCTATCTTGAGGGGGTAGTGCCTTACGGGTGTGCGGGTTCAAGTCCCGCCGACCGCACCATTTTCTAAATTTTCCAATTTTTTTTTATCCAATTTACTCAACATCACAAAATTCTAAACTTTTAATATCTGGTTTACTTAGACCATTATTGTTATCCATATATAAAATTTTTAACTTTTTTAACTTTGAAAAAGAAGTTGGAAATTCATGTAAAAGATTATCTTCCATATCCAATTCAATCAAATTTTCAAGTTCGCCAATACAATTGGGTAAATGAGTGATAAGATTTGAGGAAAAACTTAGATGTCTTAAGCGTTGAAGTTCACAGATAGAGTTTGGAAGCTCAACTAGTTGATTATTATCAAGAGTTAGGATTTGTAAATCTTCCAAATGGCTAAAATCAAAATCAAGTTCACAAAGTTCATTATCATTTAGATTTAATCGTATCAACATATCATGAGACTCTAAAGAGGGGAGTTTTGCGAGTTGATTGCCTTCCAATAAAAGTGTCTCCAATTCATCAATTTTTGAAATGGAATCTGGAAGGCTAGTTAATTTATTGTAAGATAAATCAAGATAATAGAGGGCTTTCATCTTTCCAAATACATCTGGTAACTTTTTTATATTATTAGTATCTAAAGAAAGATAGAGTAGTTTAGTAAAATTTTTCAACTCATCATCTAACCCAACAAGAAGATTTGTAGCGATTGTAAGTCGTGTTAAGGTTGTTAGTTTATAAAAACTTTTTGGTAATGTTTTTAAATGATTTCCATTGAGATTTAAAATCAAAAGAGACTCTAAATCGCCAAAATCTTCTGGAAGTTCTATCAGTAGATTATTTTCGCACTGTAAATTTCTCAATTTTTTCAATTTACAGATACCTTTAGGTAGCGTTTTTAGTCTATTGCCTGAAAGTTTTAAGACATTTAAATTTTCTAAAGCCTCTATACTATCAGGTAACTCTCTTAACTTCTTTTTGCTCAAATCCAAAACTAAAAGTTTTTTTAAAGCATTGATATCAGTAGGGACAACACTCGTCAATCCGTTTGATTTTATCCATCTTGAAAAATCTACAAGTTTACTACTCAACATCGTCAATCCTTAAATTTTTTATATCTCTTTGTTCTATCAAAAAATCTATCTCTTCATAGTCTATATCCCCAAACTCAACCATATCAAAAAGTCTCATCAAAGCTCGTCTGCAACAACTTCGATTACACTCGGTTACCAGTTTCTTAGCTTTTTTATAGGGAAGAGAAGTCTGTGAAAAAATCTCTATCGCTTCATTTACACTTTTGCTTGAGCAATCACAAATCACTCTATCGCCAAGGTGGTTCATCGTAAACCTCTTTATTTTAAAAATGGATAGACTCTCTTCATGTTTGTTACTTCAACCATCATCTCTTGTATTTGTGCTGATAATATTGGCAATTTATCATAATCAACCCAAATGCTATCTTCTACAATATCATGAATCTGCCCAGCAATCTCAACTACTTTTCTTTTAGCTCCAGCAAAAGTTTTTTTAACCTCTTTTACATCTATATCATTTTCCATCTTTTCTCCTTTTTTAGTTAAAATCCATAAACCATCTCCAAATCAATAGAGGGTTTAGTGTTTAGATACATCAATCGATACTCTGACATAAAATCAAAATTTTGACTGATATACAAATCTCTTATCTCTTTTACATCAGGGATAAAGGCGAGTATATTTTTACCACCTCGATGATGTAAAATCGTCCTTAAAAGCCTCATCGAATCATCATAAGCCCCATCTCTCATAATCCATGGAGAGATTTTGATAATATTTTTGCTCAAAGCATAAGAGTGTTGATATCCATTTGGTGTTGTTAAAAAGAGAGATGAACTTTTTTTTATCATTTCATCAATATAATCACTTCGGTTCTCAGCAAAGGCATCTTTATCTATCACTCTTAAAATATCCATATAGTTTTGGGGTGTAGCATCATCAAATTTACCTTTAAACTCCATCAATCCACTACTATATAAAACTTTATAAAAAACTCCATACTCTTTAAATCCAAATTGTTCAAAGAGGCTGATTTCAGGGAGTGAGACTAAGATGCTAATGGTTTTAATACCATCATCAATATTTTTTAAAAGTAGTCCTAAAAGTCTAGCTTTAATAGAGTTATCTACTTTCTCTTTGTAGTAAAAATTATTGATAAACATACTCTTTTCAAATGGATATGCACTGATAGCACCATAAAGTTTACCCTCTTCATACGCACCAAAAGAGAGAGTTTTATCACTATTCCAACTATTTAGCAGAAGATTTTTATCACATAAGATATCTTTCGAAAAATCATCTACTACTTCTGAAAAATTGTTACGATGCCATCCTACAAACATAGATACATCTCTTTGAGTTCCAATGGTTCGATAACGCGTTTTCGATTGGTAACAATCTCTCGAACTTTTGGAAGCAGGGTTAAAAGTTTACTCTTTTCAGCAATGATACCAAATGCTTTTAGGTGATATTTGAGTGTTGAAGTGCCAGAGTGCTTACCGATAGGAAAGTTTCTAAAGAGTCCTACACTTTCAGGAGAGAAAGCTTCATAGGCTAGATTGTCTTTAAACATTGCATTTGCATGGATACCTGACTCATGTGAAAAGATATTTTCCCCAACAATTGGAAAATTATTATCAATGGGTTTATTGGCCGAAATGCTCACTTGATTGACCAATTTTTTTAAAATATCCGAATCAATCTCTCTTTTTTCTTTAAATTGATAAGTTAAACTCATGAGTATTTGCTCAAATGAGGCATTTCCAGCTCTCTCTCCTAGTCCAATAACGGTAGTATTGACGCTTATTGCTCCAGCTTCAATCCCAGCGATGGCATTTGCTGTTGCCATACCAAAGTCATTGTGTGTGTGCATTTCAATCTCTAAAAGATTGAGTTCACAAATAGAAGATATACGATTAAACGATTGCATAGGTGTTAAAATACCAACCGTATCACAATAACGAAATCTATCCGCTTTTAATTCATGACCTAAACTCAAAATTTCTCTTAAAAATCCCTCATTTGCACGACTCGAATCCTCTCCACCGATACAAACCTTGAGATTTTGCTCTTTTGCTACCCTTATAACTTCTTCAAGATTTTTTAAAATCTGATTTTTATCTCCACGATATTTTAAATCTATCAAAATATCTGAAACAGGGATAGACAAATCAACGCTATCTACACCACAACGCAAAGAGGACTCTAAATCACTCATTATGGCTCGATTCCAACTCATAATAGGGATGCCAAGTCCCAAAGCTACTATCTCTTTAATATCCTCTTGCTCTTTTTTACCCATAGCTGGTATTCCAACTTCTATCTCATTAGCTCCTGCCTTAAAAAGAAGTTGTGCAATATCAAGCTTCTCTTTGGTATTAAAAGCTACAAAAGGAGCTTGTTCTCCATCTCTTAGAGTTGTATCGTTGATGTTTACCATTTTATCTATCCGATTTCACTCTCATTTTGAAAAAAGAGTTTTTTGACGATTTCATGAACCGATTTTTCTATCGGTTGGAGTGCATAACTATCATTACATATAAGACCAATAGAGTTAAGCTCACCCATAGGACAATCACCAATCTTTTCAGTAAGTAAAACAGCCACATCTTTGAGTGTATTTTTTATCTCATCAATAGGATTTGTACCATGGCAATTTTCAGGTCCACTACAATACGCACTCTCTATTTTTCTATGCATAACAAATCGAATTGCTTTATCTCCAGCCTCATAAACCAAGAACTCTTTAGCACTTCCAAAGTGCATATTTATAAGCCCTTCACCAGAAGTTGTAACCGCTACAAGTTTTGTTTCACCTGTGGAGCTGAGTTGCTCTTTGGTGGCTTGTTCTATCTTGATTTTTTCATTTGCTTTATCTAAAGCTGTTCTCCAAAGTTCGATTTTACCATGAAATTCACTTCTTGATTGAATATTGTATTTTTGTTCAAGTGCTATAAAATCCATCGTATTAAAAGTATCTTTAGTAAATTCATCGCCTCTATCTTCACCGATAAGTCCAACCGCATCAGCTCTACATTGGCGACAATGACTCATAAGTTTCATATCCATTCCACAAGCATCTTGAGCATCCATAACTTGTTGGTCTGTTGCACTTGGCACTCCATCTAGTCCAAATTTTGTTCCAAATTCAGGTGATGAGAGAAGTGGCATGATATTGTGCAAAAATACATTTAACTCTTTGAGTTTTTTAGCTACATTTGGTAAATCTTTATCATTAACATTTGGGATAAGAACCGAGTTTGCTTTAACCAAAATACCTCTATCGGTTAGCATTTTGATACCTTCAAGCTGTTTTTGGAGAAGCAGTTTAGCTCCCTCTTTGCCTCTTATCTTTTTATGATTCCAATGCACCCATGGATATATCTGTGAACCTATCTCTCCCGTTTCATCAACGGTATTTATCGTCACGGTCACATGGTCAACATTGTATTTAACGATTTCATCAATATACTCAGAGAGTCTAAGACCATTGGTAGATAAACAAAGTTTCAAATCAGGTGCTTTTTCTTGCAAAAGTTTAAAAGTCTCAAAAGTTTTTTTCGGATTTGCCAACGCATCACCTGGCCCTGCGATACCTACAACAGAAAGCTGTTGAATCTCACCACCAACAAATAAAACCTTTTTAACAGCCTCTTGTGGCGTAAGTTTCCCACTCGTAACCCCTGGTCGGCTCTCATTTGAACAATCATATTTTCTATTACAATAGTTACATTGAATGTTACAAGCAGGTGCAACAGGCACATGGATTCTAGCGTAGTGCTGATGTGCACCTTCACTATAACATGGATGATTGTTGATTTTTTCTTGTATCTCTAACGCTTTTTCGTCATTTGGATTGAAATTACTTGATGTTCCACATGCACAACTCATTTTTAGCTCCTTATATGCTAACTGCTATATGAGCAGTTCTATCTTCTAGCGATATCGTTTCTCTAAAAGGTTTTGGACTCTTTGCTGGAGAGAATATCCCTTTTTTAGCGTGTATTCGTATTGCGTATCTACCCTCATCATGTCCTTGCATATAGTATTGCTCATAAGAAGGAATATAAGGCATATCCCAAACTATCGCACCCTATGTTGGACAGACATCTACGCATTTTGGAACAGTTGAGTCCACACACTCAATACATTTTTCAGGTTTAACATAGACAAATTCGGCAGTTTTGATAGGACTATCATCTAAGCTTACTATTGCCGTAGCTGGACATTCATCGATACAACTGTTGCAATTGATACAATTATCTGTAATCATAACCGCCATAATTTATCCTTTAAAAATCGCTCACATTTGCGTGAGATTGTCGTTGTTCAATGCTAATCGAATTATCAAAAGTCTGTTTTTTTACGGATGGAAGCATCATTCCTTTTTTGTTGTGTATTCTGATGGCGTATGTTCCCTCTTCATGACCACTTTTAAAATAATCTTCATACTCAGGAGTATAAGGCATATCCCAAACTATCGCACCCTCTGTTGGACAAATCTCTGCACATCTTGGTGCATCTGCATGACCAACACACTCTACACAACTCTCTGGTTTTACATAATATTTGTTATCTTGTGGATTTTTTTCATTGCTATCATCTAAAATCGCAGCGACTGGACACTCGGTCGCACAGGCATCACAAACTATACATTCACTTGTTATCATTACCGCCATAAAGAACCCCTTATTAGTTATATTAGTAGGCTATATACATTATCTGTTCCAATATAAATTATGGTGAAAAA
>SDAZ01000156.1 GCA_006212005.1 Sulfurovum sp. | reverse complement strand
TAGAAGAATCTTCGCAGAAGGTTCTTTTACTCAAAGTTTTATGCCCTCCTATGTAGCTTCTAAGCAAAAAGGTGTTTTTGCTGTTGCTATATTTTTGCGTTTTATGTTTATCATTGTCGCTTTTTCATTTTTAGTGACCCTTTTTCCTGAAGTTTTTACAAAAGCTTTAGCATGGGATTGGGGTGACGATTTGATAGCTAAAACAGCACCTCTTACTATTATTAATTTCTGGTATCTTGATTTGATATTTATTGTTACTTTTTTGGGTACACTTCTTCAACATAAAGAGCATTTTTTTACTACTGCATTTTCGACGGTTTGGCTCAATATCGCTATGATAGCTTGTCTGATATATTATGCGTCAAGTTCTCCTGAAACGATAGTTTACGCATTGAGTATCTCTATTTTAGTTGGTGGAGTATTGCAAATCATTACTCATATTTGGGCAATTCGACAAAAAGGACTCTCAAAAGTATTGATAGGTGGTTGGAAATATCGAAAAAAACGAGATGTAAGCGAGGAAGAGTCAAAATTTAAAAAACTTTTTTTACCCTCTGTTGTAGGAAACTCGACAGCTCAAATCGCCTCTTTTATTGACACAAGTTTAGCCTCATTTTTGGTGGCTGGGTCTGTGAGTTATCTGTTTTATGCAAACAGAGTTTTCCAACTTCCTTTTGCCATCATCGCTTTAGCCATTACAACTGCTCTTTTTCCTGCTATATCAAAAGCGATTAAAAATCAAAATGAGTCATTAGCCTTTGCTAATCTCAGTAAAGGGTTTTGGCTTTTGAGTCTTTTATTAGGTATCTCGGTTTTATTTGGGATATTACTTGCAGAACCTATCGTTTGGCTCCTCTTTGAGAGAGGTAAATTTACGCCACAAGATACTTTAAATACCGTAGCAGTGTTACAGATGTATATGGTTGGACTTGTACCTTTTGGTTTAGCAAAATTTTTCTCAATGTATCTTTATGCTATGCACAAACATATGAAAGCTGCTAAGATAGCCGTTATCTCATTGGTGGTTAATATGATATTTTCCGTAACTTTGATGCAGTTTATGGGTGCGAGTGGTTTGGCATTGGCTGGTAGTATTGGTGGGCTTGTGCAGATGATTTTGACCATAAAAGAGGTTGGGACGGCTCGTTTTATAGAGATTATTAAAAGGAAAAGAATGCTCTATTTTATCATTGGGATGAGCATTTTAGGCGTGGCTACTTATTATTTAAATATTTTACTCATCTCATTTATCAGAGGATAAGGATTTTGTGGGATTTGAACTATTTTTAGCGATATATTCAGCAAAACAATCTATAATTGCACCCAATAACTTTCAATAATTATAGGAGAGCTGATGTTAAGATTTGCACCTTCACCAACAGGTGATATGCACATAGGCAATCTTCGAGTTGCCATTTTAAATTATATAATTGCCAAACAGATGGGCGTTGAGTTTTTAGTTAGGATAGAAGATACAGATAAAGCACGAAATATTGAGGGTAAAGATGAGGAGATTATGCAACTTTTAGAGAAGTTCGCACTCATTAAAGATTTAACTTATCATCAAAGTGAACATCTTCATATTCATCAAACTTTTGCGATAAGACTTCTTGAAGAGAAAAAAGCATTTGTTTGTATTTGCAGTGATGAAGAGCTTTCTTCTGATAGAGATGATGCCAAATCAAAATCCATAGCATACCGATATAGTGGTAAATGCGAAAATTTAACACATGAAGATTACCAAAAGCTCAAAGAGGAAAAGATTCCTTTTGTGATTCGATTGAAAAAGCCGATAGAGCCAATTATCAATCATGATGTTATCAAAGGAGATATTTCTACAGCTCCAAATGAGATAGATAGTTTTGTGATTTTACGAACAGATGGAACGCCTACTTATAACTTTGCGTGTGCTAGTGATGATATGATTAGTGATATCTCTATGATTATCCGAGGTGAAGACCATCTAAGTAATACGCCAAAACAGATTCATATCAAAAATCTTTTGGGCTATACTCAAGTGGTTAAATATGCTCACCTTCCCATCATCTTAAATGATAATGGTAAAAAAATGAGTAAAAGAGATGAAGCAAGTTCCGTTAAATGGTTACTTATAGAGGGTTTTATACCTGATGCGATTATCAATTATCTTATTTTGCTAGGAAATTCTAAAACACCTAAAGAGATATTTACACTTCCTGATGCCATAGAGTGGTTTAAGCTTGAAGATATCTCTAAAAGTTCAGCCAGATTTGACATTGATAAGTTACGATTTATCAACCGTGAACATCTAAAGATGATGGATGAGCGAAAACTTTCAACCATTTTTGGATTTGCTGATGCAAATATTGGGAAGTTGGCAAAACTTTATCTTGAAGAATCAAGCACGATAAAAGAGTTGGAAGAGAAGCTTAAGAGTATTTTTAAAGCTAAAGATTTTAGCTCAAATGAGTGGATAGAGCAAATTAACACACTTAGAGAGATTATAGGCTCTCTTGACATGATAGAGGATTATAATTCATTTAAAAACACCATCTCTAAGATGAGTGGACTTAAAGGTAAAAATCTATTTAAACCGCTTCGACTTTTACTAACAGGTGCCGAACATGGCCCCGAACTTAGTGAAGTTTATCCTTTTATTAAACCTTATTTATTGGAGATTATTTCATGAATGCACTATTCATCTCAATTTTAGAACTTCTTGTAACTGTTATTCAATTATACATGTGGGTGGTTATTATCGCCTCAATTTTATCTTTTGTAAGACCAGACCCAAATAATCAATTGGTTCAAATCTTATACAAATTAACACAACCTGCTTTTGATTTTGTAAGAGAAAAGATGCCTTTTGTTGTCTTTTCAGGTATTGATTTATCCCCACTTGTGATTATTCTTGCATTGCAATTTTTATCTACTTTTTTAATCAATTTGATGGCAGGTTAATAATATGAAAAAAATTATTACCCTTTCACTTATGGCATTTGTTTTTTCTGAAGCTAGAATGTATTCTATTGATGAGATTAGCACGATGCCAAATACGATTACAAAAGATTATTATATCTGGAGATTTATTAGTTCACATATTACTTCAAGAGATGAAGCACAAAGAGCTTATAGTATGGTCACTTTTCCAAATAAACCACTAACCAGTGCCATTAAAGCCAAGATTGGTCATGTTCCGAAGGTTTCAAATAGCTATCCGATAATCAAGCCAAACTATAACTATACTCCTAAAGAGGCTAGAGTTTTAAATGCAAAAATTGGTAAAAATATTCCATGGAGTGGAGCAACTTCCAATAAAGCACAATATCTTGAAGTCGCATCAGGTGATTTATCTTTTGGTTCAAATGTTCTATTGGGTATTAATGCATTACAATTTAATAGCCCTCAAAAAGCCGAGTATTTTTTTCAAATCGCTCTTTCAAAAGCAGGTAATCAGCCCAAAATTGACCTTTCTAATTTTTGGCTTTATAAAGTAACCAAAGATAAAAGCTATCTTGATAAGTTGGTTGCTAGTGAAAATGTTAATATTTATACGCTTAGTGCTAGAGATATTTTAGGGCTTCCTTATGATAATATTATCGTTCCAGAGTTTGACCCAAAAGCAAAAGCTTCAATCGACCCATATAGCCCTGTGGATTGGGAAAAT
>SDAZ01000155.1 GCA_006212005.1 Sulfurovum sp. | reverse complement strand
TTGTCTTTTATAAATTTTTGAAAGAAGAGGGTCGGTTTTTGCCATCATTCGTAAGATAGATGAAAAAACGAACCAAATAATTAACCCTAAAATAGCAGATTGAAAGCTTAATGCAACAAAAATCATAATCAAAGAGATAACCAAAATAAGGGTGACAATGGTTTTCATAAATGGCCCCATCTCTTGACCACCAAATATCAATCCAGCTCCAGCTGCAACCACACCAATAAGTGCAATTGCTCCAGCAACAGGCCCACTCAAAGAGCTTTTTACCTTTTCTAATGGAGCTTCCCATGGCATACCAGAGGTAGCTGCAAAAAGTTCAGGAGTTAAAATCATAAATAAAACAAATATGAAAAATAATTTTATGAATAGTGAATTTTTGTCTAATGAAATCATTTTCACAGACTCCTTATAGTATATTGATTTTTATCGAAATCCCAATTTATAACCTCTATTATCTCTTCAACTTTATGTCCATTTTCATTTTTTGAAATAAAAATAATAATATTAATAGCTTGAGCAATGACATCTCTACGAACATTAACTGTTGCTTCACTAATAAGTTGTTCAAGTCGTATTAAAGCCGATAATGCACTGTTTGAATGAATAGTTGCGACTCCACCTAAATGTCCTGTATTCCATGCTTTGATTAAATCAAGTGCCTCTTTTGCTCTAACTTCACCTATTAAAATTCTATCTGGTCGTAAACGCATCGTGGCTTTTAATAACTGATGAAGTGAAGTTTCTTGAGTAGCTCTTAACATAACGCTATTTTTAGCTTTGCATTGTATTTCTGCGGTATCTTCTAAGATAACCAATCTATCTTTTGGTGAATGTGTGACAATAGAATCAATTATGGCGTTGGTTAATGTCGTTTTTCCACTTCCTGTACCACCAGCAATAAGTATATTTTTACGGTTTTTTACAGCATTTTCAATAAGTTGAAATTGATGTAAAGTCAAAATATTTTGAGATAAATAATCATGAAGTGTAAAAAGTTGCTTAGCTTGTTTTCGTATGCTAAAGCATGGATTTGAGACGATAGGAGGAATAATTCCTTCAAAACGACTTCCATCAAGAGGAAGAGAACACTCTAAAATTGGGTTTTCAATTGTAACATTTGTATCATAATAAGAGGCTATTGTATGAATCACTGCTCTTGAAGCAATGGAATGATAAGGTATATTTTGCATACCAATAGAAAATTTTTCAATCCATAAAGAGTTGTCACTATTGAGCATAATTTCGATTACGCTATCATCACTTAATGCGTTTAAAATCTCATCTCCTAGCTCTCGTTTAAGTTTTTCATGAACTCTTTTTTGCGATTCATTTAAGGTCATTTTTGATTCTTTAGTTTTTTTATTTTTTAAATGTTACAACAATATTTTAAAATAAATTAACACAAAATAAGCTTAAAAGTGTTTATATTTAATTATATAAATATTTTATAAAAAATTAATTCTAATTAGTAAAAATAATTATTTAAAGAAAAATATATGTAAAACGATTTGAAGTTAATAGTAAATATGGTTAAGTCATTTGTTAAACAAAAAATATTATGGAAATAAATATCATTTAAAATCAATTTAAAGGCACTAGAAGGCATTTTAATAGTATTAGTAATGGTTCTTATTGTTTTTTTGCTAAAAAGCATTTAAACGTCTATTATATACTTTTATAATATTAATTCATATTTTTTAAATATTTTGAGTTATTCAAAAGAAATTTTTGAAAATTGTATTATAAATTTTTGTCAGTTAAATTTTTGAAAATAAAGGATAATAGGTTTAAGGTTAAAAAGGTTATATAGGTTATACCCTGTGAATAACTTTTTTAAGATTCCGAGATATAGGCTTTCAAAGCAAATAAAATTCACATTCATTATAACTTTTTGTCAGTCAATTATAACTTTTTGTCAGTCACTATAACTCTATACACGAAGTTATAATAAGTAAAAGTTTTTAAAGTTATTAAAAATATCATTAAAACTTATAAAGTGTGTAGGATTGGGTGTTTTGAGATGTGAATAACTTTTTTTATGTTCTTTTGAATCCCACTCTCATGGGATTCAAGAATATGTGAATAACTTTTTTGTAGTTTTATTAAATTAAAAAAATTATTATTTTGCTAAAAATTTAATATCAATTATAACTTTTTGTCAGTTTATTATAACTTTTTAAAATTAAGTTATAATGTGTATAATTTTAAAAAAAGAGAAAAATAAAATGAATAAAAAAATTACAAATAGAAATATTATAAAGCAAACAAATAATTTGACTACTGCTAAATATAAATTAACAGCATTGGAAATGAAGTTTATAGCTCTTGCAATAGCACAAATCAGACTAGAAGATAAGGATTTTAATACTTATACAATCAAAATATCTGAGCTTGAAGATAAATTTGGTGTAGGAATGAATGAAACAAGATTAAAAAGTTTTGCAAAAGGTTTATTATCAAAACCTTTTGAGGTAAAAGAGGGCAAGAATTGGATAGTTATGAATTGGTTTAGTTCAATTAAATATGTACATAATGAAGCAAGGTTTGAATGTAGGATTGATGACCATTTAAAGCCATATCTTCTTGAAATTCAGAATCATTTTACAAAATATGAATTAGCTTCACTTGTTAAAATGAACAGTATTTATGCTATGAGAATATATCAGATGTTAAATACTAGCACAGTTAAGGCAAAAGCCCAATTGACTATTGATGTTAAAGAGTTGCAAGATTTATTACAAGTTCCTAAAAGCTTATTGGGTTATGGGCAATTTAAGCAAAAAGTAATTGATATTGCACTTCGAGAAATTAATGAAAAAACGGAATTGAAAGTTAAATTTTTTGAGCATGAAAAAATAGTGAAAAAAGTTATTTCAATTCGATTTGAATTACATAATGCAATAGCAAAAAATACAATTACTAATTTTATTGCAATCATTAAAAAAGAGTATGCTAATAAAAAAATTTTTCAAGATTCGGAAAAAGCTTATTTCTTGAATGATGATGAGTTGTTGAGTATAGATAAAGACAATATAACAATTACTAAATATTTATCGGAGAAGGCTACTGATGTTTATTTGTATTTATATCAAAATAAAGATTCTTTGGTTAAATATTGACTTTGAACAAGTATCACCAAAAGATAAAATTTCTTAAAATATTTATTTAATTAAAAACTTTAATTATTATTTCTTAAAGTTTTTCTACAACTCCTAAAATATCACTTCTGTTAATTTCACAAAAATATCTTGAATCAAAACTTTGTAAATTAAAATCACTCATAACAAAAAACTTATCTTTTTTTAAAATATGCTTACCAAAACAAGGAGAGAATGAAATGCCATTTGATATGTGTATTTGAACAATACTATTTTTAATAAGTTGTCCATTTATAAAAACTTTATTATTCACTTCAACAACATCATTTTCAACACCTACGATTTTTTTAAAAAGAATTTTATATCCATTTTGACAAATTCCATTTTTTGGAACAAAATCAAAATTATTTTTTTCAAATGCTTGAGCTGCTGGAGGGCAAAAAGCTATCAATGTATTTTTAAAAAGTTTGGTGTGATTTTTGATAGGCGTGAGTTTATACCAACCAATGGGCAAAGATGGTGTTGAATTATAGCGATACCCTTTTAACCAAAAAATCAGAATAATAAACAGTATGATAAAAAGCAGAG
>SDAZ01000154.1 GCA_006212005.1 Sulfurovum sp. | reverse complement strand
TGAAAATAATCAGTGGATATCAACACTTTTACAAGGATAAAAAGAGCAATAAATATAAAGCCAATCCTTAACAACCTATTTTTGACATCTGATTGAAATTTAACTTTATTGCCCAATATACTCTCCTTAACTTTTAATCATATGATAATCATCTTGCTCTTCAACATGCCCGAGTTCATGAAGTCTAGCTTTAAGTCGCTTTATCTTAACTGCATATAAAGAGAGTGCTTCTTGCTCCTCAGCAATCTCCCAATCATTCATAACATAATCAAGATTGTCTTTTCTCTCTCTATACTCTTGCAATAGCCGATTGATATGTTGTTTTATCTCATCGATACTCATATTTTCTATTTTCATTTTTTTCTCCAAAAATTTATTTAGATTTATATTATAGTCTCAATTATCTTAAAAGACAATAGGATACTTATCCACTATAAAGTGTAGCCATAATCATATACAAGATAAAAAAGGTTAAGTGAGACAATCCTTCAAAGTAGTTTGTATCCCCATTTTCAGTTGTTTTCCATGCAAGTATGATGGTCAAAAGTAACGCACCGATTTGTAAAGCATTGAAGTCAAGCGAGAGATAAATCCCATTAAGATAGGCTAGTGCCATCAAAAAAGGAACAGTTATCATGATGGAGACGGTTGATGCACCCATTGCGATATTGACAACTCTTTGCATCTCATCAGCTTTCGCAGCACGAACGGCGGTGAGTATCTCTGGTGCAACGGCGATAATAGCGATAATCAAACCAGCCAATCCACTTGAAACACCATATTGGTTAGCGACTATCATCCCATCACTTGCAAAAATTTCGGCTAAAAATCCAATAATAAAGATAAATAAAAAGATAAAAAAGAGATTCCACATATTGGAAAGTTTTTCAAAAAAGTAGTTTGCATCTTCTTCTTCATGCTCTTTTGGCTCATCATTTTGCTCTTGTTGTTTGTTTTTGAGTCTAAAAAATCGGCTTTTTGCGGTTGCTTTAAAAAGGTCACTATGTGTTTTGGTTTGAAAGATAAAGATAGCGATGTAAAAAAAGAGCAATACAAATGCGATAGCAACAGAAGCGGTAAAAAGTGAATCTTTAGTAGTATCAGTGTAAGTGATGATACTAGGAACTAGTAAAGCACACGCTGCAACAAGTAAGATGGTGGTGTAGGTGGCGGAAGTCTCTTCATTGTGTGTCTGTTTTTTGTAGTTTAATCCACCTAGGAGTATAGCAAGACCCAAAAGTACATTCATATCTACGATAACAGCGGAGATAATTGTGCCTTTGACTGTTGTTAGTGCATTATTTGCACCCGTAGCTTCAAGTAAAATCATAAATAAAAGGATAATCTCAACGATAACCGCTGAAAAAGTTAAAACAAAAGTTGAATAAGGTTCTTCGAGTCTTTGTGCTAAGATTTCAGCCAATTCGGAGACACTAATCGAAAGCAGTCCGATAGCAATCGCAGAGGTTGCAACACTTAAAATGGTAAATCCGTAAAGATGAAAAAAGATAGCGATGAGAAAGAAAAGAAGACCAAAAACTATATCAAAATAGTTGTACCAAAAGCCCTTGCTTAAGATATTTGTGCAACTGGGATAACTGTCCAATGAGAAAACTCCAAAAATTAAAATTATTTTGAAGTTTATCGCATTTTACTTAATTTAAAATAAAGAAGCTTCCTCTTTTAGGCTATCAAGAAGTGATTTGTCACTGCCAAAAACAAACGCATAATTGAAGTGTGTATTTTTCAAAATCTCTCTTGCATGACTACTGCTTTCATACCAAATAGGCTTATCAAATCCTTCAATTTTTACTTTTGGAGGTGTAAGAACAACGGTTTTTATCCATCTTCCATTGTACTTGACAAACTCTCTTGCCAAAACGATATCTCTAAGGTTATCTGTAAAGATAACTACTTTTTCACTTTTACTAGAATGAATCTTATTGAGTTTTGAATCGATAAATACAGGTAAAAAGTGTTTCGTATAACGGACTTTATCAAAGTCGTAAAGAAGATTGTGCTTTTGACAAAATTCAAAAACTTTTTGTACATAGTCCACATGAGAAGGCGTAATCTCTTTTTCTTGATACAAAAATCCACCTACTTTAAAAGTGGTTCTAAAAAGTGTATCGGAGATGATTTCACAACTTGCATTTGGATTTAAAATCTGAACATCGGGTTTGATGGACAAAAGTAGCTCTTTATCTGTTCCAATGAAAAGTTTTGAGTTGCTATTGAGTACGGTCTCAAACATCTTTCTCCACTCTTCACTAAGTATCACGATACTCTTTTTATAACTTACAAACATCTTAAAAAAAGTGAGTTCGATATCGGTAAAGTAGTAAAAAACAACCTCACGACTCAATGCGATAAATCTCAAAATCTTAAAAGATGCTTTTTGGATATCTTCAACCAAAATCCACGCAACCTCTCTATCGGTTATCTCTATTGAGGTATCACTGTAAATGATTGCGTACGCACCTTTATCTATCGCTTCATAAATATCATCTTTATTATCAGAGATAAAGAGGTCACCTTGCTCAACTTTGGAGAGGTAAACCGTAGCAGAGTTGATGGAGTGAATGGTTGGTTCACTCTTCAACTCCCCCATGGTTAGGTTTATTAGGTCTTCTATTTTCATTTTTAGCTTATCACCGTTCCTATTTTTTTCTTCTTTTCTGGACGGATTAGTACTAAACCATCTTCATCTTTTACTGCTAATATCATCCCCTCACTTCTTATCCCCATCAGTTTTGCAGGTTTTAGATTGGAAACAACACACACTTGCGTGTCAATTAGCTCATCAGCACTATAATACTCTTTTATCCCAGAAACTATCTCTCGAGGTCTCTCTTCACCCAAATCTACTTTCAAAAAGAGCAGTTTCGAACTCTTTGGTACTTCCGAAGCTTCTACAACCGTACCGACTTTTAAAACCGTTTGGAAAAATTGCTCAATCCCAACAATAGCTACATTTGCATTCTTTTCATCAAGATTTGAAATCTCAACTTTACTCTCTTTTATGGGTTTAACTTTTACTGTAACTTGAGGTTGAGATTCGTGTAAAAGAGCCTCTTCGATGCGTGGGAAAAGCGGTGGAATCTTCTCTATTACAAAATCTGGCAAAACTTCTTTATCTTTTATAAATTTTTGAAATGAGTGAGTATCTATCTCAAAGCTTAAAGCAGAAGCGATTTTTTGCATATTCTTTGGCATCACAGGGGAAAGCATCAATGCCACTTTTGCCAAAATATTTGCGATAAGTGCATTTAATCCCATCGCTTCATCTGTTTTAGACTCTTTCATTAGATTCCATGGTTGATACTTATCGATAGATTTGTTAGCGATGGATAAAACTTTCCAAAGTTCTTCAAGATATTTATGAAGTTGCATCTCCACAAAATAGCTTCCGAGCGAATCAATAATCCCATTGACATCTCTCATCTCGTCGCCATAAAGCTCATAAAGTTTGCTACTCTCTATCTTGCCATCAAAATATTTTCCACTCATACCAATAACACGATTGAGGAGATTTCCCAAATCATTACCAAGGTCAGAATTTATCCTATCGATTAGAGCTTTTTGAGAAAAGTCACCATCACCACCAAATGCAACTTCACGAAGCATGAAATATCTAAAATTTTCAAGTCCATAAGCCGAAGCAACTTCTCTAGGATTGACGACATTGCCTTTTGATTTGCTCATTTTTTCAC
>SDAZ01000153.1 GCA_006212005.1 Sulfurovum sp. | reverse complement strand
TTGAAAATAGATGATAGAAATTCAATTATCTATTTCGGAGTTTCAGCACAACAAGAGCTTGAAGCGATATCCAATAAGATGATTGATGGAGTAAAAAACAAAGATACAGGTGGCGCTGGTGAAGTTCTAAACGAAATGGTGAGCGTTATCAAAGGGTTTGATTTGGAAGAGTTCAATCCAAATAAAGAGCTTAGTTGGTGGGATAAACTTTTGGGTGCAACAAAACCTTTAGCTAAATTTATCCAACGATATGAAGATGTGCGAGACCAAATTGATATGATTTCAAATAACTTAGAAAAACATAAAAGTGTTTTGATGACTGATGTTATCGCTTTAGATAGACTTTATAATGCGAATTTGGAGTATTTTAAGAAACTCGAACTCTATATCAAAGCAGGAGATATCAAACTCTCAGAACTTGACAATAGAACAATTCCACAGTTCATGGAAAAAACAAAAACAGGGGAGATGATAGAAGTGCAAAATCTTAATGACCTTCGCTCGTTTAGAGATGATTTGGAGAGACGAATTCATGATTTGAGACTCTCAAGACAAGTTGCGATGCAGTCATTACCAAGTATTCGACTTATTCAAGAAAATGATAAATCTTTAATCAATAAAATATCTTCAACGCTCGTCAATACTGTGCCACTTTGGAGAAATCAGTTAGCTCAAACCGTGACCATTTTTAGAAGTCATGAATCTGCAAAAGCTCTAAAAGATGCTTCAGATTTGACAAATGATTTACTTGAGAAAAATGCTCAAGGTCTTAGAGATGCCAATTTGGAAGTTAGAAAACAGATAGAAAGAGGTATCTTTGATATAGAAAGTGTTAAAAAAGCAAACCAAACACTTATCGATACACTCAATGATTCACTTAGAATTACTCAAGAGGGTAAAGATGCAAGAGCCAAAGCGTTAGTTGAGCTTGAAACAACAGAAAAAGAGTTAAAAGATGCACTTCTATCGGTAAAAGCGAAGAGTGAAAACATACAGATAAAGGGGTAATTTATGGGGCTTTTTGATTGGATTGGTGGACAATTTATAGATGTTATCGAGTGGGTTGACAATAGCAATACAACGATGGTTTATAGGTTTCCAAGAGCTGGAAATGAGATAAAATATGGTGCAAAATTGACTGTTAGAGAGTCACAAGTGGCTATTTTTGTCAATGAAGGTGTTATCGCAGATGTTCTAACTCCTGGAATTTATGAACTTGAGACGAAAAATTTGCCGATTATTACAACGCTTCAACATTGGAATCATGGATTTAGCTCTCCATTTAAAGCTGAAGTCTATTTTCTCAATACAAAACGATTTACAAATCTAAAATGGGGTACAAAAAATCCTATCATGATGAGAGACCCTGAATTTAAAATGGTTAGGGTTCGTGCATTTGGGACTTATGAGATTCGTATAACAGAGCCTAAAAAATTTATGACAGAGATAGTTGGAACAGATGGACACTTTGGTGTTGATGAGATAGATATGCAAATCACAAATCTTATTCTTTCCAAATTTGCTTCAGCACTTTCGCAAAATACCTTGCCAATTTTGGATTTGGTTGCAAATTATGAGGCTTTTGGGGATTATATGAGAGAAAAGATTGCCTCTTATATGGATGAGTATGGTTTGATGTTGACAAAAGTTTTTGTTGAAAATATCTCTCTTCCACCTGAAGTTGAAGAAGCACTTGATAAGCGAACCAGCAGGGAGATTAGTGGAGATTTAAATCAACACATGAAGTATCAAGCATCTGAAGGTATGGCAAATGGCAATAGTGGTACGATGGGCGATTTTGTAGGTATGGGTATGGCTATGTCTATGGGTAATGAGATGGTAAATCAAATGAACCAGCCTCCAAAAGTAGATAAAAAAACACCACCGCCACTTCCAAGTGTAAATTTAACGCAATATCATGTAGCCATCGGTGATGAAGTCAAAGGTCCTTACGATATTCGTACGATTCAATTGATGATAAAACAAGGAACGATTAAAAAAGAGACGCTTTTGTGGACTGAATCTTTACAAGATTGGGAAGTTGCCGAAAAGTTGATAGGCAAATATTTTACTCCTAGTGTGATGTAATTAACCATGCAATTTAAATCTATCTATTTTAGGTGTAAAAGTTGTGGTGCACCTTTGAAGTTTTCACCTGTTGATAAATCCTTGCGTTGTGATTTTTGTGATACTTCTGAGGTGATAGATAAAAAAAGAGAGATTATTCAAGAGTATGATTGTAAAACTGCACTATATAATCTCACTCTCGAAGTGGCAAAAAAAGAGCCTAAAGAGATAGTTTGTTCAAATTGTGGAGCATCATTTGCGTCAACTCCTTACTCTATTAGTTCAAATTGCCCTTATTGTGCAACACCAGCTATTACAGATTTTCAACATAATGATATCCCAAAATCTATGTTGCCTTTCTCATTCAATCAAGAAGAAGCTCAAAAAATCTTTCGAGAGTGGATTGGTTCTTTATGGTTCGCACCCTCAAAACTAAGTGATTATGTGGATGGGCATAAAAAATTGAGTGGTATCTATCTTCCTCATTGGACTTACGATTCTCAAACAAATACTCCTTATCGTGGGCAAAGAGGAGATATCTATTATGTGAGTGTAAGAAAAACGGTTGTTGTCAATGGAGAGCAACAAGAGGTAGAGTCTCAAGAACAGAGGATTCGATGGACTTTTGCACAAGGTCGGATTGATTTGTTTTTTGATGATGTAACTGTGGGTGCAACTGATAGTATTGCTCGAAATATTTTAGATGAACTCTCTCCGTGGGATACTTCAGCACTTGTCCCTTTTGATGAAAAGATTTTGAGTGGATTTGAAGCAAGTGAGTATAGTATCGGGCTTGATGATAGTTTTGAGATAGCCAAAGTGAAGATGGATGAGACCATCACACAACATATCAAGCGAGATATCGGGGGTGACCAACAACTTATTGATTATAAAGATACAGTCCATAGTCATGTAACTTATAAAAATGTTCTTTTCCCTGTTTGGAGTACTTCATTTGAGTGGAATGGTAAAAATTATGTTTTTGGTATCAATGGACAAACAGGTAAGATAGTCGGAGATAGACCGTATAGTATCGCAAAAATAGTCTCTTTGGTTGTTGCTGTTGGAATTGTTTTAGCTGTGGCGTTTTATTTTAATAATAAGTAAGATAACAATAGGCATTCTACCCCAAAAGATAGAGTGCCAACTCATCATCTAAGATTATATTATTTTTTTTAGTTCAAAACTTTAAAAATCTTTTCATATCGTTTGTAATTACCAATATTATTATCTCTTTCTGAAATTAATTCTACCATAAAATTATCATTAAAATATCTATAAAAGATATCTAATCTAAAATTTCTTTTGTCATTAATATTTGGACTCACACAAATAAAATAATTTAATCCATGTTGAGAGTGTGATATTTTTTCTAAAAATTGTTTATCTAATTTAAAAGTTTCTACATCTAAAATATTTGAAAAAAGATGTAAAGTAATATTTGAATTATTCATTAACAAATCAGTATCTTCCAAACAATCTATCTCTTTATTTATTGCTCTAACTTCTATAAAGTTTTCTTTTAAAATATCTAAGTACCTACCTAAATTTAATTTCAAAAAAATCATCCTTACCATAATTCTTTAAAATTTTATTAATATAACTTTCTAATGTAAAGGTCGAAGCATAATCAGAGATGTTTATCCAATGATATTT
>SDAZ01000003.1 GCA_006212005.1 Sulfurovum sp. | reverse complement strand
TCATAGCCCCTGTTTCAATACATCATATGTGTCGGTTCAAGCGGTGCTAGAGCCGTTATAGAAGCTCTTAAATCAGAGTTTCAATACATCATATGTGTCGGTTCAAGAGGAAATGCTACTCCTTAAATACGGCAATGCCGTATGGTTTCAATACATCATATGTGGCGGTTCAAGAGTGCAATATTCAAAAGAGTGTGACATCCATTCATGTTTCAATACATCATATGTGTCGGTTCAAGCTATAAGTCCATTTTCTTTTAAAGCTCTACCGACGTTTCAATACATCATATGTGTCGGTTCAAGAAGACTCCATCATGCACACGGTTAAGTGTGCATTGGTTTCAATACATCATATGTGTCGGTTCAAGATAGCGTCTGCACTGTTCCCTTTTCCCGCTTCCATAGTTTCAATACATCATATGTGTCGGTTCAAGAAGTGCAATATTCAAAAGAGTGTGACATCCATTCATGTTTCAATACATCATATGTGTCGGTTCAAGAAGGATTTTGCTATGTTGTTGTGTCTAAAGTGCTAGAGTTTCAATACATCATATGTGTCGGTTCAAGTTGACAAAGAGTATAAAATAGACAACTCTAAAATTAAGGTTTCAATACATCATATGTGTCGGTTCAAGACTTTGAGGAGTTTTTAAAGGTTGTTGTCAAGAGGGTTTCAATACATCATATGTGTCGGTTCAAGCAAATATTATTTATATTAACTAAACACCGATATTAGTTTCAATACATCATATGTGTCGGTTCAAGTCTCAAAAAATGCTCTTATCTTAAGTTTTACAGTTGTTTCAATACATCATATGTGTCGGTTCAAGATGTTGCAGGGATAGGAGCAGTTCCAAATCCTGTTAGTTTCAATACATCATATGTGTCGGTTCAAGATTTTTTTAGATAAAACAGACGGAGCAGTTGCAAATGTTTCAATACATCATATGTGTCGGTTCAAGCTTGAGTGTATCCAAAAATCGCCAAAGAGGTAAAGAGTTTCAATACATCATATGTGTCGGTTCAAGACCTACAAAGGCATCGCTAGAAAACATTGGAAGAGTGTTTCAATACATCATATGTGTCGGTTCAAGAAAAGACGAAGTTACGAATGAAATGATTGCAAATTCGTTTCAATACATCATATGTGTCGGTTCAAGACCCTATTTTTGTTACATATTTTTTCTCTACATGTGTTTCAATACATCATATGTGTCGGTTCAAGGAAATCTTAAAAGACCAGCAAACTTTAGATGAGAGTTTCAATACATCATATGTGTCGGTTCAAGAAGAAATTCCACAAAAAGAGGCAGACTATTTTACAAGTTTCAATACATCATATGTGTCGGTTCAAGCAAGTACAATCAAGACTTAAGCAAATACGCCAAGATTGTTTCAATACATCATATGTGTCGGTTCAAGCCGTTCGCTTGAAAGTTGAAATTGTCCATGATGAGGTTTCAATACATCATATGTGTCGGTTCAAGATGAAAAAAACGGAGCTGATAACGACCTTAGAATCGCGTTTCAATACATCATATGTGTCGGTTCAAGAGAACTATGGATATAACAATGCAACAGAAAATGATTGTTTCAATACATCATATGTGTCGGTTCAAGAATATGTAGCGTACATATTAGTTTAAATATTCCCAAGTTTCAATACATCATATGTGTCGGTTCAAGCTTGAACCTTATACAACTGAGACTAGAACAGAGCAGTTTCAATACATCATATGTGTCGGTTCAAGCACAAAAGCAACAAAAATGTAGTTTTATTTAATAGGTTTCAATACATCATATGTGTCGGTTCAAGTTATCATTTTTAACTTAAAGATAGATATTTTTATTGTGTTTCAATACATCATATGTGTCGGTTCAAGAGAAGAGTTTTTGCAATAAAAGGGTCGAGTGTCGCGTTTCAATACATCATATGTGTCGGTTCAAGAAAAGAAAAAAAAGACATAAGATTATCCATGATGTGTTTCAATACATCATATGTGTCGGTTCAAGTTGATATCCATCCGTTTAAAAATATCTCCTGTGAAGTTTCAATACATCATATGTGTCGGTTCAAGTTATATCTGTTATGTAAAATTTTACTTTCGGAGATGTTTCAATACATCATATGTGTCGGTTCAAGATGACACTTGGTATGGTGGACTTTTAAAAACTTGCGTTTCAATACATCATATGTGTCGGTTCAAGGAATATAACAGACCTAAATATTAGTAGTGATAAGAAGTTTCAATACATCATATGTGTCGGTTCAAGACAGATTTAGGCTATTGGGAGGTAGTCAAAAAATGGGTTTCAATACATCATATGTGTCGGTTCAAGATGAAGAGTAGGTAAATAGTAAGTCGCTTGTAGGTTGTTTCAATACATCATATGTGTCGGTTCAAGAAGTGCATTAGATGTTCAAAATCTATTTGCACAAAAGTTTCAATACATCATATGTGTCGGTTCAAGACTAATAGCAGACTTGCAAGATGGCATAATGCTAAGGTTTCAATACATCATATGTGTCGGTTCAAGAGCCATCAGGAGTGATTATTTTGTCGTGGTGCTAGTGTTTCAATACATCATATGTGTCGGTTCAAGATATCTACTCCACAAGTTAATATAAGCCCATCTTTGTTTCAATACATCATATGTGTCGGTTCAAGGTAATCTTGCCTATTGTTTTAAACCTACCATCACCAGTTTCAATACATCATATGTGTCGGTTCAAGCAGTTCAAAAGGTGGATGAGAAACTAACCGATTGGTAGTTTCAATACATCATATGTGTCGGTTCAAGAAAACAAATGAGAAAGATTACCGAATCCGAGACAGTTTCAATACATCATATGTGTCGGTTCAAGCACTTAACCGTGTGCATGATGGAGTCTTTAAAGAGGGTTTCAATACATCATATGTGTCGGTTCAAGCTAAGAGCCACCGCATTTAAAAACCTCTAAAAACTCTGTTTCAATACATCATATGTGTCGGTTCAAGTATCCCTCCCTCGGATAATTATATCTATATAAGAGAGTTTCAATACATCATATGTGTCGGTTCAAGGAAATGCGATTTGATTCCCTTTGTGAATCTCGAGAGTTTCAATACATCATATGTGTCGGTTCAAGTTCCTTTCATTGCTAATTCATAAAGTTCTCTTGAGTTTCAATACATCATATGTGTCGGTTCAAGCAAAAACCGAATATGGAAATACCTTTCTACTTGATAAGTTTCAATACATCATATGTGTCGGTTCAAGATATTGATAAAAAACTTAATGATATTAGCACTAAGGTTTCAATACATCATATGTGTCGGTTCAAGAAAGTTTCCCGAGCTTCCAATCGGGATAAAAGAAAAGGTTTCAATACATCATATGTGTCGGTTCAAGTAAACCCTCAAAATCAAACTTACCATTGTTTTGGATGGTTTCAATACATCATATGTGTCGGTTCAAGGTTAAAAACAATACCATTGTGAGTGTTAAACTCATTTGTTTCAATACATCATATGTGTCGGTTCAAGAATATGTAGCGTACATATTAGTTTAAATATTCCCAAGTTTCAATACATCATATGTGTCGGTTCAAGCTATCTGTACTCTTATTTATCTTGTCCACCACTTTATGTTTCAATACATCATATGTGTCGGTTCAAGCATCATCGCATAAAAATACCATAGCACAGTTTAACGTTTCAATACATCATATGTGTCGGTTCAAGGTTATGCACCCAAAAGACAGTTTAAAAATTGTCAAGGTTTCAATACATCATATGTGTCGGTTCAAGGGTCTTTTTGCTATCTTTATGCCCCCTTGTGAAAGGTTTCAATACATCATATGTGTCGGTTCAAGAGTATGTTGGCACAAGTTGACATAGCTACGCCACCAGTTTCAATACATCATATGTGTCGGTTCAAGCCATTTTTTAAAATCAATAAAGATGAAGCCAAAAAAGTTTCAATACATCATATGTGTCGGTTCAAGAGGAAAGAATTACGCAATAAGTTATTATCTTGACAAGTTTCAATACATCATATGTGTCGGTTCAAGAAAACTAGAATTTTTCCACTTTTCTTTTATCCCGATGTTTCAATACATCATATGTGTCGGTTCAAGCAAGTACAATCAAGACTTAAGCAAATACGCCAAGATTGTTTCAATACATCATATGTGTCGGTTCAAGGAGAGAAACCGAAAAGTTTTTTATTCTCTCACGATGTTTCAATACATCATATGTGTCGGTTCAAGTTGATATTGGCAAAAAAGGTAAATCTACAAGTGGGTTTCAATACATCATATGTGTCGGTTCAAGGGAAGTAGAATATACAAAAACTAACTTTATCTTTTGTTTCAATACATCATATGTGTCGGTTCAAGTCCACGCTATAAAGAGCTGATTGAGGGCAGAAAAGATATGTTTCAATACATCATATGTGTCGGTTCAAGAAAAAAAGGCGTGAAAAACTGCAAACACTTAGCAGGTTTCAATACATCATATGTGTCGGTTCAAGCCGAAAGGGTTATGTTTCCTATCCATACACCGAAGTTTCAATACATCATATGTGTCGGTTCAAGACTCAAATCAAGATATAGATTTAAATGATTTCAATGTTGTTTCAATACATCATATGTGTCGGTTCAAGTGAACAATGTACTCTCATCGGCTACTATGGCTACTAGTTTCAATACATCATATGTGTCGGTTCAAGTGACATGTTTTATGGATTCGAAAAAACAAGATGGGGTTTCAATACATCATATGTGTCGGTTCAAGGGTGCTAGAGCCGTTATAGAAGCTCTTAAATTAGAGTTTCAATACATCATATGTGTCGGTTCAAGAATATGTAGCGTACATATTAGTTTAAATATTCCCAAGTTTCAATACATCATATGTGTCGGTTCAAGCTTTATGCTAAATCTAAACGCCATTATCATAGCGATGTTTCAATACATCATATGTGTCGGTTCAAGAGTGTTTGTTCCTCTTGAGTTGTGGTCTCTTTTTTGTTTCAATACATCATATGTGTCGGTTCAAGAAGATATCAAGGCTTTTAGTTTTATAGTTATGGATTGTTTCAATACATCATATGTGTCGGTTCAAGTATCAATAAAGCTCTTGACTTGCAAGGTAAGAACATTGTTTCAATACATCATATGTGTCGGTTCAAGAACAGAGGCACAAAATAGAGTTGCTACATACAAATGTTTCAATACATCATATGTGTCGGTTCAAGAAGGAGTTTATAGACTCCTTACAGGAGATGAACGACGTTTCAATACATCATATGTGTCGGTTCAAGTTAGCTTTTAAAAATGCCTCAACGATTATCAATGCTGTTTCAATACATCATATGTGTCGGTTCAAGTTTGAGCCACCGCATTTAAAAACCTCTAAAAACTCTGTTTCAATACATCATATGTGTCGGTTCAAGAAGTGGAGGAGTGCAAAAGAGGCTACAATGATTTTTGTTTCAATACATCATATGTGTCGGTTCAAGTCTTGTGTTCGAAAAGCTAGAGATGGCTTTAGAGCGGTTTCAATACATCATATGTGTCGGTTCAAGAGAAGTAAAAACATCATTTGATATGTACCTACCATTGTTTCAATACATCATATGTGTCGGTTCAAGGGGGAGTTTAGATGATAGCTCCTCAAAGTTTAGATGTTTCAATACATCATATGTGTCGGTTCAAGATATATCGCTAGAAAATCAGATAAATAAACAGTTTGGTTTCAATACATCATATGTGTCGGTTCAAGTGCTCTCTCTAAGCTCAAAAGAGAGCAGTAGCGAGGTTTCAATACATCATATGTGTCGGTTCAAGAGACAAAATGCTGGACTTGTAGGGCTTCAAGAGTTTAGTTTCAATACATCATATGTGTCGGTTCAAGCCCAAAAGCACAAGTGCTTATTGAGGGTGCTATGGGGTTTCAATACATCATATGTGTCGGTTCAAGTGTCCTCTCGGAACTTTAAGCTCTTATGGGCAAGTTGTTTCAATACATCATATGTGTCGGTTCAAGGAAGCCGTAAAGAGGCTTTGAGCGATTTTGATGTAGGTTTCAATACATCATATGTGTCGGTTCAAGAGTGAGTTTATATGAGAGTAGGGCGTTTGTTGAAGTGGTTTCAATACATCATATGTGTCGGTTCAAGACTCCTCTTTAGCTCTACGACTTTTAGCTTTTGAAAGTTTCAATACATCATATGTGTCGGTTCAAGGAGCTAATAGATGAAAAAGTATGAAACTAATTCAACGTTTCAATACATCATATGTGTCGGTTCAAGGCTGGAGAGAGTGGATTGTCTTCGTTTTCATCTTCTTTGTTTCAATACATCATATGTGTCGGTTCAAGGTTCTTTTGTCTCTTGTTTATTCTCTTTTGGTTGTGGTTTCAATACATCATATGTGTCGGTTCAAGAAAGGGGATTTCCACATGCCCATATTTGTTTAAGGTTTCAATACATCATATGTGTCGGTTCAAGCGGAACAGAAGATAAAAGCATAAGAGGGGGCGTTAAAGTTTCAATACATCATATGTGTCGGTTCAAGGAAAGTAACTTCGGCATTATAAAATAAGTTACCTTAAAATAAAGCCCATAAAATCGGGCAAGTTGGAATTTTTTTCCAACCAAATTTAGTTCAACAATAAAATGTTATAGAACAGCGTTAAAACTCCATATTATAGGTATTTTACGCTGATAGTAAGATAAAAGCGGTTGGAAAAAATCAGATAAAAATCCCCCTCACCTCTCCTCGTAATGCAGTTTGAGTCCCTCTGAAGTCATCACAAAGCCTAAAATATGCAATTTCCCATCATGCACCATTTTATGATGTTTTTTGCATAGTGGGATGAGGTTGTATCTATGATTTTTATCCATAAAACCGATTTTACCATGCTCATCAGCCTCATATTGAGCCTTGATATGATGAACTTCTTCAACGCTTTTATCGCACAATGCACATTTGCTCAGATAAAGAGATTTGTTATATCGGCTCGTTTTTTGTTTTTTTAGCTCTTTGATGTCCGAATTTTTATTGATTATCTCCTCTCTTAGTGCATACGCATTTTTCAAAAAAATCTTATCCATGTGCAATGACTTTGCAAATTCAAGCCCATAAAGTGAGCTTCCCATCCCAAGTTGCAAGGCTCTATTGTAAACCAATCTATCATTTAGCTCATCATAACTCACCCCAAGATGCAAAAAGATAAGCTCGTTGATGTGTTGGAGTTGGGGAATATTTTTGAGTTGATGAAGATGTGATGCAAAGATAAAAGTAGTTTGAAGTTCCAAAAGTCGCAATATCGCACCTGCAACAATGGCAAGTCCTGACTCGGTTTCTGTACCTTGAGAGATTTCATCGCCCAAAACAAGGCTATTTTTACCACATCGATTGAAGATATTTTTAAGTTCCATCATCTCAACGCTAAAAGTAGAAAGACCCTTATACAGGTTATCTTTGGAGACGATACGGGTAAAAAGTTTTTGATACATCCCAAATAGAAACTCAACAGCGGGAACAAAAAAACCAGCCTGAGCCAATATCACAGCGATACCGATACTCTTCATCAATGAGCTTTTCCCAGATGAGTTTATCCCATAAAGCAAGACTCCATCGACACTAGCATTGTTAGAAGCGTTGAGTGTAATGTGGTTATGTGAGGAGTTTATCCCACTTCCGAGATAGATATCATTTGGGATATAAACACCACTTTGCTCATTTGCCTCGATGATAGGATGTCTAAGCCCAATCGCTTCAAGCCCATCAGCCCCATCAATAATGATAGGACGAACCAGATTCATCTGTTGAGTTACTTTAGCGTTTGAGATAGCCACATCGATAGAAGCGATAAAGGATATTAGTTCATCTAAAGTGTGAGAGAAACGATTTTCCAAACTTATTAAGGTTTCGATATATCGACTTTTGACGATAGAGATGAGTTGGATTTGAGAGCGTTCATAAACTTTGGTTACCTCTTCAAAAAGTTTTGAGCCTATTTTGACGCTATTTTTAAGATGTTTATAGTTAAAATCTTTACAAAAATGGTGTTGATTGTCCACTGTGATAAACGAGTTTTTAAGAGGTATTTCTATGCTCACAAATCTATTTCTACTTAGAGTTATCGTAAATCCTTCACTCTCTTGATAGACTATCTCTGCAAATGAAGCGTTAATGGTTTTATCAAAAAGTTTATTGATATGGGTTGAGACGATTTGGAGCTTATCTTTTTCGATGAGTTGATTTTTTAAGATAGTGTCTATTTGTGGGTAGATATTTTTTTGAAAAATATTCTCATTTATCTGGTCTAGTCGAAATTTTGCACAAATATCCAAATCAAATGTTGTTCTTAAAAAAACTCTAAGTTCTTTAACTTCATCAATAAGTCGCTCTTCAACTTCAATCCCATCATTTCCAACATCATTTAAGATACGCTCAATCGACTCAAGTGAACTTTCGATATAAGTCATCTCTATGGGGTGGAGTTTTTGAAGTTTGATTCTCCTTGTAAGCCTCTCCAAATCATAAACACTTTTAAGATAATTCTCATATTTCGAGTAGTTTGTAAGTAGTTTTTCGCTCAAATCATATCTTTTTATCAGCTCATCTTTATCTATGATAGGATTTAAAAGCCTCTCTTTTAAGAGTCTTTTTCCAAATGCTGTTGAAGTTTTATCTATAAGTTCAAGTAGTGTAACCTCATTCAAATCCCTAGAAATCACACCTAACTGCTCTAGTGCATTGTTTCCTAGATAGAGATATCTACTCTTACCTAAAAAGATAGGACGGCTCATTTTTTCGATAACACTCTCATCATGCTCGATGATAAACTCTATCAAGATACTCAACGCTAAAGTAGCATAACCATATCGTTCTAAATCAAGATATTCGATTGGAGTTAAAAAAGAGTTGATACCAAAAACTCGTTTAAAGAGTTCATTTTGATAGATTATCTTGTGTTTTGAATTGGTAAATTTCACATTTTTAACGGGAAGCTCAAGATATCTTAAAATAAAATCTTTGTCAATATTGCTATTTTCAAAAGATAAAAGGATTTCAGCACTGTTATAACTCTGTAAAAGTTTAAAAAGTTCATCTAGTGCATAAGTTTTATCTTCCCTGTGCGAATGAATCTCGTTTAAGATACTTTTCCCTGTCGTAATATCAATACTTGCATAAGCGATAGAGTAGATATCAAGGTTAGCATCGATGATGATAGATACGATATTGTTCTCATTTGAGCTATCGATATAATCAAAATTTACCCCAGCAGAGATGATATTGGAGACATAACGGCTAATATTTGGGGTTTGTCCTCGTTGTTTTACCAATACGATAGTGTATTTTTTTAAAGCGACCAATCGTGAGAGATAGCGTTCAAGTGAGATGGTTGGTACACCTGCAAGGAGTGGATTGTGGATAGAGTTTTCTAAGATAGATTTATTTTTTCGAGTAAGCTGAATATTTAAAATATCTGCAATCTCTTTCGCTTTACCAATCTGTAATTCTTGGTTATTAACCTCATAGAGTTCAAAAAAAGAGCCTATTTCCATCAAAATAATAACATTTTCACCATATTTTGACTCGTAGTAGCGTTGAAGTTCAAAATATATTTCGCTTAAGAGTTTATCTTTTGATTTTAAAATTTCATTTGCTTTTGGCAATTATCAAACCCTCAATGTTTAATCGCTTCGCTAAAAACAACCCCATCAACACCAATTTTCGCTAACGATTCTATCTCTTCTATGGAGATTATTTTGACTAAAATTTGTGTATCAAAAAGATAGTGTTGAGCTATACTCATAATCTCTTTAGCGTTATGGGACTCTATGAAAATGTATTTAATCCCTAAAGCATTGGCAAAAATCGCTTCAGTGATATCTTCAACTTCAATTGCCAATAAAAGAGCATTTTTGAGACAATAATCAATATATTCGATATCTTCTTTGAGGGAGTTAAAGAGTAAAATACCATTTGGCGGTGTTCTTTGGATATCTTCTAAGATATTAATTTTATAAAAAGAGGCTGATGGTATCCATTTATGCCCAAAAATTTTCATTTATAACCTTTAATACTTTAACGCTTTTGTTTTGCATTCATTTGAGCAGTAGTTTTTTGATTCTACTTTTATAGCATCTTTATTTTCCATATAAACACCACAATTATCACATTGCAACATCTCTATAGCATCAATCTTTTTGGAACTTTCAACTTTTTTATTTTTTTTCATAAAAAAACGATAGATTAAAAAAGCAACAACGCCAAATATTAGAACTTTAAGCCACATGGTTAGACTTTATGTAAAGATAGTTTCGGTTATTTTTTTGAAATATTTTGTAGCTAAAGAGGCTATCTATATCTTCTAGTTCATTCATTACGCCACTTCCTTTGTAAAATAGATATTTAGTCTGCTCATTTTGAAGATGAGAAGTTAGATTTAAAAGCATTTGTGTATTGGTAACGGCTCTTGAAGTTATCAAATCAAAAGCTTCATCCTTCATTTTTTCCACTCTTGAGGCTACAACTTTTACATTTTTAAGATTTAGCATCAATGCTACATATCGCAAAAAAGCCACTCGTTTGATTCTAGGTTCACATAAAACGACTTGAGTGTTTGGATAGATAACCGCTAAGGCAATCGCTGGAAATCCTGCACCACTCCCAACATCCAAAATCCTCTTTGGTGTATCGATAAAATCGTACGGTAGAAGTGAATCTAAGATATTATCATAAACTCGTTTTAAATCTTTCGCACCTGTGAGATTGTGGGTTTTGTTCCATTCTAAAAGAAGATTGCTAAAATTTTCAAGCTTCTCTATTTGAGTATCATTTATCTTGATTTGGGAGAGTAATAGTTCTTTTAACATCTAAAGCATGTGTCCCATTTGCTCTTTTTTTACATTGAGATAGTCACGATTACACTCTGTTGGCTCGGTTATCATAGGAATTCTCTCAACTATCTCCACAACACTTAAACTCTCTATCTTCTTAGGATTGTTGGTAATAAGTTTGATTTTTTTGAGTCCAAAATGTTCAAGTATAAACTCCACTGCGTGATAAGTTCTCTCATCGGCACGAAAACCCAATTGATGATTGGCTTCAATTGTATCTAAACCCTCATCTTGCAAGGCATAGGCATTAACTTTATTTAAAAGTCCGATATTACGCCCCTCTTGACGATGATAGATGAGCATTCCACCATTTTTAGCTATCATACGCATTGTAGCGTCAAGTTGCGAACCACAATCACATTTTCTTGAACCAAACACATCTCCTGTAACACACTCCGAATGAACTCTAACCATCGGGATATCGGGAAGTGGGTCGGTAAATATAGCTAGATGTTCTTGACAACCATCTTTAAAAGCTTGAATTTTAAACGACCCATTTCGTGTTGGTAAATTTGCTATTTGAGATATTTTGATATTTGTTTTCATAATTTGGATTATATCAATTTATTATTAGAGTTCTTTTAAAAAACATTTTTTTTACATAAAAGCTAAAAGTGACGCAGTAACTGCAACATTTAAAGATTCTACCCCTCTTTTCATCGGAATAGAGATACTTACATCACTAAGATTTTCTATCTCTTTGCTTACTCCATCGCTCTCATTACGCAGTATAAAGATATTTTTTTGACCATAATTTTGCTCTTTATAACTCTTTGGTGCATTTGAATCAAGCGTATAAAGCATTGCACCGTCATTTTTCAGCGTTTGTAAAGATTGATATAATCGTTTTGACTTGATAATTGGCAGTTTAAAAAGTGTTCCAGCACTCGCTTTTATCACCAATGGAGAGATTTGGACACTTGATGAAGTTGGTAAAATAATCGCATCAATATCTCCAGCACTACAAGAACGGATAATCATCCCTAGATTTTGAGGATTTGTAATCCCATCAAGTGCAATGATTCTATATTTTTTATGATTGGTTAAAAATGTTTCCAAAGAGTTTGAGTGACTCATCACGATATCTAATGCCACCCCTTGGTCTTGTTTCGCATTTTTAGAGATTCGAGAGAGTGCCAATTTATCATGATAAGCAATCTCAACACCTCTTTTTTTTGCCAAATAGACCATCTCTTCGATTTGAGAAGAGGGTTTATTTGAAGTTGAAAGATGAAGTTTATGTATATTTATGGAGTTATCACTTAGGGCTTCCATAACAGGATTTCGCCCATAAATGGTTGTGATAGAGTCAAAAAAACTCTTTTTTGCTTCATAATTTGACACTGAATTATTCACCATTCCAAGCGATTTTGCCATGTCCCGTTTCATCAAAATTGACCGCTGGCATACCCATGATATTAAATCCAGCATCAACATAATGAACCTCACCCGTTACACCACTACTCAAATCACTCAAAAGATACATTCCAGAATTTCCAACTTGCTCAATCGTAACATTCTCTTTAAGTGGAGAGTGTGCTGAATTCCATTTGAGCATAAATCCAAAATCACCAATTCCAGCTGCTGCTAGAGTTTTAATGGGACCCGCTGAAATAGCATTGACTCTGATTCCATCTTTTCCTAAATCTTCAGCTAGATATTTAGTTGTCATCTCAAGAGCAGATTTTGCGATTCCCATAAGATTATAATTTGGAATATACTTTACTCCACCATAATAACTAAGCGTTAAAACAGAGCTTTTGTTACTCATAATCGGATGAAGTTCTCTAACAATTTCGATAAGTGAGTAAACCGATATATCCATAGCTACATTAAAAGCATCTTTAGTAATATCCATAAAACGACCACTCAAACCCTCTTTAGGAGCAAATGCGATAGAGTGAACGATAAAATCAATTTCACCAAAATCTTTTTCCAAAGACTCTTTTAACGCTTTAATCTCCTCTGGACGACTCACATCACATGGATAAAACTTCTCACCACAACCCAATTCTGTTGCAACTGGCTCAAGTTTTTTCTCAAATCTTTCATTTAAAAATGTAATTGCAACCTCTGCACCTTGTTCTCTACACGCTTTTGCGATGCCGTAAGCGATTGATTTTTTATTTGCAATGCCGAGAATAACTCCCTTTTTGCCCTTCATGACCATAACAATTCCTTCTAAAGTTGTAAATTAAAAGTGTTATTCTAACATTTTTGATATAGAATATAGATTATTTTCTATTTTAACGATATATATCGTTTTTCAGTAACTTTTGATATAATTTTATACAAAAAAATTATCTCTAGGAAAATCAAATGAGTTTAAATATGTTAGATATCGTCATCATCGCAATCGTCTTTTTATTGGGAACAAAAGGCATTTTAAACGGTCTTATAAAAGAGAGTTTAAACTTCATAGGACTTATCGGTGGTATCTATCTAGCGTCACGATTTAACTTAGGAATTGGCGAGTTTATTGGAAGTAATTTTTTGGGAATGACAAATAAAGCTGGATTTGAACTTGTTGGCTTTATAAGCATATTTGCAATTTTTTGGTTTTCAGTTTTACTTTTAACCCCTATTGCTGTTGGATTTTCAAAAGAGAAGATAACACAAAAAGTAGATAGATATGCTGGTTATGGAGTTGCTATTGTTAGATATTTTATCATTTTAGGGACTATTATGGTGGTTATCAATAACTCTCAAGTTTTAAGAGAAAAATTTTCATCTTACTCTAAAGATAGTTTCTTTTTTCCAATTTTAAGTGAAGTTGGTAGTGTTCTTTTGAATATCGAAAATAGAAAAAATAACGCTCAACTTGAGGCTAACAGCACAATTAAAGAAGAAAATGCTACTATGGAAAATAATATTTCGATACGATAATATTATATTGAATCAATTGGAGAAAATATGGAACAAACTATAGAAGCTTATGAGAATATATTGGAGGAGTTTAGAAAACTTATCAAAAGTAGCAATTTAAAATACACGAAACAGCGAGAGTTTATCTTAGAGGCTATTTTTTACAATAAAGGACACTTTACACCAGAAGATATCTATAATCTTATCTTGAAAAAACATCCAAAATCTAACATAGGCATCGCTACTGTATACCGAACTTTGGGCTTTTTGGAAAATTCAAACCTCGTAACTTCTATCTCTTTTGGAACTCAGGGGAAAAAATATGAGTTTGGTTTGGGGAAACATCATGACCATTTGGTGTGTTTAAGTTGTGGTAAGATATTTGAATTTCACAACGAGACTATTGAGCGAAAACAAAAAGAGATTGCAAAAGAGTTCAATTTTAAAATGACAGGACATTTTATGAAAATAACAGGAATATGCTCTGAATGCATAGAAAAAATGGAGGGTGAATGATTTTTGAAAATCAATATATTCAAGAGAGAATTAAAAAAGTAGAGATTTTACGAAGTGAGGGGATAAATCCCTATCCAAATGGTATCGCTAAAGGTGTTGGGAGTGAAACTTTTTACAAATCTTGCCAACATCTTCATGCTAAGCAAGAGGGACAAAAAAGAGATGAGAGCGTTGAGTTTAGATTAACAGGTCGTTTAAAATTTGTTCGTATTATGGGGAAAGCTTCATTTGCTAAACTTCAAGATAGTGATGGTTTAGTTCAAATCTATTACAATAGAGATGATTTAGCTGAGGGCTACTACAACAAGATGAAAAAACTTATCGAAGTTGGAGATATCGTTGAGGCGGTTGGATTTGGTTTTGTGACTCAAACAGGTGAGATTACCCTTCATTGTAGAGAGTTAAATCTTGTTACCAAATCTATCTCTCCTCTTCCTGAAAAATTTCATGGACTTCAAGACCAAGAGTTGCGTTATCGTCAACGCTATCTTGATATGATTATGAATCCTGAAGTGACTAAAAATTTTATCAAAAGAAGTAAAATAGTCTCTTTGATAAGAGCTTTTTTCGAATCAAAAGGGTTTTTAGAAGTGGAAACTCCAATGCTACATCCTATCCCTGGTGGGGCAAATGCTAGACCGTTTGTTACACATCACAACGCTTTGGGGATAGAGAGATATCTAAGAATTGCACCTGAACTTTATCTTAAAAGATTGATAGTTGGTGGTATGGATGCTGTTTTTGAAATCAATAGAAACTTTAGAAATGAAGGTATGGATCATACGCACAATCCAGAATTTACAATGTTGGAGTTTTATTGGGCGTATAAAAACTATAAAGATTTGATTGAGATTACTCAAGAGATGTTTGAGTACCTTTTAGAGCGTTTAAATCTTCCAACTATTTTAGAGTATGAAGATAAACAGATAGATTTTTCAGCCCCTTTTGTTCAGGTTAGCTATATTGATGCGATAGTTGATATTGGTGGCGTTGATAGAGAGATTGCCCAGTCGAGCCAAAAAGCTTTAGCGTTTTTAAAAGCAAATAATGTGAAAGTCCAAGAGAATCTAACTTTAGGCTATCTTCAAGCTGAACTTTTTGATGCGTTTGTTGAAGATAAATTGGTTAATCCAACTTTTATTACAGATTTTCCTATTGATATTTCCCCACTTGCACGAAGAAGTGATAAAAATCCTGATGTTGCAGAGAGGTTTGAGCTGTTTATTGCTGGAAAAGAGATATCAAATGGATTTAGCGAGTTAAATGACCCAATTGACCAATATGAGAGATTTAAAGCTCAGGTTAAAGCAAAAGATGCAACAGGTGATGATGAGGCGATGCACATGGATACAGATTATGTAAAAGCTCTAAGCTACGGTATGACACCAACGGCGGGTGAAGGGATTGGAATCGATAGATTGGTCATGATGTTAACCAATCAAAGCTCAATCAGAGATGTTTTACTCTTCCCTGCGATGAGACCAGAAATTACGCATTCAGTAAAAACTGAAGAGTAAGTTAGAAACAATTAAGTCTATATTTGATATAAACCAACAATACAATCAATAAAGGAGAATTATGAGTTACGCAATGGAACAATTTGACCCAGAAATTTTTGAAGCGATACAAAAAGAACTTCATAGACAAACCAATCATCTTGAGATGATAGCAAGTGAAAACTTTACTATTCCAGCGGTTATGGAAGCTATGGGGAGTGTATTTACCAATAAATATGCTGAAGGTTATCCAAATAAGAGATATTATGGTGGTTGTGAATATGCTGATGTTATAGAGCAATTGGCGATTGATAGAGCTTGTCAGCTTTTCAATTGTAACTATGCAAATGTTCAGCCTCATTCAGGTTCTCAAGCAAATGGTGCTGTTTATGCCGCACTTTTAAAAGCTGGTGATAAGATTTTAGGTATGGATTTAAGCCATGGTGGACATTTGACGCATGGAAGTAAACCTAGCTTTTCAGGTAAAAACTATCAAAGTTTTACTTATGGTGTTGAACTTGATGGAAGAATCAACTACGATGAAGTAGCAAAAATTGCAAATATCGTTAAACCACATATCATTGTTTGTGGTGCAAGTGCTTATGCTAGAGAGATTGATTTTAAGAGATTTAAAGAGATAGCAGACAGTGTTGGTGCGTATCTTTTTGCAGATGTTGCTCATATCGCTGGTTTAGTGGTTGCAGGTGAACATCCAAGCCCATTTCCTTATGCTGATATAGTTACTACAACGACACATAAAACTTTGGCAGGACCTAGAGGTGGGATTATCTTAACAGATAAAGAAGATATCGCAAAAAAAATCAATTCGGCAATCTTCCCTGGTCTTCAAGGTGGACCACTTGTTCATGTTATTGCTGCTAAAGCGGTTGGATTTAAATACAATCTTTCAGATGAGTGGAAAGCGTATGCAAAGCAAGTTAAGCTCAATGCTAAAGTTTTAGCTGATGTGCTTATCGAAAGAGGGTATGATATCGTTTCAGGTGGAACAGACAATCATCTTGTTTTGGTTTCATTTTTAAATAAAGAGTTTTCAGGAAAAGATGCAGATGCAGCGTTAGGAAATGCAGGAATTACGGTAAATAAAAATACTGTTCCAGGTGAGACAAGAAGCCCATTTGTGACTTCAGGTATCCGTATAGGTTCTCCAGCACTTACAAGTAGAGGGATGAAAGAGGCAGAATTTGAGATTATTGCAAATAAAATTGCTGATGTTTTAGACAATATTAACGATAATACTCTTCACGCACAGATTAAAGATGAGATGAAAGCACTTGCTTCAAATTTTGTTATTTACGACAAAGCTATCTATTAAAAGTTATGGGTTCAAAATTTTGAACCCTTATTGTTAACCAATAAGATTATAGGCTTAAAAACGCTTTAATCTCATCAACTCTATCTTTTTTCTCCCAAGTAAAATCTTCATTTTCTCTTCCAAAATGTCCATAACTCGCAGTATTTCTATAAATAGGGCGAAGTAAATCAAGAGACTTGATAATACCAGCAGGTGAAAGGTCAAAAAGCTTTCTAACACACGCAACCACTTGAGCATTGTCGACTCTCTCTTCTCCATGAGTATCGACCATAATAGAAACGGGTTGAACTACACCTATCGCATAAGCGATTTGGATAGTCACTTTATCACTTACTCCTGAAGCTACAAGATTTTTAGCGATATATCGTGCCATATACGCAGCCGAACGGTCAACTTTTGTTGGGTCTTTCCCGCTAAATGCACCACCACCATGAGGACAACTTCCACCATAAGTATCAACGATAATCTTTCTTCCTGTAAGCCCAGCATCACCTTGAGGTCCACCGATAACAAATCTTCCTGTTGGGTTAATATGATAGGTGATATCATCGCTTAGAAGTGCTTTTGGGATAACTTCTTTGATAACTTCTTGGATAACACCTGCTTTTAGAACATCATATTCCACATCTGGGTCATGTTGTGTTGAAACGACAATCGTATCAATACTTACAGGTTTTCCATCAATATATTTTACGCTTACTTGTGCTTTTCCATCTGGTCTAAGATAAGGCAGAGTTCCATTTTTACGAACTTCAGCAAGTTTTGCGGTAATCTTGTGAGCCAATGATATAGGTAATGGCATAAGTTCAGGGGTTTCATTACACGCATATCCAAACATAAGTCCTTGGTCTCCAGCTCCTATTTCGCCACAAAGTTGGTCAACCCCTTGATTGATATCAGGACTTTGCTCTCCGATACCATTTAAAACACCAGCACTTCGATAGTCAAATCCATAAGATGCGTCTGTATAACCGATTTGTCTAACGACTTCTCTAGCGATATCTTGCATCGGTGCGTAAGCGTGAGTTTTTAACTCTCCTGCAATAACACAAAAACCATTACTCAATAGTGTTTCACAAGCCACTCTAGCATTTGGGTCTCGTTCAATAATATAATCTAAAATCGCATCACTTATCTGGTCAGCCATCTTATCTGGATGTCCTTCTGTAACCGATTCACTTGTAAAAATATACTCTTTTGGCACTCTTATTCTCCTATTATTTGTTTTATTTTTTCGGCTAATTGTTCTGGAAGCAGTCCTAAGGACTCTTCAACTTGTTGTGTTGCTCCATGAATGATAAATTCATCTTCATATTCAAATGAAACCAACTCAATATCAGCTATTTTTTCATGGTTTAAAAATTCCAAAATGGCACTTCCGACCCCACCTATTTTAGCACTATCACTAAATATAAACCATTTTTTATGATTTTGGGCTAAGGATTTTAATAATTGGGTATCTAGTGGTTTGACAAATCTTAAATCAATAATGCTTACGCTACTGTTTAGTTCAGATGCCACAGCCAATGCCCTACCAACACCATTACCATATCCTATTAACGCAACGCTACTATTACCCTCTTTTATGATTTGAGCTTTACCTAATGTATATGGCTCTATTTCAAAATCATCCGAACTACTAAATGAGCCTCTTGGATATCTAAAAGCACATGGAGTTAAAAGTGTTGATGCAAATCTCATCGCTTCTTTCATACTTGAATCGTTAAATGGAGCAAAAAGTGTCATATTTGGAATAGCTCTTAAAAATGAGATATCAAATGCTCCTTGATGTGTTTCTCCATCTTCTCCAACAATCCCTGCTCTATCTATCGCAAAAACAACACCCAAATTCATCAAACAGACATCATGAATCACTTGGTCATATCCTCGTTGTAAAAAGGTAGAGTATAAGGCACAAAAAGGTTTAAATCCCTCTTTAGCTAAAGCCCCCATAGAAGTTACAGCGTGTTGTTCTGCTATGGCAACATCCCAAAATCTATCAGGAAATCTACTCATAGCTTCACTCATTCCTGTTCCACTTGGCATCGCAGCAGTGACTCCAACTATTTTTTCATTTTGCTCTGCTAATTCAACTAAAGTGTCAGAAAAAATAGTGGTTGCATTCTTAGCTCCTGATTTTTTCAAACTAGCACCACTTTTTAAATCAAATGCTCCTACTCCATGCCAATGTTCCAAATGTCCCTCAGCTACCATATACCCCTTGCCTTTTGTGGTTTGAGCGTGAACAATGACAGGTTTTTTCATATTCATTGCAATCTCTAAAGTATTTATAATAGAGGCGATATTGTGTCCATCAATTGGGCCAATATACTCCAATCCTAACTCTTCAAACAATACTCCAGGGGTAATGAGATGAAGTGATTCTTCAAATTTTTTTGCCATATACATCGCACTATCAGGAAGTTTTTTTAAGATATTTTGCGTCTGTTTTTTAAACTTTTGATACAAAGGAGATGCCATGGTTTGGGACAAAACTCGACTCAATGCACCAATGGGTGAAGCGATAGACATCTCATTATCATTTAAGATAATCACGCATGGATATTTTCTATCTCCTAACTCATTTAATGCTTCATAAACCATTCCAGCACTCATACTTCCATCACCTATAAACGCCACAGGAATCCTATCTTCTTTGGTTAAAGCAATCGCTTTTGCAACCCCAACAGCCAAAGAGATAGAAGTTGAACTATGCCCAGACATATAGTAATCATAAGGTGACTCATTTGGTTTAGTATAACCACTAATACCTCCAAAAGTTCGAAGTGTATCAAATGCATCCCATCTATCTGTTATAAGTTTATGGGCATAACTTTGGTGAGAAACATCAAAAATAAAAGGGTCTTTTGAAGCATCAAAAACACTGTGCATAGCAACTATTAAATCGGTTGCCCCCAAAGTTGAACTTAAATGTCCTCCATTTTTACTAACCGTTTGAAGAATTTTTTCTCTAATTTGTGAAGCAATCTCTTCTAATTCATCAATACTTTTTGTTTTCAAATCTCCAAAGTACATTATAGCAACCTCTCCAACATCTCAAATAATCGACTATTTTGCTTATCTGTTCCAACTGTTATACGAATGGCATTCATCTCATACGAAGCTAAATTTCTTACGATAACCCCATTTTTAAATAACTCATCATTAATCTTAGTAGAATCATGTTTATCAAATAGATAAGTGATAAAATTGGTATAACTTTCGATATATTTTAATCCATTTTTATCTGCAAATTCCTCATATCGTTTCAATTCAGTAAAATGTGTAAAGATGGAATTTTGAACAAACTCTTCATCTTTTAAAGCTTCGATAGCAGATATCAAAGAGAGCGTTGTGATGTTAAATGGTGGTCGCATTTTTAACAATTGAGAAATAACTTGTTCATTGGCAATCCCATATCCAACTCTCATCCCTCCCAATCCATAAGCTTTGGAAAAAGTTCCTAGATAAATCACATTTTCGTAATCCAAAATATCATTTGGAGTTATCTTGTAGGCTTCATCTTTAGCTCCAGCATACTCCATATATGCTCCATCAACCACGACCATCGTTTCTTTATCCACAGCATTGATAATCTTTAAAACATCAACTTTTTTAATCCCATCACCTGTTGGATTGTTTGGCGTACAAATATAAACGATTTTTGGTTTATGTTTATGATAAGCCTCGATAAACTCATCAGCCTTATGTTGATAACTAGGTGTTCGTATAATCTTAGTACCCATCTGCTTTGCATAAACTTCATACATTGCAAAAGTAACTTTACTCATCAAAACACAAGAAGTCTCATCCAATAATGCTCTTGATACAAATTCCAATACTTGGTCACTTCCACAGCCAATAATAATATTATTATCATTTACTTGCCACTTTTTAGCCAATAAATCTTTTAACTCATAAAAACTATCATCAGGATAAAGTGAGGCTTTATGTGCATTTTTAGCAATTGCTTCGGTTACTTTTATACTACACCCATTTGGATTTTCATTGGATGCCAACTTAACAACATCAGCAGGATTTATCCCAAACTCTCTAACAACCAACTCAATAGGTTTTCCAGCTTCATATATTTTTATCTCTTCTAATGTTTTGTTCCATTGCATGTTTATTCCTTATATATCATCTCTCTCTTTGATGTAAGAACCCAAATATTTTATAGAATCTTTGTACTTTTTAAAGATATTTTGTACCCTTTCATCACTCTCATGACCATCAAACTCTATAAAAAATAGCGACTCTCCCTCTACGATGTGAGATTTTATCTTTGTTAGATTAATTTTTGATTTTTCAAAATCATCTAAAAATTTAAATAAAGAACCCGCTGTGTTAGGCAAATGCACTAAAATCGAACTTTTGTCGTTTCCTGAGGGCATATTTTCAAAATTACTAATGATAAAAAATCTCGTACGATTGTTACTATTATCCTCTATATTTTTAAATAAAATGGGAAGATTATAGAGTTTAGCTGCAAGTTCGGAACATATCGCTGCTCCATCAATCGATTGGGCTGAAATCGAAGCTGCCTTTGCTGTTGATTCAACAGGAATCTGCTCTACATTGTCAAGGCTTAAATCTTTTAAAAAATTGTAACATTGACCAAATGCTATATCTTTTGAATAGATTTTTTTGATATCTGTAATATTATCAAGTCTTGTAGCCAAAACATGGTGAACATCAACGATAACCTCAGCAATAATCTTCAAATCATATTCATCAAGACACTTAATCGTTTCACTTACGATACCATTTGAGCTATTTTCAATTGGTACAACTCCAAATTTTGCCACACCGTTATGAACTTCTCTAAATACACCACTGATACTATTGATAGGTAGATAACTACTTGTTGCCCCAAATTTCATCTCAGCTGCTTGATGGGTAAAACTCGCTTTTGGGCCTAAATATGCCACTCGTTCAGGAAGTTCAAGATTTCTAGCCACAGCAAATAACTCTAAAAATAGAGCGTCAATTGCTTCTGGTGTTAACTTTCCTTTATTATTATTTTTTAATCTTGTTAAAATAGAATACTCTCGCTCTGGTCTATAAATCGGTGACATACTCTTATTCTTGAGTTCTCCAACTGCGTGAACAACTTCCATCCTTTCATTATATAACTCAAGAAGTTTATCATCTATCTCATCTATTTTTTCTCTTAATTTATCCAAATCCATACTATTTTATCTCCTTTGCCAACTTGAATCACAACTCTCCTCAAGTCTAATAACATCATCAAACGACTCTCTTTGACGAATAAGATAATCTTTTCCTGCACTTAGAGCCACTTCTGCACTTCGATTTCTTGTATTGTAGTTACTCGCCATCGTAAAACCGTAAGCTCCAGCGGTGTGGATAATAATGATATCATCATGACTTAAAGCAGGGAGAGAGACATCTTTACCTAAAAAATCCCCACTTTCACAAATAGGACCAACCACATCAGCTAAACTCTCCTCTCCATCAATACCGATAGCCTCTATCTCATGATAAGCTGTATAAAGACTTGGGCGAATCAAATCATTCATCGCACCATCAACGACAACAAATCTTTTGCCCTCATTGACTTTTTCATACAATACTTTTGTAATAAAGATACCAGCATTTGCAACCAAATATCTCCCTGGTTCACAAACTACGGTCACATCTAAGCCTTTTATAGCCTCTTTTATACCCTCTGCGTACTCTTTTAAAGATATTGTGGATTCATCATTATAAACCACACCAAGTCCACCACCAACATCAAAAAATCGGATATCAATATCCAAAGCTCTCAAAGAACGAACCAAATCGGCAACAATATTTGAAGCTTCGATAATCGGTGAAAGTTGAGTAAGTTGTGAGCCAATATGAAAATGAATCCCTATCGGATTTAAGTGAGCCGATTTTTTTGCATAAATATACATCCATTTTGCACTATCAATGCTTACGCCAAACTTATTTTCTTGAAGCCCCGTAGATATATAAGGATGGGTTTTGGGGTCAACATTGGGATTAACTCTTATTGAAATTCTAGCTTCAATATCCAGCTCTTTGGCTATCATCTCAACTCTTTTCATTTCTGCTATGGATTCAAGATTTATCATAAAGATATTGCTTAAAAGTGCCTCTTTTATCTCATCATCTCTTTTGCCAACACCTGAAAAAATGATTCTATATGGCTTAATCCCAGCTTTTAAAGCTCTTTTAATCTCACCAATACTCACACAGTCAGCTCCAGCGTCCATATTGCCTAGATGTCTGATAACCGAAAGGTTAGAGTTAGACTTAACCGCAAATGATATAAGCGACTTCATACCCTCAAATGAGCTTTTAAGTTCGTTGTATCTCTTCTCTATAAGGTCGAAATCATAGACATAAAGTGGAGTGTCATATTTTTTAACTAATTCTTTGATAGAATCTTTCATTATCTGTTTCCTAAAAAGTTTAACTGTAGGCGGTGATTTTATCCAATTTTTTGTTAAATTATAGTTTTTTAAGTCAACTTAAATGATTTAGTTTCGATTAATAAGGCAAAAGGTGCAAGATATTTTTGTAACGAGTTGTAAAGTTTTAAATCTTCTTAACTCTATTAAAGTATTATTTAATTATTGTTTTGATATAGTTCAAATCTATCTAACAATAAGGATTTAAAATGGCAGTAATAATTACAGATACTTGCATTAACTGTGCAGCATGTATTGATGAGTGTCCAGTAGAGGCAATAGTTGACGAGGATGAGAACCCAACAGGTGAAGAAATTTATTATGTTTTTGCAGACAAATGTGTTGAGTGTGTAACTTATCATGATGTTCCAGCATGTGCAGCAGCTTGTCCAACAGAGGGCTGTATCCAATGGGATGATGTTACTGATGGTATGCCAGCTTCTGAAAGTAGAGGCGAAAAAGGTACTGCAGTCGTAGAGTAATCTACATATCCCAAAGAGTAAAACATAGAGTTTTACTCTTTTCTTCAATATTTTAACTCTAAAAAAGCTTTTCTTTAAAAACTATCTGATATTATTTCGCTTCAAAATATTTTTATATAAAGTGCTATAAGCCAAGGAGTCTTTATGATGGAACAAACATTATCAATTATCAAACCAGATGCAGTTGCAAAAGGTGTTATCGGAAAAATCGTTGACAGATTTGAAAGCAACGGTCTTAGAATCGCAGGAATGAAAAAAGTACAACTATCAGAGCAAACTGCTGGTGAATTTTATGCTGTTCATAAAGAAAGACCATTTTATGGTGAATTAGTAAGTTTTATGATTTCAGGTCCTGTTGTTATTATGGTTCTTGAGGGTGAAAATGCTGTTTTAAAAAATAGAGACTTGATGGGTGCTACAAATCCTAAAGAGGCACTTGCTGGAACAATTAGAGCTGATTTTGCCGAAAGTATAGATGCAAATGCGGTACATGGTAGCGATTCATTAGAAAATGCTGTAAATGAGATAAAATTTTTCTTTACTGAAGATGAAATTTGCTAATATTGCAAATAGCATAAGTGGAGTGTAAAAATCATTGAAAATAGCTTTTATAAAAATCTCATCTCATCCTAAAGAGTTTTCACACACAAAAGATGGAATTGAGTTAACGGGTACTCTAACAAGAACAAGAGGACACAAGGTTGAACTCAATGCTAATATGAGAGGTGAAATTATCCTTGATTGTGATAGATGTGCTAAAAAATATCCTTATAGGATAGATACTCCGTTAGAGTTCGCACTTTATGACAAAGTATTTCCTCTTGAAAATGAAGAGGATTTAGATAGCATGGAGTTTTTAGATGGAATTATCGATATTGATGAGATTATCCAGAGCGAAGTAGCCTCTATTGAGTCATTTTATCATGTCTGTGAGGATTGTGAAAATTGTGAAGAGCTTTTAGAGATAGAGTTATAATTTTAGCATCTTTATTTAGATAAAAATATTGTGCCGTCGGTAAAGATTGTACAAAAAATCATAAATTTAAAATAAAAAAGGAAAGACAACATGGCAGTACCTAAAAGAAGAGTAAGTAAAACAAGAGCAGCAAAAAGAAGAACACACTACAAATTAACGCTTCCTAAGCCTGTAAAAGATAGTGATGGAACATGGAGAATGCCACATCATATGAACCCAACAACTGGCGAATATAACAACACTCCTAGAGCGTAATTATATAGATGATAAAAGTTGCTATCGATGCTATGGGAGGGGATTTTGGTCCTGCTCCTATCATAGAGGGTGTTATCCAAGCTTTTGAAGAGAGAAAGTTTACGCCTATCCTTGTCGGTAACAAAGCAAAACTACTTTCACTTATTCCTGCGAAATATCAACAAACATTTCAAATTGTCGAAGCTGATGATGTTATAGACATGTCCGATAGTGCTACTAGTGCATTGAAACGAAAAGAGTCTTCTATTTATAAAGCTGTTGAGCTTGTAAAAGAGGGTTTAGCTGATGGCGTTGTTTCAGCTGGTCACAGTGGAGCAACGATGAGTTTAGCGACACTTCGTATTGGAAGATTGGGTGGGATTTCTAAACCAGCACTTGCTACTATCATGCCTAGCTTAAACCATTATGGTAAGAGTTTGCTTTTAGATGTTGGTGCCGTTACAGATTGTACACCTAAAAATCTTTATGAATTTGCAATTATGGGTGAAATTTATGCTAAAAAACTTTTTCACATAGAAAGACCTTCGGTTGGTCTTTTGTCAAATGGAGAAGAAGATAGCAAAGGTAATGCTTTGACTAAAGAGGCGTTTAAACTCCTTCAAAAAGTGAATGGGTTTAAGGGGAATGTTGAGGGAAATGATATATTTAAAGGGACGATAGATGTTGTCGTTTGCGATGGATATACAGGTAACATTGTTCTTAAAGCCAGTGAGGGTGTGATAAATACTGTTTTTGAGATAATGAAAACTCAAATCAAAAAATCAACTCCAGCAAAAATTGGTGCTTATCTTATGAAGAGAAAAGTTTTTAGCCATTTGAAGCAAAAAGTTGATTATGCCGAGTATGGTGGGGCACCACTTTTAGGTGTCAATGGATGCGTTATTATTTCTCATGGGAAAAGTAACGCCAAAGCGATAAAAAATGCGATATATCAAGCCATCGCATATAAATCTTCAGGTGTTAATGAAGCAATAATAGAGCAAGTTTCAAAATTAAATCAGCAATAAAGGTCAACAGTGTACGCTAAATTTCATTCCATAGGGGCTTATGTTCCATCAAAAATTTTAACCAATCAAGATTTAGAAAAGATGGTTGACACCTCTGATGAGTGGATTGTTAAGCGTACAGGTATCAAAGAGAGACATATCGCTGAAGAACATGAAGTGACAAGTGATATGGGAGCTAAGGCTGGAGCTAAAGCGATACAAAGAGCTGGACTAGAAGCTAAAGATATTGATTTGGTCGTTTGTGCTACGGTTACACCTGATTATTTTAATATGCCTTCAACAGCTTGTATAATCTCTACAAAATTGGGTATTTGCAATGTTCAAGCATTTGACATATCCGCTGCTTGTAGTGGTTTTGTGTATGCCCTAAGTGTCGCAAAAGCTTTTGTTGAATCTGGCATGAAAAAACATGTTTTGATTATTGGTGCTGAAAAATTTAGTTCAATTGTTGATTATACTGATAGAGGAACTTGTATCTTGTTTGGTGATGGAGCTGGTGCGGCGGTTATCTCTGCAACAGATGACAAATCTGAAGCAATTATTGATATTCATGCGAGTGCTGATGGCTCTTATGCTGATTTTTTAGTAACCCCAGCACCTGGTAGTGTGCATCCATTTTCTCAAAAATCACTTGATGAGGGCTTAAACTTCGTGAAGATGAAAGGAAATGAAACTTTTAAACTCGCAGTAAAAACACTTACCCAAGATGTGAAGCATATTTTGGAGAAAAATCATATATCGTCTAGTGATATTCCTCATTTTATTCCTCATCAAGCCAATTATCGAATCATTAAAGCTGTTGGGGATGCACTTCACATGAAAGAGGAGCAGGTAGTTTTAACAGTACATAAATATGGAAATACATCTGCTGCGTCTATACCAATGGCAATTAATGACATTTATGAATCTAAAAGATTACAAAAAGGTGAGTTGATGTTGCTTGATACTTTTGGCGGTGGGCTTACATGGGCAAGTGCAATTGTGCCTTTTGCAGGAGCTGGATTAGAAGATTAAATTTTATTATCATCTGTGTGGTGCAATAAATTGCACCCTATTCTTCATCCGATTTACTTTCTTGCTCTTTTACTTCTTCTTGTTCTTGAGTTGTCTCTTTTTCTTCAAGCACTTTACTATCGTTATTAGTTATCTCATCTTCAATAGTCTCACTAGTCACTTCATCAGATTCAACTTCATTGACTTCAACAGGTTTTTCTAAAACCCCAATCTCAATAAGATAATCATTTGCAGTAATCTCTTCGCCTCTTCGGACGATATGTGTTGCAATTCCTCGTTGACACATCTCGACAGTATCCATCCAAAAATCTTTTCCAACTATCATCAATTCAAACTCTTCTTCGCTTAAAAAGCCTTTTTTGACAGTAATATCATGAAAAAATTTCTTTAAAATCTTATCTGTATGCAAAACCCTAGAGAGAATATTGTCACCTTTCCCATGAGCACCACCAGCATAATTGTGATACATAAAATCAGAATACTCATAAATAACTCTTTTATCTAACATTGAAAAAAGTAATGCACCCATGCTATAACCATAATCTAAATAACCAACAGTTCTTTTGTGGAATTTCTCGATTATAATGTTATAAAATTGTTTTCCTTCCAAAACAAAACCACCGCCACTGCTGATACGAAACTCTAAGATATCTTTAGTAGTCGAACCTCTTAACTCTTGAAATACTTCATGAAGCCCCCGTTTTCTCTCCATAAAAGAGTCGATATAAACTGTATAAGTTGTATATTTAGGAACTATTTCATAGATATTTTTCTCTTTATCTACAGCTTTTTTCTCTTCAAGAGTCTCTTTTTTGAAAAGCGTATGCCATTCACTGTTTAATTTGTCATGTTTAATGTCTGCCATAACTACAACCTTTATTATTTTATCGCAATTATAACCAATTTTTATTATGTATAAATGATAAGATATTAGATTTTAAGATAGATTTTTTAAAATATTTTCCATCTCTTTTTCTTGTTTGACAATCAATTCAAAAACTTTAAACTGTACACGACATCGATATAGATTTTGAAATGGATATTGGGTATGAAAATATCTATCTCTATCTAAATAATCACTCAAAAACCGAACCCCCAACATAAAAGAGACAAATAAGATAGCATTAATTAAATTGTCTCTCTCCTCTTTTGTAAGCTCAACTTGAGACAAGAAACCTTTACTGTAAGCTTTGAAGATATCCATATTTATCGTGAGGTTTTCAAGATTGGATTCATCTTCTTGTGAAGTATTGAGTCCTGAACGCATTGCATCACCAAAATCAAAAAGCACACTCCCTTGCATCAGTGTATCAAAATCGATTAATGCTACTGCGTTATCTTTTTTATCAAAAAGAAAATTATTTATCTTTGTATCATTATGTGTAACTCGTTTTGGAATAGCTTTACTTTTGAGTAAATCATCAAATTGAATCATCTCTTGAGTATATTTTTGGATAAAATCTAGCTCTTTTTGAATACTTACAAGTCTATTAAAGTTATCTTTTTGAACTATATCATCAAAAGTATTTAGCCTTATTTGTAGATTTGTGAAGTTAGGAATAGTTGTTACTAATTTTTGTGAATCAAAATCACTCAATCCCTCTATAAATTTTCCTAACATTTTTCCAGCTTCAAAAGCAATATGCTCATTTACAATATGATTAAATGAATGGGTCTCTTCTATAAGCTCAAAAACTCTCCAATAATCTCCAAGACTATCTTTAAAAAATAGCTTTTTATCTATTGTCGGGATAATCTTTGGAACTTTTAAACAATGTTTATCAAATTTGTTGGCTAGATGTTTGGTCACGAGTTCTATATTTTGCATCAAGCCATTGATATCTTTAAAGACATGATGATTTATTTTTTGTAAGAAAAATGACTCTTTAGGTGTTATAAGCCTAAAAGATTGATTGATAATACCAATCTCAATAGGCTCAACTTTTGCCTCTTTTATCTCAAATGCTTCAAATATCTCGTGCATATTAGTCTCTTAAAAGATGCCCTCTAAGTGCGAAATAGAGGATATATAGATATATCGGAACTAAAAGCAGGTAACCCATTTGTGGGCTTGATAGATTTGATAACCATGAATAAGCTAATGGTAAAATCGCTCCACCTGCGATACCCATAATCAAAAGAGCCGACCCTTCTTTCATATGTTTGCCCAAATTTGCTAGAGCAAGAGGAAAAATGGCAGGCCACATCATCGCATTTGCAAGTCCTAAAAGTGCAATAAATGCCACACTCAACATTCCACTACTCAAAACGATACCAAATGAGAAAATTGCTCCAATGATGGCAGATATTGCCAATGCTTTATCTTGAGATATATATTTTGGAATCATAAAATAGCCTAATATATAGCCCAAAAGCATACAACTAAGTGTTAAACTTGTAAAAAATTTTGCCGTTTCGAGTGGGATATCTAACGATTGTCCATAAAGACCTATGGTATCTCCAGCGATAACTTCGGCTCCAACATATACAAAAATTGCTACAAAACCTAATAATAGATGTTTATGTTGCCACCATTTTTTTGAAGGATTGTTTTCATCTTCAACATCTATAACATCATCTTCCTCTTCTATATTTGGCAATGCAGAGCGAGAGAGCCAAAACGCCAACCCAACCAAAGCGATACTCATAGCCACATAAGGTAAGATAACTTTTTGAGCTAAATCGTCTAGCATTGCTTGTTTTGCATTGCCACCTAACAGTGCTAATGAATCTTTGATTTGGTCAATATTTTCCAAAACGATAAATCCTAAAACAATTGGGGCTAAGATACCAGCTACTTTATTGGCAATACCCATAATAGCGATACGACTAGCAGCACTCTCAATTGGTCCAATAGCGATAACATAAGGATTTGCCGCAGTTTGAAGAAGTGCTAGACCTGTTCCTTGGATAAAAAGACCAATCAAAAAAAGTATAAATTCTCTGCTAAGTGCTGCGGGAATAAAGATTAAAGAACCGATAGCCATAACTACGAGTCCTAATGACATACCTTTTTTATAACCTACTTTTTGAAGAATTTGAGATGATGGAAATGCCATCACAAAATAGGATATATAAAAAGCAAATGTTACTAAAAGTGCTTGTGAAGTTGTAAGTTCACACGATATTTTCAAAAACGGTATGAGTGTACCATTTAACCAAGTTACAAATCCAAATATAAAAAATAGCACACCGATAATAATAATCGAGGTCATATAGCTTTTATTCTCTTCCATTTATTCCTCTTTATGAAAATTAAATTGTCATATACAAGATAGTTATTTTGGATTTCCCATGTTTTACACGGGAAATCTCTTTAATTTATAAGATTAACTATCACATCACCCATTTTTGAACAGTTGCATATCTCTTTTGCATCATAGGCACCGATATCTCCTGTTCTATAACCCTCTTTTAGAGCTTGTTTGATTGCATTATCTATCTTTTGAGATGCTTCTATCTCACCTAGAGCATATTTTAACATCATTGCTACACTTGAAATGGTTGCCAATGGATTTGCAATACCCATTCCTGCGATATCAGGAGCGGAACCATGAATTGGCTCATATAAACCAACTCCTTCGCCCGTACTTGCACTTGGAAGCAGACCAATAGAGCCACTTAACATACTCGCCGCATCTGAAAGAATATCACCAAAGATATTTCCTGTCAATATCACATCAAATTGCTTTGGATTTCGTATCAACTGCATTGCTGCATTATCAACATACATATGTGTGAGTTCAACTTGGGGATACTCTTTTGCTATCTCTATAACAATATCTCTCCAAAATTGACTTACTTCAAGAACATTGGCTTTATCTACGGAACAGACTCTTTTATCTCGTTTCATGGCAATTTCAAAAGCTACTCTTGCAATTCTCTCAACCTCAACTTTGGTGTAAACCATCGTATTGTAAGCTCTATCGCTTAAATACTCTCTTGGTTGTCCAAAATATATCCCACCTGTGAGTTCTCTTACCACCATAATATCAACACCTTGTACGACTTCAGCTTTAAGCGTAGAGGCATTAACAAGTTCATCATAAACAACAGCGGGACGAAGATTTGCAAAAGTTCCCATGTGTGAACGCAGAGCTAAAAGCCCACTCTCTGGTCTTAGGTGTCGTTCTAAATTGTCCCATTTAGGGCCACCAATTGCTCCAAAAAGAACAGCATCACAACTATTTACACCCTCTTTCGTTTCGCTAGGAAAAGGTACACCTGTAGCATCTATGGCAAAACCACCTAAAAGCATTTCATTGTACTCAAATGCTATATCACACACAGTTCCAACTTTATCAAGTACTTTTAATGCTTCGGTAATAATTTCAGGGCCAATCCCATCACCTCTAATAATACCTATTTTATATGATTTCGCCATCAATGCTCTCCTTTAATCTCTTTAGAAGCAAATTCTATAAGTCCACCTGCATCAACCAACTGTTGCATAAAAGGAGGAATCGGTATAAATTTATAAGTTTGAGCTTTCGTTATATTGATAATCTCACCTCTATCCATATCGATTTTAATCATATCACCTTCATCTATTTCATTGGCTTCTTTGAGTTCAAAAATAGGTAATCCCATATTAAAAGCATTTCTATAAAAAATTCTAGCAAATGTGGGAGCAATCACTGCATTTATCCCAGATGCTTTTATAGCAATAGGTGCGTGTTCACGACTTGAACCACATCCAAAGTTTTCACCAGCGACAATAATGTCTCCACTACTCATTTTTGAAACAAAATCTAGGTCAGCATCTTCCATAACATGCTTCGCCAATTCTTTAGGGTCACTTGTATTTAGATATCTTGCTGCAATTATCAAATCAGTGTCGATATTTTCTCCAAATTTCCAAACTTTACCTTGCAAACTCTATCCTTTAGCAATAATTTTTAATCTTGTATATTACCATATATGTTATAAGGCTCTGTTGGTTGAAGTTTAAAATTTCAACTTTTTATGAAATTATCGAAGTAAAAATCGACTCATTGGAAAAAGTATTGTCGCAATCGCACCTTTTTTATCTTTTCTATTTTTTAATGATATCTCAACACCCATCGATTGAGCTGCATTTTTTGCCAAAAATAGCCCCAATCCTGCTCCTGATGAACTTTGCGAACGGATAAAGGGTGCAAATAAATCTTTACTCTCATCAATACCTTCTCCTTCATCTATAATCTCAACTATAAAATATTAACCATCCATATGAGCATCGATACTTACAAGCCCACCTTCGGGAGTAAATCTAAGTGCATTTTGAACAAAATTTTGAAAGATTTGTGTGAAAAGAAGTGGTTGAATATTGATAGTAAAGTGTTCAATATCGAAGTGATAAATAAATTTTTTATCTTTTGCTTGTGCTAAAAGTTCGAACTCTTCTGCTTTTTGTGCTAAAAATCGTATTAAATCTATTCGTTGTGGTTGTTCAAATTGAGCACCTTCCGCTCTTCCATACTCCAATACATGCTGAATCATATTGTTGAGATTATCAATATAGGCTATATTATTTTCTAAAGTCTCTTTTATTTTATCATTTGGTTTATATTTCATCAGTGTTATTTGTGTTTTTAGTCTCATAACAGCAAGTGGGGTTTTAAGCTCATGTGCCATACCAACAAAAAGCTCTTTTCGATAGTTTATAAAAGTTTGAATTTTTGTCATAAGAAGATTGATACTTCCACCGAGTCCAATAAATTCTTTAGGAAGCTCACTTGTATCAATGTGTTGCAATAAACTTTCGTTCATATGTGCAAATTTATAAGACAATTTTTGAAGGGGTTGAAGCAATTTTGTGGATAAAAAACTAGAATATATAATAATAAATACAAGTCCTAACACAATAATCGTAATCATCACATAGTAGAGTCGAGTCAAAATATTTTTTTGTTCGGTGATATCTTTTCTCAATTTTAGATATTTGTCTTGATTTGGATATATTTTTGTATATTCTAAAAAATAGTGTTCATTCGAATTATAATCTTGAAAGTTTTTATCTAAGGGAAGTTTATCTTTGGTAGTTGGAATAATTTGAACAGTTGTATCAAACATAGAATTTAAAACAGAAGGATTGATATCTTTTTCGAACTCATCTTGGCTTTGATATTTTGAAATAATATATTGTGATTTTATTTCCAATGATGATTGTACACTCTCAAAAAGATTTGTAGAGAGATAGCTGTAAAATATCACGGTTACCAAAACCAACATCGCCGTCATGGCGACTGCTAGTTCAAATAAGAAACGGTTTTTTAAGCTCCTTTGGGAAAGCAAAACCTATAACCTCGTCTTCTTACTGTCTCAATAGTTGTAATATTGAGTGGTTTATCCATTTTTTGTCTAATTTGGTTAATTGCCACTTCTATAACATTTGGTGTTACCAATTCAGGCTCTTCCCAAATCGCATCAAGAAGTTGCTCTTTGGAAACAATTTGGTCTTTATGCATTGCAAGATGTGTTAAAACCTCAAAAGGTTTACCTTTTAGCTCTATCTCTTCTCCATTATAGATAATTTTTTCTTCTTCAGGATTGATGATGAGATTCTCAACTTCAATGATGTTTGAACCACCGTATCTAAGTTTAGCTTCTATTCTTGTTAGTAGTATTTCAAAATCAAATGGTTTTCTAATATAATCATCAGCCCCCGCTCGAAGTGCTTCTATCTCGCTGTCTCTGTCATCCCTAGCAGAGACTACTATGATTGAAGTTTTTGGTGTTTGTTGTTTTAATTTTGCCATGATATCTACCCCATTTCCATCTGGCAACATCCAATCCAAAAGAACCAAATCATAATTTCTAATACCTAGATAATATTCACCGTCTTTTAGACTTCCAGCAACATCATTTTGATAACCAAACTCTTTTAATCCCTCGGAGATTGTTTTACTCAATGTTACTTCATCTTCTATTATTAATATACGCATAGCGTCAAATCCTTTATTCCATTTTTTTTAATATTATAACACAATTTTGCGATAGTTTAAAGTTTTTTTAAAAAAAAAACATCTAAAATTAATAATATATTATTTTAGATATTATTTCTTGTTTTTTTGTCACTTTTATACTCATTGGATAGAGAAACTACGGCATTGTGAATTATGTCAGGTTTTGATATTTTTAATTTTAAAAATGTGATATTATAGGTCTCAAATAGCCTATTTTTTATCTCATTTAGTGCTGTTTCTAGCAAAAAATATTTATTAGTCATCATATCATTTGTGATAACTTCTATCACCTCTGCATAATTTATAAATTCACCCTCATAATCATAATCTATCTCAACATCAATCACGACTCTTTGGGGTGTAAATCGCTCAAATTCTAAAATACCAATAATGGTATAAAAATTGAGTGATTCAATGTGTATTCTCATGCCACTTTACTCTCTTCTTTTTTGAAGAGTCTAACAATATTTGGGATATGTTTGTAGATAATCAACCATGAAATTATCCAAATTGGTGCATGAGTGTGAATATTTGGAACATTTGGATGTAAAATATAACTTGATATTAACAATGCTAAAACACCAACGATAGAAGCTAATGAGACTATTTTTAATACTTTTGCAAAAAAGAGCCATACTAAAACACCTATAAGCGTTTCGAATGGTAGCATAAAACCCATTACTCCCAATCCCGTGGCAACCCCTTTACCACCTTCAAACATTAAAAATGGACTAAAGCAGTGTCCTAAAACACTTAATATCGCAATAAGCCATAACACACTATCACTTAAGCCCATTGTCTTGGCGATGATAAGTATCACTAAACCTTTTAAAATATCCAATAAAAGCGTCAAAATAGATAGTTTTGTTGCAAGATGAGGTGCTTTTTGCTTTAAAACTCTAAGTACATTTGTAGCACCGATATTGCCACTACCCTCTTCTCGTACATCAACACCAGCAATCAATTTTGCCAAAATAAAACCAAAAGGAATACCTGCAATAATATAACTTGCAAGGTAAAACAGAACATTTTGATTAGACATTAAATCCATAAAATCTCCACAATTACAGATGATTTATTGGCTTTTAACAAAAAATATGCTATTTTTCTTAAAATAAATCACTGCGTATAAAATCTTTGAGTGGAATATTATCATAATTCTATTTTAAAGAGGTTATATCTACAAAGGTTATAAGCTTGAATATTGATTATAAGTCAGAAATTTTAAGATTAAAAAAAGAGTTGAATGTTACTTTGGTGGCTCACTATTATCAAAAAGATGAGGTTTTTGCTGTAGCAGATATCGTTGGCGATAGCTTAGAGTTGGCAAGAAAGTGTAAAGAAGATAAGAACGATTGGGTTATCTTTTGTGGTGTTGGGTTTATGGGGCAAAGTGTGAAAGTTATCGCTCCAGATAAAAGGGTTTTGATGCCAAAGATTGCTTGTTGTGCGATGGCTAGAATGATAGATGGTGAAGCATTTGAGAGAAGTGTTGAGTATATGGTGAGTCATGGAATCGATAAAGAGAATATTATGCCCATTACCTATATCAATTCTGATGTTTCAGTAAAAGCGAAAGTTGGCAAGATGGGTGGATATGTTTGCACCAGTTCCAATGCTTTTAAGATTATCGAAACAGCACTTAAAAGTGATAAAAAGATACTTTTTGTTCCAGATAGATGTTTGGGTCAAAATTTTGCCATCGCAATGGGTTTAAACTCTTGTGTGATTGGAGAGGGAGAATGTGACCCTAAAGAGGCTGATATCATCTGTTATAATGGTTTTTGTTCTGTCCATCAGCTTTTTACGCTTGAAGATATCGAGTTTTATCGTTCAACTTATCCAGATATTAAAATTGCTGTTCATCCTGAATGTGACCCAAAAATTGTGTTAGCTTCGGATTTTAGTGGTTCAACTTCTCAACTTATCAAATATGTTAATGAGCTAGACCCAGAACAATTGGTTGCTGTTGGTACGGAGTATAATCTTGTCAATAGAATGAGAGAAAAAAATACATTTGTTTTATCCTCTACAAAACCCTCATGTCCAACAATGAATGAGACGACACTTGAAGATGTTTATAATACTTTAAAATCTATCGAAGACAATCAACCTATCAATGAAATTTTTGTTGATGAGGAGAGTATCAAATATGCAAATATGGCATTAACGCGTATGTTGGAGATAAAGTAGATGCTTAAAGAGGATTTTATCCGTTCGGTCATCTCTGAAGACATTGGAAGAGGTGATTTATTTCAACGAGTAAGTGAGTCTATCTCTTCGAGTGCTTACATCTTAGCAAAGAGTGATGGGGTCTTGGCTGGGGTTGAATATCTTAAACCTTTGAGTAAAATGTTTGATATTGACTTTAAGTGGAATTTTAAAGATGGAGAAAAATTTTTAAAGGGAGATAAATTACTGATTATAAATGGAGATTCAAAAGATATTTTATCTTTGGAGCGAAGTATTTTAAATATTATTCTTCATGCAACTTCAATCGCAACGCTGACAAATAGCTATATTGAGAAGTTAAAATCATACAAAACGAAGCTTTTAGACACACGAAAAACCAGACCACTTTTAAGAGAATTTGAAAAATATGCAGTTAGATGTGGTGGTGGTATAAACCATAGAATGGGGCTTGATGATGCATTGATGCTTAAAGATACACATCTTGAGACGATAGAAAATCTTGAGCTTTTTATGAAAGAAGCAAGAGAGAAGATTCCTTTTACTTCAAATATAGAAATAGAGTGTGAAACTTTAGAGATGGCAAAAAAAGCGATGAAGTGTGGTGCAGATATCATTATGTGCGATAATATGGGGGTAAATCAAATAAAAGAAGTGGTATTATTTCGAAATCAAAACTTTCCTACAGTTTTAATAGAAGCTAGTGGAAATATTACGATAGAGAACATAGAACGCATCGCTTCAACTGGGGTGGATGCAATCTCGACTGGTGCTTTGATACATCAATCTAAATGGATTGATTTGTCTATGAAAATAGAGAGTATAAAAATATAAATTTTAAAAGGATTGGCATTGGCAAGAGGATATACGGGTAAAAAAAGTAGCAACATTGTACCTATTGTTATAAGTTTAGCTGTTGTTGGGGCTATTGGGTA
>SDAZ01000036.1 GCA_006212005.1 Sulfurovum sp. | reverse complement strand
GGCTTATGTATATGCAATTTTAAGAAGCAGAAAGAGTCGTTGATGAAAATGGAAAAATATAGATTATGGCTTATGTTCTTTTTCTTGATTTTTGGTTTGTCTTTTTCCATGATTATATGGACGATTAGAAGTACAGCCAAAGCTGATTTGAGCGAAGATAAAAGTTTTTTATCAACTTACCATGATGTAGATAGCAATTTTAACACAATGATGATAAGCAATGAGAGATTTAATGCTATGTATGATATCTCCTTTGATGTCAATAATCGAACTTTTCCTTTGGAGCTTAAAGATATATTTTTAGCACAACGGGCGTTAAAAGATAAAAGCAATAATCAAGAGATGTTTAATGTTGGGACAAATAATATCTCTGTTAAAATTATCGACAAAAAGAGTGGTAAAGTTATTGATAACGCTTTGATAACATTACAAATCTCAAAAGCGATAAAAAGTGATGCTGATATCAATCTTAAAAACATACCATTTAAAGATGGTGTTTATCTAAGCCAGTTCAATATCAAAGATAAAGGCAATTGGAATATTAATGGAGAAGTTAGTATTGGGGTTGATAAAGGGTATCTATTTATCAAAACAAATACGAAAGAGTAGGGCATTTGCCCTAACTTGAAAAAAGATTTATTTCTTCTCTTTTTTTGCTAAAAGTTCATTTAAAAACTCTTCTATATTGTACTTTTCTCTATACTCTTCACTCATCACATGGATAATAATATCGCCCAAATCAACAACCAACCAATCATCACTCAAATCAATATATAAAAAGCTTTCACCTTTTGGTTTTAGTGCCTCTTTTAGGTAATCTTGAAGTGCAAAAGTGTGTTTCCCACCCAAAGAGTTAGCGATAATCACCACATCAGCCATATAATTAGCACCTGCTAGGTTAAAAATCTCTATATTTTCAGCTTTTTTACTATCAAGCACCTCAACAATGTTTTCTATTCGTTTTTCAATTTGATTCAAACTCAAATCTCCTTATTTTTTATAAATGATGATATCTCATCTCTAACACTTTTATCTATATAATCCAACTTTTCGCCATCACGAAGTTGCGTAGAGCTGATATTATCGATACTCACTTCTAGGATTATAAAGTTTTTAAGATTAGTTGTATCGATATTATACCCTTTTCTCTTTGCAATAACCCATGTTAAATTACGATTTAGCCATTCAAATTGACTCCATAAAGTGATTTTACTAAGATTATCCGCACCTATAATAAAATATTTAATTTCATAGTGAGTCGAAAAATAATTCACACTCTCAAAAGTTGTAGTAACTTTGTTTTGATTTATCTCAAAATCACTCACTTCAACTTTTTCATATCGCTTAAATATCTTTTTTACCCACTCTAAACGCATCTTTGCTGTTGCCATGGAAGAGCTTTTAAAGGGATTTAGATAGGCGGGAATGACGATAAGTTTATCTATATCGAGTTTTTGTAAACTAGCGTCAATAATGCCAATATGTCCAATATGTGGAGGATCGAAACTACCTCCAAAGAGAGCAACTATGGGTTGATCTAGTTTAAACATAAGCTTATCTCCAATGTTGTAAAATATAAGCAATTTTAACATAACAAAATTAAGGATGGCAAAGTGGCTCTAAAAATTGCAATAAATGGAATGGGTAGAATAGGTAAGTGTGTAGCACGAATTATAGCAAATCGTGATGATGTAGAGCTTGTAGCGATAAATGCAACAATGCCCGAAGAGATGGTTGCTTATGGATTGAAATATGATAGTGTTCATGGAAGATACAACGATGTAAGTGTAGCTAATGGATATGTTACTATTGGAAAATCTAAAGCAAAACTTCTTGCACAACGAGACCCTGCTCTTCTTGATTTTGCTTCTTATGGTGCTGAGGTTGTCCTTGAGTGTACAGGTGCATTTTTGATCAAAGAGAGTGTTCAGTGTTATATCGATAGTGGTGTAAAAAAAGTTATCTTCTCTGCTCCTGCAAAAGATGATACGGCTACTTTTGTTATCGGTGCAAATGAGGATACTTATGCGGGAGAGTCTATTATCTCAAATGCAAGTTGTACAACTAATGGTTTAGCTCCTGTGGCAAAGGTTTTGGATGATGTATTTGGAATCGAAAAAGGGCTTATGACAACGATTCACAGTTATACCTCTTCACAACCGATTTTAGATGCAAAAGATAAAAAAGACCCACGAAAAGGTAGAGCAGGGGCGACTAATCTTGTTCCAACTTCAACAGGTGCAGCTAAGGCTATCAGTAAAGTTTTACCGCAACTTCATGGAAAACTCAATGGTCAAGCGATAAGAATTCCAACACCAAATGTCTCTTTGGTGGATTTAACAGTAACTTTAAATAAAAATGTAACCTTGGCTGAAGTTCAAAATGCTTTTGTTGAAGCGAGTAATGGTTCTCTTAAAGGTATTTTGGGTGTGGATACTGAAAAAAGAGTATCTCAAGATTTTGTAGGTGAAGAACAAAGTAGTGTGGTTATCCTTGATACTATTCAAGTTGTGGGTGATAATATGGTTAAGGTTCTTTCATGGTATGATAATGAGTGGGGTTACTCTTGTCGTTTGGTTGATTTAGCTGTGATTGCTAGTAAAAAGTAAGGGGGCTAAGAGATGAAAACGATTAAAGATATCAATGTAGATGGGAAAAGAGTATTTATCCGATGTGATTTTAATGTTCCTAAGGATGAAGATGGAAATATTACAGATGATAGACGGATAAGAGAGGCACTTCCTACGATTAAGTATTGTTTGGATAGAGATTGTAAAGTTATCTTAGCATCTCACTACGAGCGTCCAAAAGCTGGTGTTTTTGAAGAGAAATATTCACTTAAACCTGTAAAGATGAGACTTCGAAAGATGTTGAAGTTGGCAGATGAAGTGAGCATCGCAAAAGATGTTATCGGTGAGGATGCAAAAGAAAAAGTGGCAAATCTAAAAGCAGGAGAGGTTTTGATTTTGGAAAACCTTAGATTTGAAGCTGGAGAGACTAAAAATGACGAAGCTTTTGCCAAAGAGTTGGCAAGTTTTGCAGATATCTATATCAATGATGCTTTTGGTGCTTGTCATCGAAAACACGCTTCTATCTATGCTATGGCACAACAATTTGAGCCAGAAAATAGAGCTTGTGGTTTTTTGATGAACAAAGAAGTAAACTTTTTTGAAAAAGTGATTAACAATCCAGTGCGACCATTTGTAGCCGTTGTTGGTGGAAGTAAAGTATCTGGTAAACTAGAAGCATTGATTAGTTTGGTTGAAAAAGTTGATAAGATTGTTATCGGTGGTGGTATGGCATTTACTTTTCTTAAAGCTCAAGGTCATGAGATAGGTAAATCATTGGTAGAAGAAGATTTGTTAGAGGATGCTAGAAATATCATGCTAAGAGCCAGAGAGAGAGGGGTGAAATTTTATCTTCCTGTGGATTTGGTTGTGGCTGATAAGTTTAGTGATGTAGCAAATACTAAAAATGTGACTTTTCAAGAGATTCCACAAAGTTGGATGGGCTTAGATATTGGACCTGCGAGTAGTATTTTATTTAGACAAGCGATTCAAGATGCACACACTATCGTTTGGAATGGACCAATGGGTGTTTACGAAATGGATGCTTTTGCTAAAGGGAGTTTAAAAATGTCTCATGCGATAGCTGAAACTCATGCAACTTCTATCGTTGGTGGTGGAGATACAGCAGATGTGGTTCAAAGAGCTGGAGATATCGAAGAGATGACTTTTGTAAGTACTGGTGGTGGAGCTAGTTTGGAGCTTATTGAGGGCAAAGTTTTACCTGGTGTTGAAGTACTTTTATGATTTACGCTGGAAATTTTAAGACAAACCATACAAGAGCATCCACAGCATCGTATATCTTAGCGTTAAACAGTGCCATCGAGGGCAAAAAAAAGGATAGAGTCGTTATCTTTCCTCCGATAAGTGCATTGGATAGTTTTGACATATCATTTACTATTGGTGTTCAAAATGCTTACCCTACACAAAAAGGTGCTTTTACTGGTGAAATAGGTGTTGAGCAACTTGATGAGTTTGGGATTAAAACCATTCTTATCGGTCATAGTGAACGAAGAGAGATATTAAAAGAGACACAAGATAAGGTTGTTGAGAAGTTTAACTTTTTTAAATCATTGGGTTTTGAGATATTTTACTGCATCGGTGAGCCTTTGAGCGTTCGTGAGATGGGTGAGGGCAAGGTTAAAGAGTATCTTTTGAGTCAATTTGATGGGATTGATATAGCTTACGATAAACTTATCGTAGCTTATGAACCGATTTGGGCGATTGGTACGGGTCGTTCGGCTAGTGTGGAGGATATTCGTTCGATTCATCAGTTTTTGAAGTCACATATAGATAAACCACTTTTGTATGGTGGAAGTGTTAATCCTAGTAATATTGGGGAGATAGGCTCAATCGATGGCGTTGATGGCGTATTGGTTGGTAGTGCATCGCTTAAGGTTGAGAGCTTTTTGGAATTGATGGGAAGTAGGGATGAATAAAGTTCGTCTCTAATGGTAGCTCTATTTAAAAATACTCTATAATCTACTCAACTCACCCTTAAAAAAAGGGTGTTGGTCTAACTTTCATTGTAGTTTAGTGTCGCTTGGGATAATAAGTGATCTAATGATTCTACTTGAACTTCTTTATTGTATAATTCAAATAGGACAAAAACTTTATGTGCCGTTTCAAAATCAAGAACTTCTACCACTTTTTCATATTCTAATGTGAGTAATTCAAAGAAGACTCGATGCTCTTTCCAATCAACATAAAATCTCATTATACGAATAGGTTCGCAGTTAAAATACTTTTTGACTGTTTTTTTCTCTTTTAAATTTATCCAATCTAAACAAATAGATTTACGAAAAGTTAGTAAGCCCTCAAGCGTCAACGGATGGTATCTTATTAGTCGATAGCCTTCCCATCCACATAACTTACAATTTATATGTTGTTCAGTGGTACTATCATAGTCTTGATATCCTTTTACAAATTTTTTTTCTCCACCACAGTGATGACATATATTAAAATTCGTTCCTCCAATATCTCTTTTTACAGACACACTAGACTTCCATACAAAAAGATTTTTCTCTCCTATATATTTATAGATTTTTTGAGCTATTTCCTTTTGAATCAAAACATCTATGTCATCTATGCTTGGTCTAATTTTCTCTAGTTTGTTCATCTTTTTTATTCCTTTTACACATCTTCATATTTTTAAAATAATCTCTAATATACTCACAGCCTTAACTTTCCTCATCCATGAAGCAGAGATATCAAGCCTTTCCAATTACGGATGAAACTCTAACTCCTGTGATAAAGAGTTCTCTTGCAAAGATAAAACCAAATCAAAGCCTATGATTTGAATAAATCAACAGAGTAAAAAAGATTTTTTTCTTAGGGGTTCAAAAACTTGAACCTCTATCTCTTTTGAACAAATCTCTCTATTCGTTTAATCCCTTCACGAATCGTCTCGATATCCGTAGCAAAAGAAAATCTAAAATACCCCTCAGCACCAAATCCAACACCAGGGACAACCGCCACACCCTCATCTTGCAAAAGTTGTTTACAAAACTCCAAAGAGTCACCACTAATAGCTTTGATATTGACAAATAGATAAAATGCACCATCAGGTTTGACGACACTAAGTCCATCTATGGCATTAAAAAGATTGACTGCTTCGTTCATTCTTGCTTCAAAGGCTATTCTCATGCTTTCAATCTCATCATCCACATCTCCCATAAGTGCGACAATCGATGCTTTTTGCGTGATGGAGTTGATATTTGAAGTGCTTTGAGATTGTAAATCATCCATTTTTTTAATCAATCCAGCGTTATTACTCGCAAGATATCCAAATCTCCAACCTGTCATAGCCACGGACTTACTAAGTCCATTGATGGTAATCGTTCTAGCAAACATATCTTCATTGATACTCGCAGTTGAGGTAAATTTTACATCATTATATAGAAGTTTTTCATACATCTCATCACTAGCCACTAAGATATCTGTATCTTTTAAAACATCTGCTAAAGCTTCAAGTTCTTCTTTTGAGTAAACTGAACCTGTCGGATTTGATGGGCTTGTAAGAACCAACATTTTTGTTTTTGGTGTGATAGCCTCTTTAAGTTGTGTTGGTGTTATCTTAAATCCAGAGCTATCGTCCGTTTTGATAATCACATTTTTACCACCACTATACTTTACAAGTTCAGGATAAGTCACCCAATATGGAGAGGGGATAATCACCTCATCACCTTCATCAATCACCGTTTGAAAAAGGTTAAAAAGTGAGTGTTTCGCACCGTTGGAAGTTAAAATCTGATTTGGGCTATACACAAGATTATTATCTCTTTTAAGTTTAAATGCAACCGCTTTTAAGAGTTCAGGAATCCCAGCAACGGTAGTATATTTTGTAAAACCCTCATCAATAGCCTCTTTTGCAGCCTTTTTAATCGCAAGAGGAGTATCAAAATCAGGCTCACCTGCTGAAAAGCTCACTATATCTTTACCTTCAGCTTTGAGTTTTTTGGCTAAAGTTGCTATGGCAATGGTCATCGATTCGCTAAGCGTTTGTATTCTATTTGAAAACATATTTCCCCTTTTGGACAGTCTAAAAAAATCCTAATATTATACTAAAAATTTGATTAATAGCTCTACATAGATTTTATAAACGCTTCGTATATCTCTTCTAGTTCATGCTCTTCTTTTTCCATCAATGCCGTATTGCCCGTCTTGATAGTCTCCTCTAAAACAGCTATTCTTTTTACTAGATAATCAAAAATCTCTTTGTCGATATCTGGAATTTTATTGTGAGAGAGTTGACTTCTATCCATCCCTCGTTGAATAATCTTAGCAGGAACACCGATAGCCGTTGAGTTTGCAGGAACATCTTTTAAGACCACAGAATTTGCCCCAACTTTTGAGTTCTCACCGATGGTAATGTTGCCCAAAACTTTAGCACCAGCTCCTATAACCACATTATTTTCAACAGTTGGATGTCGTTTGCCTTTTGATAAGCTTACGCCTCCGAGAGTAACTTGTTGATAGATAAGGACATCATCACCAATAACCGCCGTTTCTCCAATGACCACACCAACACCATGGTCGATAAAAAATCTTTTGCCGATTTGTGCAGATGGGTGGATATCAATAGAAGTTAAAAATTGAGCAATACCCGATATCACTCGAGAAAGAATTTTAAAATTTTTGTTATGTAACTTGTGGGCAACTCTATAAAATGAGGTCGCCCAAAGCCCAGGATAGTTAAAAATAAGCTCGATATTTGAGTGAAGTGCAGGGTCATTGCTCTTTACATTGGCAAAATCCTCTCTAATACTTTTGAAAACGCTCATCTTAAACTCCTAAATTTTATTTGTCATAAGTGTATATGCAAGATTGTCTCCATTTACATATCATTACTTGCTTGTATAGTCTTAAGATAACTATTTTCACTTAAATAAAGATAAAGTTTGCCCAAAAGTTCCCTTTTTTGTGGACTACTCAAACTTTTTGACTCTTCTAGCATATATTTGAGTTTTTTATCCAAAAAGTTTTTATCATAATCCATATCATCAAGTACATCCATAAGATTTTGAGACTCTATCAAATCTTTGATGATAAATTTACCTTTTGCGTCAAAATCAACAACAACTTCAGTTGGATGTGTAAAAAGATTATGATTCATCCCTAAAACCTCTTGATAAGCCCCTGTTAAGAAGAACGCTAAGAAGTACTCTTCTGTATTTACATCTATATCATGAAGATAAAGTGGGTGTTTCCTATCAAATGGAATCTCTCCATCGCTATCACAAGTAATATCCCATAAACTTGCAGGATTGGTAGGATTTGTATCCAATCTATGAATAGGCATAATCGGAAAATTTTGTCCCAATCCCCAAAAATCAGGTAACGATTGAAATGCTGAAAAATTGACTAAATATCGCTCTTGGATACGGTCTTGAATACCATGAAGCTCTCCAATATTTTCACCTTGAAGCAAGATAATCGCTTTTTTAACGATAAGGTTAACCAAAATTTCAGTATTTGAACGGTCTTCCAAATCTACATATCCCAAATCAAAAAGTGTCAAAATACTCTCCATATGGTCAAGGCTATCGTGAAGATACTCCCTTGCATTTGAAGTATTGATGGAGTTGAAAAGGTCAAAAAGCTCTTCAATAAGTGGTGGATTTTTCTCTTTGAGTCTTAAACTTTTTTCATGATACTCTTGAGAAAAGAGTTCAAGTACAGGAGCAATAAGTACAGAGTGACTAGAGGCTATAAATCTTCCAGACTCCGTAAAGATATCAGGTTCTGTAATCTCTTTGCTTTTAGCTATCTCTTTCATCAAGAAAACCACATCGTTTGAGAACTCTTTAAGCGAGTAGTTTACATTTTTTTGTGAAGCATATTGACTATATTCAACCGCCAATCCACCACCGATGTTAATGGCATTAAGTGAAGATGCACCTCGTTTTTTAAGGTCAGCAAAGATATTTCCAGCCTCACGAAGAGCTTTTTTTAGTGGAGCGATATCGCCCATTTGTGAGCCTATGTGAAAATGAACCATCCAAAGTTTCTCAAGCAACGCATGTTCTTTTAACATCTCATACGCCTCAAGAAGTTCGGTGGAAGTGAGTCCAAATTTGGAAGTATAACCCCCACTTTTTGCCCAAATCCCGATACCAGTGCTATGAAGTCTAAATCTAAGCCCAATCTTTGGCGTGATATGATTGGTTACACCTTTATTGAACTCATCATTCACAGCAAGTATCGTTTCAAGCTCTCCTAGTCCCTCTATGGTAATGGTGATATTATGTCCCATATTTGCAGCGATAAAACAAAGACATATCATCTCTTTATCTTTGAATCCATTGACGGTAATCGGAGACCCTAGAGGTGTGTGTGTGATAGCGATGATTAACTCTGCTTTACTTCCAGCTTCAAGTCCATAATTAAACTCTTTTGAAACATCTACCAATGAATTTACAAAATTTGGAAATTGATTTACTTTTAGGGGAAAAACGGCTTGAAATTTACCTTGATATGCAAATTCATCAATTGCACGATTAAACTCACTATAAAGAGTAGAAATTTGCTTTTTGATGAGATGTGGAAATCTCAATAACAAAGGTCCTTTATACCCTTTACTTCTAATACTGTCTGTAATCGCTAAAAGCGAAGGTTGAGACTTATAGTTGATGTTTATCGTGTCATTTTTGATGATAAAATTATCATCACCCCAAATATCTATACCAAATTGACTACTCATTATTGCTTACTCCAAATTTAATGTGCGATTATATCATCTACTATGTTTAAATAGAGTTTAATCATCATTTTTTTAATGTTTACAGATTAGGAGAGTCTATCTTTAAACTCATCATAATCAAAGTTTTTAACCACATCAACCTCTCCATTTTCTCTCAATATTGCAATCGAGGGTAAAGGAATACCATTGAAAGTTGTTGCTTTAACCATCGTATAGTGGATTTGGTCTTCAAAGATAATCTTATCACCAATTTCAAGCTCTTTATCAAAACTATAATCACCCATGATATCTCCAGCTAAACAGGTATTCCCCGTGAGTCGATAGGTAAATTTTTTAATATTTGCTTCACTACTTCCTCTAACATCAGCACGGTAAGGCATGATAACAGTATCTGGCATATGAGCCTCATTTGATGTGTCTAAAATGGCACTTTTCATCCCATTATCTACAATATCTAGCACCGTTGCCACAAGAACACCTGTTTGCCATCCGACCGCTTCTCCGAGTTCGAGATAAACTTCAAGATGAGGATATCTGCTTTTAAAATCATTTAAGAGTTCAATCAATTTTTGAACATCATAACCATCACGAGTGATATGATGCCCTCCACCAAAATTTACCCATTTTAGATGTTTAAAATAGGTTTTAAAATTGGCTTCAAAAACTTCCAATACTTTTTCCAATGCTGATGAGTCTTGTTCGCAAAGTGCATGAAAATGAAGCCCCTCTAACTCTTCTAAGATAGATTCATCAAAATTTTTAAGTGTTGTACCAAGTCTTGAGTAGAGTCCACAAGGGTTATACATATCCACAGGTGATTCCGAATATTCAGGATTTATCCTAAGCCCTAACGATATAGATGGATTGGTCTTTTTTGCTAAAGCACTAAATCTTTTAAATTGAGCTGGTGAGTTAAAAACCATATCGGATGATATCTTCGCAATAGAGCCAATTTGACTCTCTTTAAATGCAGGAGAGTAGGTATGTGTCTGCTTTTTAAACTCTTCGCTGGACAACATAGCTTCATTGATACCACTCGCACAACATCCATCAAGATACGAACTTATCACATCAAAACTGCTCCACAATGAGTAACCCTTAAGAGCCAAAAGGATTTTAACCCCTGTTTGCTCTTTGATACTCTTTAAAAGTTCCATATTTGCTCTTAAAAGATGCTCCTCTAAAAGCCAACATGGAGAGGGAAGAGTATTCAAGATTTGCTCATTGATGCGTGAGATTTTAACCATATTAACCTACTATAAACGATTGATTTGGTTCAACTTCAATCACATTCCATGGTAAACCTTGCTTATTCATCTCTTCCATAAAATAATCAGGGTCAAGTTGCTCCATATTGAAAACCCCTTTTTCTTGCCATTTACCCTCAAGCATAAGTTTCGCTCCAATCATCGCAGGAACTCCTGTTGTATAACTAACCCCTTGAGATTTTACCTCCGCATAACACTCTTCATGAACTTTTACTTGATAGATATAGATAGTTCGCTCTTTTTCATCTTTTAAACCTTTTGCAAAGATTCCGATATTTGTTTTACCTTTGGTTCTTACGCCTAAACTCGCAGGGTCTGGAAGAAGAGTTGCTAAAAACTCCATTGGTACGATTTTCATCCCTTTATGCTCAACCTCTTTGATACCTAGCATCCCAACATTTTCCAAACACTTCATGTGAGTAAGGTAGCTTTGACCAAAAGTCATAAAAAATCTGATTCTTTGAAGTCCCTTGATATGTTTAACCAAACTCTCCATCTCTTCATGATAAAGTAGATAACTATCTTTTGCACCAATTTGCGGATAATCCCACACTTGCATAATCTCCATCGGTTCAGTCTCTATCCACTCACCTTTCCCATTTTCATCTTTTTGCCAATATCGCCCTTTTGCACTCACTTCTCTTAGATTTATCTCTGGGTTAAAGTTTGTCGCAAATGGATATCCATGGTCTCCAGCGTTACAATCTAAGATATCAATCGTATGAATCTCATCAAAATAGTGTTTTTGAGCATAAGCACAAAATACATTGGTAGCACCTGGGTCAAATCCACTGCCCAAAAGTCCCATGATACCAGCCTCTTTAAATGCTTCATCTTTTGCCCATTGCTCTTTATACTCAAATTTTGCTGTGTCTGGATGTTCATAATTTGCTGTATCCAAATAGTCAATTCCACACGCTACACACGCATCCATAATCGTTAAATCTTGATAAGGAAGAGCCACATTGATAACCATCTTTGGCTTTGTTTCTTTAAAAAAAGCAACCAACTCATCAACATTATCAGCATCAATACTCGCAGTCTCTATCGATTTGCCTGTCATCTCTAAAATATCTTTAGCTATGGTATCACATTTACTTTTTGTTCTACTGGCTAAAATAATCTCGTTAAATACTTCACTATTCATGGCACATTTAAATGCAACAACATTACCAACGCCACCTGCTCCAATTATAACTACTCTATTTGACACTTTGATTCCTTTTTATAGGTAAATTTTAAAATGCAATTTTACCACAATAACCAAAATGAAACTTTTTAAAAGGTTATAAACTTATGCTATAATTGCTCATGGCATATATTAAACTTAACATCGACAATTTTTTTCATAATTTAAATCAATTTGCCCTAAAGTGTGGCTCAAAAGAGAAGTTAGCTATCGTGCTAAAAGATAATGCTTATGGTCATGGTCTCTTAGAGATAGCATCAAAAGCAAGTGAGTTTGGGATACAAGAGGCAGTTGTACGAACCTATAATGAGGCATTGCAGATTTGTAAATTTTTCAAAAATACACTTATTCTAAACGATAAAGCTTTTCCAACACATCAAAATCTCTCTTTTGCGATAAACAGTATGGATGGGATAAAAAATGCCCACCTTGGCTCTATCGTTGAGCTTAAAGTTGATACGGGAATGCATCGTAGTGGGATTGAGATGAAAGATTTAGACGAGGCATTGGAGCTTATCATTGAAAAGAAGCTTATCTTAAAAGGGGTTATGACGCATTTTAGAAGTGCAGATGAGCTTAGTAGTGAACTCTTTTGGCAACAAAAAAATTTTCAAATCGTAAAAGAGATGGTAAAAAATCTTGGATTTGAAAATGTGAGATTTCATTCACAAAATTCAGCTTCAACACTTCGTTGTGGTGGATTTGATGAAGATTTGGTTCGTATTGGTATAGGTGCTTATGGATATAGTCATTTACCTTTCTGTTATGGGGATTATGATTTAAAACCTGTACTCTCATTGTGGGCGAAAAAGACATCATCAAGGCTATTAAAAAAATCTCAAAGAGTAGGGTATGGAGCAGAATTTATCGCTCCAAAAGAGATGTTGGTTAGCTCGTATGATATCGGATATGGTGATGGATTTAGACGAGGAGATGCCTCAAAAAGTTTGGTTTTAGCCAATGGCAAGAAGATATTGGGGCGTGTATCGATGGATTTGATAACGGTTGAGGGTGATGATGATGAGATTTGTATCTTTGATGATGCTCATAAGATTGCTCAACATTTTGGTACGATAAGTTATGAGATGACAACACAGTTGAGTCCAACTATTCAAAGAATTATAATCGATGAGATATGATGAGTGGCTTGATGAGCATCAAAAGAAGAAAGAGCAGATTTTAGCCAAACTTCAAGCTTTAGATAGCAAAGAGATTGTAGAGTATTTTGATTATGACAATATGGTGAAAAAAGAGAAAGATTTTTGTCTTTTATATTCAATGGATAAAAAATGTCATGATATCAAAGAGCTTAACTGCTTTTTTTGTGCTTGTCCTCATTTTGAGTTTGATGATGATGGATTGGCAAATGTTGAGGATAAAACGCTATATAGCAAGTGTTGTATAAACTCAAAATATGGCGGTGTTTTTGAATATAATGACGCTATTCATCAAGATTGCACCAACTGTTATATCCCACATAAAAAGAGCTATGTTAAGAGGAATGTTTAAGTTTTGATTTCTTCCAACTCAAATGAGCTGGAAGTTTATAGTTTATTTCATAAATTGTACTTCACATCTTTTTGCAAGTTTCCCATCTATTTTACAAGTGTCTATAATACACTCAGGAACATAATTAAGCCAATCTTCATGATATCCAACTTTATATTTAACATCTGAAACCGTATATTTTTGACCATTTTTTTGCTCTATAATATATATAGCATTTTTAGAAACAGGTATATAACCATAATCATAAGAATAATTATCAATTTCTCTGCTATTTTCAAAATGAGTTACATTAATTTCATTTGTACTATTTAACTCATCTGGGGTAAACCCATCAGTTTCTATGTACATATCCGCAGATTCACATTTGCTCATAAACTCCGCCTCTTTGAGATGGTTAATGTGCTTATCGTACTCGTGACTCAAAGATATTATCAAAAATAAAGCAAAAATAAGTCCAACACCAATCAGAAAAATCCACAGTATGATTTTTAAAAATTTATACATCTATTTTCCTCACGGCTACAAAAATAGGAAATTTGTGAAAACTCCCATTTTTACAATTAAATCTAGCTCCAACTCAAATAAGCTGGAGTGTAGTTTATTTTAGTTATCTACAATCGCAACTTCCATTTTTCCTGTTGATGAGTTTTTATGGAGTTTAAAAAGTTTATAAAAACTAAAACCAATAAAATCGTTAGTATTAGAATTGTCACCAAATCCAACCGAATACAAAGTATTTTCTTTTAACTCTTGAGATTTATTTTGTTCATCTGTTAATTTTTCATCTCCATATATTATACATTCATCTTGTGAATTCATCATCTCAAACGAAATAGGCTTCATTCTTTCCGAAGTAAACCATTGAAGCGTGTGAAATCTAAAATCAACTGCTGATTTATCTTCAACATCCATACCTGTAATTTTATACTTTTCAATATTCTCAATTTCATCATCTATATAAAAACATGGTTGATTATTTTTTATAATGATTCCTATATTTTTATCTATTGGAAATTCTTTTTGGTCAAGATAGTGCCATAAAAAACCATTTTTAGATATAAATAAAAGAAATAGAAAAACTAAAAAAATAACTATAAAAAACCACTTTAAAAGTGGTTTTTTGATTTGTAATGATATAATAATCATGATAATAGCGATAATAAAAAAAATTAATTCAACCATCTATACGCCTTTTGCTTCTTTTACCAAATAATTAAAATCTATCCACTTTTTCGGTAGCCAATTAGAATTTTTATCTGATTTGATAAATGATTCAGCCACTCGTTTTAAATTTGCTAATCGCATATTTTTTGTAGAATCAGGAATATATAAATAATCATAACCTTTGTGATTATTACCAATAATAGTTTTTAATGTTTCTTTTTTATCTCCTTTTGGTGGTGGATTAATAAATATAGCATAATAATGAGCTAAAATACAAGCTTGAGATTCCATATTATAATCCTGAAAACTAGAAAGAATTTGTTGATTATTAGTATCAAGTTTTGATGCCATAATATTATACATGTAAGGTTCAACATTATTAGTTATCATAACAGCTTGTAAATCAAGACCAATTTTAAATACTGGATATCCTTTTTGATATTGCCAAACATGAGTCATTTCATGAATAAACCATTCTTGAATAAATCGACTAGCCATAGAATAGTCAACTTCATATCGCTTTGGATTAAAATAAATCTCTCCTCCTACTCCCATTGCACCCATCGTCATATAATTTCTTGCATTTATTTTAATTTCTTGATACCTAATTGAATTAGCAAAAATAGTTTTACACATTGCTATTTCTCCTAATGTAAGACTTCTTGTTACCTCTGGAATTCTAATTTTAGACTTCTCTAAATTTTTAGGATTAGTTGCTATATATTCAACAAATAAATATCTATCATCAAACATTTCAATATCCTTCATTGTAAATATTTATAGAATTGAAATTAAAACCTTCAATTCCAATTGCCACACTTGTTGTAACCCTCTGACTTACGCCATCCTTATCCGTAGTTCCAACGACTTTAATATCATTTTCAAGATACAAAATATAATCAACAAAACAAATTGGCTTATCATCACTATCCACAAACTCTATCGCTTCATCAAAAACCTGTATGAGATTTAAAACTTGTCCTATTTTTAGGCTATATGGAGCTGATATCTCATTATATTCAGCCAATTTTTGGTAAGTCGTACCATAAACTTTAGCGATAGAAGAGAGAGTTTCACCTTTTTTCACCGTATGTCGTGGGATAGGAACTTTTAGACCATCCTTTTCCTTAATCGTATAAGGCTCGGCAATCTCATTTATCT
>SDAZ01000152.1 GCA_006212005.1 Sulfurovum sp. | reverse complement strand
GAAAAAAGATGAAAAAGATTGTATTATCATTATTGGTTGTTGGAAGTGCGTTGTTTGGTGATAATTTGTCTGATGCAGAAAGTTATTATGAAACTGGACTTACCTATCAACTAAAAAATGAATATGCGTTGGCTATCAAGGATTATACAAAATCTATTAAGTTAAGTCCAAATTATGTAGATGCTTACTTTTATCGTGCAAGTTCGTATGGTCAATTGGAAGACTTCCCGTCTGCTATCAAAGATTTCTCAAAAGTTATAGCCTTAAATCCAAATTATGATAGTGTTTATTATAATCGTGGTCTCGCATATCAACTCAATAATAATTATCCTTCTGCTATCAAGGATTATACAAAAGCTATCGAATTAAATCCAAATTCTACCGATGCGTATAATAACCGTGGACTTTTATATCATAAATTGAAAGATTATTCGACAGCAATAAAAGATTATACAAAAGCTATCGAATTAAACTCAACTTATGATATTGCTATGACAAATCGTGGACTTTCTTATCATGAGTTAGCAGATTATGCTTCAGCAATAAAAGATTACACAGAAGCGATGAGTATAAACCCAAATTCAGCCCAAGCTTATTATGACAGAGGAAATTCATATATGATGAAAGAAGATTATTCCATTGCGATAAAAGATTATACAAAAGCTATCGAATTAAATCCAAATTATACAGATGCTTATTATAATCGAGGAATTTCATATTCCGCATTGAAAGATTATACTTCTGCAATAATAGACTATACAAAGAGCATCAATTTAAATCAAAGTTATGTTGATGCTTATCATAACCGTGGACTCGCTTACGCAATCCAAGCTGATTATATATCAGCAACTACTGATGCCAAAAAAGCTTGTAGTCTCGGTGATTGTGAATTAATTGGACTTTTGAAACAAAAAGGACTCACAAGGGAGTAAGAGAAGATTTTATTAAGAATAGACATGATTTAAAGATTGAAAAAAGGAAAAAATATGAAAAAAGTTGGTTTATCACTGTTGCTTACAGTAGGTGTATTATTTGGCGATAATATATCTAAAGCTGAAAGTTATTTTCAAATTGGAATGTCTTACGATGAGTTAAAAGATTATACTTCTGCTATAAAAAGTTACACAAAAGTTATAGAGTTAAATCCAAATATTCTTGAAGCTTATTACAATCGCGGATTGGCACATAGTGACCTAAAAGAGTATGATTTGGCGATAAAAGATTATACAGTGATTATAGAGTCAAATCCAAATATTCTTGAAGCTTATATCAATCGTGGATGGGCATACGGATTATCAGGAGATTACAAATCTGCAATGATGGATGCAAGGACAGCATGTAGGTTGGGTGATTGTGCTGTAGTTCAGGATATGGCACAACGAGGATGGATGACAGAGTAAAAAAATGAGTTTAGTAGCCCCCAAAAGGCTACTATAAAGAAAAATTATATCGGTAAAACTCTGATATTTTCATCCAATTTTTCTCTTAAAATATGCTCAATCGCAAAAAGTGTCCCCGTACTAGAACTAGCACATCCACTACAAGCACCGAGATAACGGATATAGATATCAAAATGAGGGCCATTTTCTTTGATGTCCAAAATCTCCATGTTTCCACCATCCATGATAAGCATTTGACGGATATTGTCATCAACTATCTTATCAACAGCTTTGATTCTTTGTACAATGGTCATTTGAGCAAACGCCACATCGCCACTCATGCTCATATCAGCTATTTTTGTTAGTTTCTCTTTTTCATATTCTGTAAGCAAATCTACCAAATAGATATCTTTAGCTTCATGTCCACCAGGACGGATACATGATTTACAAAATGCTCCAGCTTTTGTGTAGTCAGCTATCTGCTCAACTGTTGTCAAGTTGTTTAGTCTGATAACTTCTCTAAGCGTAGAGAGTGAGATTCTAGCACATTCACAAACGATGACTTCAGACTCAAAGCTCTCCATATCAACACCTTTGTATTGCGATGCTGCTTTTTTGATAACATCATATGCCATAACTGAACAGTGCATTTTTTGAGGTGGAACAGCTGGAACATCTGGATGGTCTCTCATCGCTTTTTCAACATCAATATTTGTAATCTTCACCGCTTCATCAACAGTTTTACCTTTACAAAGCTCGGCCATAGTATCGCTACTTGCTATTGCCGTTCCACAACCAAAACTTTTAAATTTTGACTCAATGATAACATCCGTTTTAGGGTCAACTGCCCAATAGAGTCTTACCGCATCTCCACAACTTTCAGCACCAAAATCTGCGATAATAAGTTTAGCACCCATCGCTTCGGCTTGTTGCTCTGTAATCTCACCCATATTTTGTGGGTTATCCATCAAAGAGATTACTTTTTCACTGTATTCATCCCAAATTGTTCCGCCGATTAAACTATCTATTCCCATTTTTTTCTCCTAATAATGACTTTTTTTAACTACAAACATTTGTGTAAGCATAAGAACTTGAGATGCCTCTAAGTCTCTCAACTGCTTTTTTGACAACCACAATCGCATAATCAATCTCTTCTTTGGTTGTAAAACGACTAAGTGAAAAACGAATCGCCGTATGAGCCAAATCAGCTTCAGCACCAATCGCTTCCATAACAGGATTACTTTCTAAACTTTCACTCGCACACGCACTTCCTGTACTCGCACCGATTCCAGCCTTATTTAAGTCCCAAAGCATCGCTTCACCTTCGATTCCTCTAAAAGAGATGAGAATCGTATTTGGTGTTCTTTTTGCTCTTGGTGTTACCACAAATGTATCTTTGATAGTTAGAAGTTCATCCTCAAAACTATCTCTTAACTCTTTAATATCGTGCATCTCAAAATCAAGTGCATCACTTGCCAACTCCATAGCCTTACCCATACCAACGATTCCCGCAACATTTAGTGTTCCAGAACGAAGTCCACCCATTTGAGAACCACCATGCAACATTGGTTGTAGCTCTTTACCTTTTCTCATAAAAAGTCCACCAACCCCTTTTGGTCCATGAAATTTATGAGCTGAAAAAGTAAGATAATCAACTGGTACACTTTTCAAATCAATTGGAAATTTACCAATCGCTTGAACTGCATCAGTATGAAATAAAACTCCTTTCTCTTGACAAAGCTGAGCTATCTCTTCAATTGGAAAAATTGCACCTGTTTCATTATTTGCCCACATAATAGAGACTAAAGCAGTTTTTGGCGTGATAAAAGCACTAACTGTATGAGCTTCGATAAGTCCATCTTGATTGATAGGTAGATAGGTAACTTTACAGCCCAATGATTCGATAAATTTAGCAGTTGCCAAAACCGATGGATGTTCGACTTCGCTTACGATAATATGATTTTTTCTTCCAGTTAAAATATAGTCAAAATAGATTCTTTGCAAAACCCAGTTGTTACTTTCAGTAGCTCCTGAAGTTACCACAACACTATCTTCTCTTGAGGCATTTAACCCCGCATAAATCTTCTCCATAGCAGTTTTTAGTGGTCGGTGAGTCTCACTAGCATAAGCGTGAAGTGAATTTGGGTTTCCATACTTTTGTACAAAAAATGGTTCCATCTCACTAAAAACATGTGGGTCAACTATCGTTGTAGCGTTATTGTCTAAATAAACTTTCATTTTTTACCTTTAGAAATCAAATCAGACTATTTTTGTCTTATTTAAGAGATACTACAATATTCAAACTTAAAATAAGATAACATAGTTTAAAAGTTTGTGATTATAGTTTTTTTGC
>SDAZ01000151.1 GCA_006212005.1 Sulfurovum sp. | reverse complement strand
TGGACTGGGAAAAGAGAGGTCTGTACCTTTATTTTTTGCCTCCTTATTCTCCTCAACTCAATCGGATAGAAATGCTTTGGAAGCATATGAAATATCATTGGATAAACATCTCTGATTATGCTTCGACCTTTACATTAGAAAGTTATATTAATAAAATTTTAAAGAATTATGGTAAGGATGATTTTTTTGAAATTAAATTTAGGTAGGTACTTAAGTGTCATTTGCAAATCACCAGCACGAGCATGGTGTAAATATTTAAAATAAACCCCCACCCATTCAACCTTTGTCATATCAGTTGTGAGTGAGATAGAATTAAAATCAATACCATTTCCACTGCTATCAAAGGTTATATTTATATCAGGATATGTACTCAAAATTGTCGTATTTATCTCTTTGACCACAGTAAGATTTGTGTAATTATTTTTGCAAACACTAAGCATTTCACTAGCATCAATAACTCCATATCCATAATCAGTGCTATGCCATAAACTTGCACTATTTTTTACCCAAGTTGGATTATTTATATCTATTTTATTAGAAGTAGTTGATAATAAATATTTCACATCACGATAAGTTAGATTTGGACAAGCTTCCAAAACAAGCCCTATGATACCACTTACCATTGGAGCTGCTGCACTTGTACCGTTAAAATAATCAAAATAACTATTGTTTTTATCGGTAGTTACAATATTTCTATACCCATACCCATCAGCATATGCACTCACTAAAATATTTGCCCCAGGTGATGAATAATTTGTAACTATATCATCCCATCTCAAAGCTGCAACTGCAATAGCATATTGGTTATTCGCAAGATGAGATAAATTTGAATTTCCACCAAGTTTTTTTGTTGGTGTATCTATGGCAACTCTTTCATTTCCAGCAGCAAAAACATAAATTCTCCCTTTGCCATCTCTCAATAATTTTGAGCCTTTCTCTAAAATTCTCTCCATATCATAATCGTTATCAATAGAAGTTCCCCAACTATTATTACTAACCAGTATATCGTTTGCACCATCCCCACTTAACCAAGCTTTTTCGAGTGCTACTATTCCGTTTGATAAGCCTCTCCCCTCGCTATCAAAACCCAGAAAGGTATATCCTGATATTTTAGAATAAGGGGCAATTCCCCTTAATCCAATACCATTAAATCCACGAGCTCCTATAATTCCAGCTACCCTTGTGCCGTGAGTTAGAGAAGAATGTGAAGATGTTGGATCTTTAGTGTTTGTAAAAACATTCCATGAGCGACTCTCATCATAATTTTCTTTCAAATCTTCATGTGCACTATCAAAACCATCATCTACTATTTGAATATAAGTTTGATTTATTCTCCTCCCCACAATGGTATCTAAGCCTAATGTATCAAGATGCCACTGTTCGCCTATTTTTGGATCATCGCCAGTTGTTTCTAAATTATTGATATAAGTATCCATATAATCTTTAGCATCTTTTGAAGTTATGGAAATGCGATAATTTGAATCACCAAGCATAAAATTATTAGCTAATAAATTTGTTATTTGTGTTGTCATATTTTCTGTAGAAGAAGTTAAATCTATTTGTGTAAATTTATGATTTTGCAGACTTCGTATATCCAAAATCTCATCACCATCTCTATCACTATCTAAACTTTGCAATAACATTGCAATATTAATGGCTTTTGAACTTGGATTTTCAATATCTGTATCACCAGCCATCGTATAAGGAGTGATTATATTACTAGCTTTCACAGTTCCTAGCGTTAAGTCTCCTATTTGAAATTCTATTGTTTCTCCCTCAAAATAAGTGAATTCTCCCTTTTCATTTGTAAATCCACTTTGTGTAGCAGTTTTATATGCCAAACCATAAACAGGAGAATCAAGAAATATACCTGTTTTTGGATTAGAGGTATAATTAGTAGTCTTAGTAGAATCACCACCTCCGCCACCACAACCTATAAACACAAGAAGATAACAATATACTAAAAATACAATAACATACTTCAAGTTTTCTCCTTATAGATAGTATCAAAAGATTTTATTTAAAACATCTTACCATAGCATTTTAATAAATATGTTTAAAAAATAAAGCTAATATAAAAGAGTTCTATGATTTTGACTAAGTGTGCTATAATAAAAAAAAGAATCAATAGGAAAAACAAATGGCATATTTAGCACAAAATATTGAATATTATACTTATGATGATTATAAAGAGTGGGATGGCGAGTGGGAGTTGATAGATGGAGTAGCTTATGCTATGTCTCCAGCTCCTATGAAAAGACATCAGTCTATTGCAACAGAACTGATTTATCAATTAAGAAATGAACTTGAGAATTGTACACAATGTGAAGTTTTAGGAGAAATTGATTATAAGATAAACGACGATACGACTCTTAAACCAGATGTTGTGTTGACTTGTGGTGAGACTAATGAGAGATATTTAACCAAAGCACCACAGATTATCGTAGAGATTATCTCCCCTTCAACAGCAAGAAGAGATGAAATCTATAAATTTAGCATTTATGAAAAAGAGAAAGTGACCTATTATATTTTAGTCTATCCTGATGATTTATACGCTAAGATATACCACCTTAAAGATTCAAAATACGATAAAGTGGGTGATTTTTTAGAAGATGCTTATACCTTTGAAGAGACCACTTGCAAAGTAAGCTTGAACTTCAAAAAGATTTTTAGTCGTTTTCGGTAAAAGTCTTATCTGAAGCTTTGCTTTTAAAATACCAAACCATACCACCCAGCGTTGCTAAAAGCATATCTTTATGTGCATCCCACATATCACCCTGCTGTCCATTGTAAGCCTCAGCATCGTGAGGAGAAAGAGAAATAGCAACTAACCATTCAAGCCACTCATAAATCACACTTGTTATCACAATCAATCCAATAGCAATCCAAAAAGCCGTTTTTTTCTCCACTTTTTTAACATTAGAGAAGTGAGAGATAATAAAAGGAGTGATACAAATCCCATAAAAAAGGTGAATGAGTCTATCAAAGTTATTTCTTTCCCATCCCAAAAACTCATTTAGCGAAACGCCAAATAGTGATTGACTCCAACGCTCATAAGGCACATTTGAATACAACCAATACCCAGCCACAGTATGAAGTGTCAAAAAAAGCATCATAAGTGCAAAATCTCTCTCGTTGATAGCGTACTTTTTATGATAAAACCAAAGAACCATGAGAGCAATTATCGTTAAAGAGCTGTGAAGAGACTGTTCATAAACCCATATAGGTTTTATCCAAGTGGCTATAAAAACCACTAAAAAAATCAAAAAAGATATTTTTTTCATTTTAATCCATCCAAAATATTCAATTTGTATTCATCAATAATTTTTAATAATGCTTCGGCATTTCCTATGGCATCATCTAATGCATTATGGGAGTGTGTAGTTATTCGCAAATGTTTAAAATGAGCATTCTTATCTTGCTTTAATCCTTGATATAATGACCTTAAATTTGTAGAATTATAACCAAATGGATTATCTCCTAAAAAATACATGAAATACCAATTAATAAATTGCCAATCAAAGCCATTATTATCAGAAATAAAATATGGTTTTGTCTTACAATTACTATTAATCCAATTTTTAAAGCGTAACATAACTTCTTTAGGTTCGTCAAAAGATAAACACTCGTCACGACTAAATCCACTAATTGCTAATACTTCGGGCATATAAGTACCTACCTAAATTTAATTTCAAAAAAATCATCCTTACCATAATTCTTTAAAATTTTATTAATATAACTTTCTAATGTAAAGGTCGAAGCATAATCAGAGATGTTTATCCAATGATAT
>SDAZ01000150.1 GCA_006212005.1 Sulfurovum sp. | reverse complement strand
AAAATTTGGTAAAGTCATTAAAGCTACTTCGATTGGTGGTTTTCTCGTTAAACTTAAGCTTTTTATTTTGGCTTATAGTCTTGATATGCTCTTTAAGTCATTAAGTTTTAACTAGCAATTTGGGTTAGAATACAAAATAAATATATAAAATTTTGTAATAGGATACAAAAAATGATACAATCTTTATTGACTCTATCAGCTCAAATCAAAACACAAAAGCTACCAATATTCAAAAGATTTTTATACGATAATATAGATTTTAATGAACAACTTATAGGAATCATTGGCTCAAGAGGAGTCGGTAAAACCACTATTTTACTACAATATTTAAAAGAAAACTTATCACAAAAAACACTTTATATCATAGCTGACCACCCATCGGTAATTAATCACGGTTTATTTAATATCGCTAATGAGTTTCAAAAAATGGGCGGTGAAGTTCTTATTATTGATGAAATTCATAAAATTAAAAATTTTGAGATAGAATTAAAACTTATTTATGATAGTTTCTTTGAATTGAAAGTGATATTCACTGGTTCAAATGCTGTCGCTATCAATAACGCTAAAGCTGATTTGAGTCGTAGAGTAGTGATTTATAAATTGCCTGTCTTATCTTTTAGAGAGTTTTTGGAGTTGGAAACTAAAATACATCTAAAAAGCTACTCACTAGATGAGATATTGTCAAATCATGAACAAATAGCAATAGAGGTAAATAGCACAATCAAGCCGTTTGAGTACTTCAATAAATACTTAACTTATGGAGCTTATCCGTTTTACATCAAGAGTAAAAAGAGTTTCAATCTAAAGCTTTTAAACTCATCTATGCAAGTTTTAGAAACTGATTTAACTGCTATTTATGATATAGGTTATGATAAGATAAACGCCCTTAAAAAGATGATAATGATGATTTGCATGAGTGAACCATTTGATATAAACATTTTTAAGCTTTGTGGAGCTGTCGAACTCAATCAAAGAACACTATATAAGTATCTTTGGATTTTACAAAGTGCTGGACTTATCCGAATCTTAGGAGCTAAAACAAACGGTGTAAGTGTCATTTCTAAACCTGAAAAACTCTATCTTGACAATACAAATCTTTTTAGTGTCTTTTGCAATACTCCAAAAATAGGCACTATGAGAGAGACTTTTTTTTATTCTATGGTCTCATATTTTCATGATTTGGATTATCCTAAAAGTGGTGATTTTATTATTGATGAAATTTATACTATTGAAATCGGTGGTAAAGGTAAAGATTTTAAACAACTCAAAAATGTTAAAAATGGCTTTGTAGTGGCTGATGATATAGAGGTGGGTTATGGTGATAAAATTCCTTTATGGCTTTTTGGGTTTATGTATTGATATGTTTCTTTCTTGCTTCATCTGATACTCTATCAGCGTGATATCAACCCCTCTTGATGGTCTTTGAATCGGTGATTGTGGATATTGCTTCAGATGATATTTAAATGCTTTTGTAGGCTCTTAGACTGAATCAAAACGCCCTTTTTCATCAATTAATTAGACTATCAGCGTTTTAAATCATTTAGTGTAATCGTTTCGTAATTTTTATCACTTTTAATATCTCTCATGGCTTCTAGTGTTTCACTATTTGGAATATTTCTTAAATACTGCAAATGTTTATAATATATAGAGTCTAAAAATTCATTTAAAGCCTCTTTAGGTGGATTTAAAAGTGTTATCATTTCAATAAGAGCATTTTTCACATCATATAAATCACTATGAATAATACTCCACAAAACATCTTCATTAACACCTCTATAATTATGTGATATTTTGTCTCTAATCCCTGCGATATTTTTCCATTTTATCTTTATCTCTATATCATTTTTCAATGATTCATCAATCTTTTTTGACTCTTCACCAATAGCAATAAATAAACTAATCGTGGCGTTTAGGTCTCTTTGGTCGTTCTCCCAAACAAAATCATGAGTGTTATCGTAATCTTTTGAATATATCCAACATTTCTCTATACATTCAAGCATTGTAAAAATATATATCAAATTCTTTTGGCTATACATAGATAAAATCCTTTTGAGCATAATGTTTAATAATTGGATTCATATATTTTAAACTCACAAAATCAACTTTATTCAAATTTAGTTCATTCGCTATTTCATCACCTAAAAACATCAATTCTAAACCACTTTTTAACTCAAAGCTCTCATCTCTTAGATAAAAGATATCAACATCACTATTATCTGTGGCTTCATCTCGTGCATAACTTCCATATAATCCCAAAGTTGTAACGCCATACTGATTTTTAAAAGTCTCTTTTTTTGATTTTAAATACTCTATGATTTGATTTTTTGTCATCTATAAACACCTTTTCAATAGCTTTAAATCTTCTTTCAATTATAACTAATTAAATTTAAAAGCTCTTAGAATGAATCCAAACGCCCTTAAATCTCTTTGATGTTGTTGGAGTTGATAAGCCCTTAGATTTACTTTTGATTATCAAGCCTTAAAAGCTCTTTGAATCGGTGATTGTGATTGTCTTCAGATGATATTTAACCCTCTTGAGATGTTGATTCAAATGATATTTAAATGCTTGAGATGAAGATAAACGCCCTTAAATCATCTTAACGCCGTGGTGGTCTTTGTGGATATGCTTCAGATGATTATCAAGCCCTTTAGAGTGAATCCAAACGCCCTTTAAATTCTCATTAATATCTTTCATGTATTGACAAATCATTTCAAAATAATTATAATATCATTATGAAAACATTAAAATTTAGTTGGGATGAACTCAAAGCAAAAGCAAATATTAAAAAACACGATGTATCTTTTGAAGAGGCTAAAAGTGTATTTGATGATGAATTCGCACGATTAATCCCTGACCCTGACCATAGTATCAATGAAGAGCGTTTTATTTTACTTGGTTCAAGTAAGATAAATATTTTAACCGTGGTGCATTGTTATCGTGAAAATGATGAAGTTATTCGAATAATTAGTGCTAGAAAATCAACAAACAAAGAGACAAAATTATATAAGGAGTTTTTATCATGAGAGAAGAATATGATTTTACAAATTCAGTTGCGAACCCATACGCAAAAAAGACAAAAAAACAAATCTCAATTAAATTAGAGATTGAAACGGTTGAGTATTTTAAGATTTTAGCTAAAAAGGTTGGTATCCCTTACCAAAATCTTATCAATTCATATTTAAGCGATTGTGCAAAAAATAAAATAACTCCTACTATGAATTGGGGTGTTTCTTAACCCTCTTTTGCTTCAGTCGGTTATTTTTATCCACTGTTTGAAACAGATTGAAGCACTCTATCAAACTTTTTTGCATTTACACTCCTCTTTACTTTTATAAATTTTTAAGTTTTTTTGTGATAGTACCCTCTTAAAAGTATCTTTGATGATAATCCACCAATAACAACCCCTTAAAATTGGACTTTACCCACTATGAAAGAGGGCGTTTAATAGTGTAAATTTTTCTCTTATATTTTTCGGTCTTCAATCCACTCCCCTACTCGCTTCGGTCGGTTTAGAAAAAATTGCTTCGGTCGGACTTCAATCGCCCCTTTTTCTCCGACTGAAGAACCGACTGAAGAAAATCCGACTGAAGAGAGTGTTACCGACTGAAGCAACCACCAAAAAAAATAAAAAAACTTTTTTCATAGGTTAGGGCGTTTTTTATGTTAAGATAAATCAAAAATAGGATAACCAAATAAACCCAAAAAGCAATCTAACCGATGAAGATTTAAACCATGTAGCTACTAAAGTTAGTGATTTACTAACTGAAAACGATAAAAAGATTGATGAAAAAATGAATGAAAAACTAGACTT
>SDAZ01000149.1 GCA_006212005.1 Sulfurovum sp. | reverse complement strand
TTCATACTTATTCCAAAGCTGGATATATGGGTGCATCAAAATTTCGAGATACGATAAATAGGGTGGATTCTCCTCTTCTTATGCATGATATCATCGACGAGTTTTTTTCAAGTAAGCGTTTAGATTTAGCATAGGGTAAATGTAAATATCTTACTCCTTAGATAAAAATGATATAATCCATCCTTTTAAAATGAAAGGGTGAATATGGAAATCATGCTAATCGTTCTTGGTATCTTTGTGGGTATCATGTCGGGATTTTTTGGTGTTGGTGGTGGAACGGTGAGTGTTCCTATACTGCTTTATATGGGCTTTGACATCAAAGAGGCGATAGGGATATCGGTTTTTCAGATGCTCATTAGCTCCTTCATCGCATATCTCATCCATCGAAAAAAACAGACATATGACTCGTCAGATATGAAATTTTTCGGTTTTGGTGGGATAATGGGAGCGATGGTGGGTGCATATCTTGTCAAAATCGTCAATCACAGCTTTTTAGAGTGGTTATTTTTAGCTTTGGTTCTTTTTACTCTTTTAAAACTTTTTATCTCAAATCCAATTCCAACCAAAAAAGAGGTAATCCATCGCCCACTTTATGTTCTTATCGGTAGTGGTGTTGGTGTTTTTTCTGGACTTTTGGGTGTTGGTGGTTCATTATTGATGACCCCAATATTGGTTAGTTTTTTAGGTTTTGGACTTAAAAAAGCCTCTGCGGTGGGACTCTTTTATGTTTCGTTTACTTCGATATCATCGTTTACTACGCTCTCATTTTTAGGTATGATAGATTATAAATCTGGTTTGTTTATGGCAGTCGGTTCGATTATTGGTATTTTTATCGGAATTTGGCTTGTGCATAAGATAAAAATAGAGAATTATAAAAGCTTTTTAGTCATTTTTTATGTTATTATATTGTCGATTACAGCAAATAAATTAATTTTAGGTTAGGGTGTCATGGATAAAATTAGAATTTTTGGAGCAAAAGAGAATAATCTAAAAAATATCAATTTAGAGATTCCAAAAAATAAGTTAGTCGTGTTTACAGGTATAAGCGGAAGTGGAAAATCAACATTGGCATTTTCAACGCTTTACGCGGAGGGACAAAGAAGATATATAGAGTCATTATCAAGTTATGCTAGACAGTTTTTGGGGCGTGTTGGGAAGCCTGATGTGGATAAGATTGAGGGGTTGACTCCAGCGATTGCGATTGACCAAAAGACAACATCGAAAAATCCTCGTTCTACGGTTGGAACGATTACAGAGATTTATGACTATCTAAGGCTTCTTTATGCAAGAGTTGGAAAGCAGTATTGTCATAGTTGTGGGAAGCCTATCTCTTCGATGAATGCAAGTGATATTATCAATGAGGTTTTAAAACTTCCCGATGGCTCGAAATTGGTGATACTCGCTCCGATGGTCAAGGAGAAAAAGGGAACTTTTAGCGACATGATAGACACACTTCGGCATAAAGGCTTTATTAGAGCAATGATTGATGGGGTGATGGTGAGGCTTGATGAAGATATAGAACTGAGTAAAACCAAAAAACATACCATCAAAGTGGTCATCGATAGGGTTGTGGTGTCACAAGATAGTAAAGAGAGAATAGCTTCAGATGTGGAAAAGGCATTAAAAGAGAGTTATGGTGAAGTTGAGATTGAGATTTTGAACCATGAGGAGATGCAACTTCACTCAAAAGTTATCCATTATTCCGAGCATCTTGCATGTTTTGATTGTAAGATTAGTTTTGAACCGCTTGAGCCGATAAGTTTTTCGTTTAACTCTCCAAAAGGTGCGTGTAGTGTTTGCGATGGATTGGGGATTCGTTATGTTTTGGATATCAAAAAAGTTATAGATAGCTCGTTGTCCATAAAAGATGGAGCTATAAAGATAATGTACGGTTTCAATAAGAGCTATTACATGGAGTTTTTGATGGCTCTGTGTAAGCACAACGAGATACCCCTAAATACTCCATATGCCGAGCTTGAAGAGTATCAAAAAAAATCGATTCTTTATGGTGCAGGTGAGAAAGTGAGCTTTAATTGGAAAAAACACTCTCTAGTTCGTGAGTGGCCAGGTGTCGTAAAAATTGCTCATGATATGTTTACAGAAGAGAGAGATTTGGGTGAATACATGACCGAGCAGGTGTGTGATAGTTGTCATGGGCATAGGCTTCAACCAAGTTCACTAGCGGTTAAGATAAATGATAAAAATATTGCTGATGTGATAAATATGCCAATAGAACAGTGTTATGCACTCTTTAATAATCGTGAAAATTTTTCTCATCTAAGCCAACAGCAGAAATTTATCGCAGAGTCTATCTTAAAAGAGATAGAAGAGCGACTTTTCTTTTTGTATGATGTTGGTTTGGGATATATCACTTTGAGTCGTGATGCCAGAACGATATCAGGAGGAGAGGCTCAAAGGATACGCATTGCCTCGCAGATTGGTTCAGGGCTAAGTGGCGTGATGTATGTTCTCGATGAACCATCTATCGGACTTCATGAGAGAGATACGATGAAACTTATTCGTACACTTCGCTCTTTGCAAGAAAAAGGCAATAGTGTTATTGTCGTGGAGCATGATAAAGAGACGATTTTAAATGCTGATTTTATCGTGGATATCGGTGTTGGTGCTGGAAAATTTGGTGGAGAGGTTGTTTTTAGTGGAACTTTAAAAGAGTTAAAAAAAGCGAAAACGATAACAGCTGATTATCTATTTGGACGAAAAGATGTTCATCATAGATTTGATAGAGAGCAAAAAAAGTATATTGAGATAAATAATGTTACATTGAATAATATCTCCAATATCTCGGCTTCTATCCCACTTGAAAACTTTGTTTGCATTACAGGTGTGAGTGGAAGTGGTAAGAGTTCTTTGATACTTCAAACGCTTCTACCTGTGGCTAGAGAGATTTTAAATCGTGCTAGAAAAGTCAATAAGATAGATGGTGTAGAGATAAATGGACTTGAAGCTTTAGATAAGGTTATTTATCTTGACCAAAGTCCGATAGGTAGGACTCCTAGAAGTAATCCAGCAACTTATACAGGGGTGATGGATGAGATACGAAAACTTTTTGCATCCACAAAAGAAGCGGAGATACGAGGGTATAAGATAGGGCGATTTTCATTCAATGTCAAAGGTGGCAGGTGTGAGAAGTGCCAAGGTGATGGTCTTATCAAGATAGAGATGCACTTTTTGCCTGATGTTATGGTGACTTGTGATAGTTGTAAAGGTTCAAGATACAATCCTCAAACGCTAGAAGTTCTCTATAAAGGCAAATCTATCGCTGATGTTTTGGTTATGAGTGTAGGTGAGGCATATGAGTTTTTTAAAGCGATTCCTGCGATGGCGATTAAGCTTAAAACTTTGATGGATGTTGGGCTTGATTATATCACTTTGGGACAAAATGCGACAACGCTTAGTGGTGGAGAAGCTCAAAGAATTAAACTTGCCAAAGAGTTGAGCAGGAAAGATACAGGCAATACTCTTTATATCTTAGATGAACCTACAACGGGACTTCATTTCGCCGATGTGGATAGGCTTACAGGCGTTTTGCACCATCTAGTTGAACTTGGAAATAGTGTTGTGGTGATAGAGCATAATCTTGATATGATAAAAAATGCAGATTACATCATCGATATGGGACCAGAGGGTGGAGATAAAGGTGGTAATGTCATCGCTGTTGGAACTCCTGAACAAGTGGCAATGGATTATAAAAAGAGTGGAAGCTATACGGGTGAGTATTTGGCTAAAGAGTTAAACTTAACTTGATATAATTTCGAATTAGGAAACGACAAAAAGGTCTGTATAATGAAGTACCAAGTGGGTATAGTTGATTACAATA
>SDAZ01000148.1 GCA_006212005.1 Sulfurovum sp. | reverse complement strand
ATCTTGTGGAATATTAAATTGTATCTCTGGGTCAAATCCCTCTTTGAGTTTTGATGCCTTAATAATCTTTTCACCCAATGGAGCACCATGTGTATGATGAGTTCCTTCAAGCTCTCCAGCACCTTTACCTATAACCGTATTTGCAATAATAAGTGTTGGTTTTGTTGCATTTTTAGCAACATGGAGTGCCTCATCAATATCTTTATAGCAGTGTCCACTAATCTTTAAAACATTCCAATTTTGTGCTTCAAATCTTTTTGCTACATCTTCACTCCACGCAATAGAAGTATCCCCTTCAATAGTTATAGCATTACTATCATAGATAAGAATCAAATCTTTAAGTGCCAAATGTCCAGCCAATGCACAAGCTTCATAACTAATACCCTCTTGAAGGTCACCATCACCACAAAGGCAATATATTTTATGGTCTAGGAGTTCACAAGTTTCACTATTGACTTGATTTGCACTATATACTTTAGCCATTGCAAAACCAACAGCATTTGCCACACCTTGTCCCAATGGCCCCGTGGTTATCTCCACACCATCGGTATGTCCATACTCTGGATGTCCTGCCGTTTTAGAATCAAGTTGTCTAAAATTTTTCAAATCTTCTAAACTTAAATCATATCCCCAAAGATGAAGAAGAGAGTAGATAAGTGCAGAACCGTGTCCTCCTGAAAAGATTAATCTATCACGGTTGAGCCATTTTGGATTTTTGGGATTGTGAGAAAGATGTTCGCCTAAAACAACTGCGATATCAGCGAGTCCCATTGGAGCTCCAGGGTGACCTGAATTTGCTCTTTGAACCATATCAGCCGCTAAAAAGCGGATTGTATTTGCCATTTTTTTTCTCATCTGATTTTGTGGTGAGTTCATTTTTATCCTTTTATATGTCGATATAGATATTTCTCCATGAGCAAGGAGAGTGCGGTTTGAAGTTTTGGTTCAAATGTTTTAAATGTTGATTGAAGTTTATTTGCCAAATCATTAGCATTTTCAACCGAGCCATCAAGACCTAAAATTTTGATAAAACTATTTTTATCTTCGTCATTATTGGTCGTTTTTCCAGCCTCTTGAGTCGTTTGCGTCTCATCTATGATATCATCTTGAATCTGAAAAAGCAGACCCAAATCCAATCCAAATTGATATAAAGAGTCTTGCTCTTTTTGGCTAAGCCCAACAATAATCGCTCCCATAACGATAGAAGTAGCAATAAGTTTAGCTGTTTTATGGATATGTAAAAATTTAACTTCATCAAGACGAAGCTCTTTTTTTTCAAAATACAAATCAATCGCTTGACCTAAAACCATACCTTTAATACCAGCATTGGCTGACAATATCTTAATAAGTTTTATCTTCACATCATCTCTAAGTGCTGAAGTTGCCAAAAGATAAAAAGCATCTGTATTTAAGCCATCACCTACTAAAATCGCAGTTCGCTCATCATAAATCGTATGCAAAGTTGGATGTCCACGACGAAGTGAGGCATTATCAAGTGCAGGTAAATCATCATGCACAAGTGAGTAAGTGTGAATATACTCAATGGCTAAAGCAACTCTCAAAGATGACTCTACAAGTTGAGGTTCATAGGCTTCAACGATACTTAAAAGAAGCATTGGACGAAATCTTTTTCCTCCCGCCAACAACATAGCTCCCATCGCCTCTTCATAATGGGGATGAAAAGATGTTGCGGTTGGGAGATTGTTTTTTAGGTAATTTTCAAATTGATTCATAATTTCTCATATAGCTTATTTGGCGATATTATACACTATTAGCCTAAAATTTACTAATCAAACCACCGCTCTTTCCACATTTGAAAGCTTATAATGAACCAAATTTGCGTCGCATTATCTGCACCATTAAGAAAATCATTTTTTATTTTTAGTATCTCTTCTATGTTAAAAATTTTACTATCAAGTCTATCTTTATGAATATACTTATCTACTATATGTCTAAGTTCTCCTCGTAAAAATTGATTTAGTGGGATTTGAAAACCAGCTTTTGGTTTATCAATAATCTCTTTAGGAATATATTTATATAAAATTTCTCGTGCTAGATATTTTGCTTGGTTATTTTTATATTTGATAGAGTCTGGTACTTGAGCCATAAATTCTATAATTCTATGGTCAATCAAAGGTTCTCTCCCCTCCAAACTCACACTCATCGTCGCTCTATCCACTTTGGTTAAAACATCATCATTCATAAAAGTTTTATAATCAACTGCCATCATATGACTCATAAAAGATGGAATATTTTGATTTTTAAAATTATTAAATATAGTATTATTAATTTCTAAATTAAGCATTTTTGTTACAATTTTATTATCTGTATAAGAACTAGCATTCATAAACATATTATATAAATTATTGGAGTTAATCGCTCTTTTGAGTTTTGAAAATTTATCTTTTATATTGGTTTGTCTAAATTTTTTTGGTATGTAATTATTGATATTTTCTATCAACTTATCATCTATAAGATTGATAGAAAATTTTAAAAGTGAAAGTTTAAAAGAGGAAGAAAAAATATTTGAAAATTTATTTAAAAATATATATTTACTATATCCAAAAAATGCCTCATCACCACCATCCGCAGAGAGAACAACACCAACTTTTTCTTTTGCCATTTTTGAAACTATCATTGTTGGAAGTGACGAGCTATCCCCAAATGGCTCATCCCAATAAAATGAAGTTTGTTCTATAAGTTCAAAAATATCACTATCTTTTACATAATATTCATGATGATTTGTTTCTAAATAGTTGGCAATAGATGAAGCGTGTTGAGCTTCATTAAATTTTTTATCTTCAAATCCTATGGTAAAAGTATCTATTTTTTTTGAGTGTTTTTTGGTCAATAAAGAGGCAACCAATGAACTATCATAACCACCACTTAAAAAGAGTCCAACTTTTACATCAGATATCATTCTAATCGAAATAGCATCTTCTAAAATGTTTTCTAATGATGTAATAATTTCACTCTCACTTAAATCTAATTTTTCTTTTTTATAAAAATCATTCACATCCCAATATTTTGTAATTTGATAATCACTATTTTTTAAATCATACTCAAGATAAGTTCCTGCCTCAAGCTTAAAACAGTTTTTAAAAATACTATGAGGTGTGGGGATATAACCAAATTGAAAATAGTAAGGAATAATCTCATAATTCATCTCTTTTTGAAAATGGGGATGTTGATGAAATGATTTTATCTCCGAAGAGAATATAAAATTATTCTCTTTATGATAATAATAGAGTGGTTTAACTCCAGCTCTATCTCGAACCAGCGTTAATTTTTCCTTCTTTTTGTCGAAAATGGCAAATGCAAACATACCAATGAATTTTTCTATACATCTTATCCCCCACTCTTTGTAACTATAAAGTATCACTTCTGTATCACTTTGAGAGATAAAATTGTATCCTAAAGCCTTAAGCTCTTCTCGTAAGGGCTTAAAGTTATAAACTTCACCATTGAAACTAATGATATACTCTCCACAATCACTGACAAATGGCTGATGTCCAAGAGGCGATAAATCTTGAATAGATAGGCGATTGTGTCCTAAATGAACACCACTTTCATCAAAAAAGAGACCACTATCGTCAGGTCCTCTATAAGATTGAATCTTTAACATCTCTTTTATCGTTTGAGTATCTTTTTGTTTGGAGATAAATCCTACTATTCCACACATTCTAAAACCTCCATGTATTGTGGTACTATTCTGTTGGTTGAAAAATCATTTGCTCTAACTTTTGATAAAAGTTTATAATTGTCCAATTTATAGTTATTATTGAGTAAATTTTTTAAAGCTTTTTCTAAAAATTCAACGCTTCCTACTGGAAATAAAATAC
>SDAZ01000035.1 GCA_006212005.1 Sulfurovum sp. | reverse complement strand
TTGGTAAAGTCATTAAAGCTACTTCGATTGGTGGTTTTCTCGTTAAACTTAAGCTTTTTATTTTGGCTTATAGTCTTGATATGCTCTTTAAGTCATTAAGTTTTAACTAGCAATTTGGGTTAAATGACAATATAGAAAAATTAAAAGAGATATTCCCTGAAGTTTTTAACGAGGGAAAGATTGATTTTGAGGTGAATACAAATGGCTTTGGCTATTTTAAAACAACACAGTATTGATGAAGTTGTGAGTGCGTAAAATGAAAATAAAAAATATAAAAATAGAAAATTTTAGATTACTAGATAATGCAGAAATAAATCTTGAAGATATTACTACGGCAATAGTTGGTAAGAATAATTCTGGAAAAACTTCATTCTCAGAGATTTTTAATATTTTTATGAATGATAGAAAATTTGATTTTGAAGATTTCTCCATAAAAGCACATCAAAGCTTTTATGATGCATATTGGCATTTTACTCAAATAAATTCGATAAACAAAGAAGAAAAAATTCAAGAAATTTTTAAAACTATTCCTAAAATAAAACTCTTATTGACTGTAGAGTACACGGAAGCTGATACTTGGACAAACATAAAGCCATTTATATCATCCCTTGAAGGAACAAATAAAATACAAATTTTGTTCGAGTATTCTCCAAAAGATACAGAAAAGTTTCTAGATACTATTAAAAATAATTTATCAACAGATGATTTATTGATAGATAAAATAAAATCATTTTTCGTTAATTACTATCAAACTACTATCAAGCCATTTTCCAATGTTGAAAATATAAACTCAGTTGAATTTTCAGACATTCAAAGATTATTGCAATGTCATTTTATAGAAGCACAACGAGATTTAGAAGATAGTAAATCTAACAATACAAAATTAGCATCTATTTTTCAAAAGCAATATAACTATCAAACAAAAAAAGAAGATAGTAGTTCCCAAGCACTTATAGAAGCAACGGATACAGCAAATAAAGAAATTGAAGAAAAACTAAAAGTGTTTTTTGAACAGTTTATAAGCTCTTTTAAACAATTTGGTTTTCCTGGTATTGATAATGAAAAACTTCAATTACAATCACAAATAGAAATGGAAAGTCTTTTTAGAAACAATGTTCGACTTGTCTATAATCATGATGAGAATTTATTACCTGAAAAATATAATGGACTAGGGTATAAAAATCTTATGTATATTATTTCTAAAATTTTGAGTTTTGAAATTCTACATCAAGATAAAAAGTGTGATTTAAATTTACTTTTTATAGAAGAGCCAGAAGCGCATATGCATCCACAAATGCAAACTGTGTTTATAAAAAATATTACGGAGTTTTTAGCCACTAAAGGTTTTAATGTTCAAGTAATAATATCAACTCATTCCTCACATATTTTGACAAATGCTCAATTTGAGTCTATTAGATACTTTAGTAAGAATGATTATAGTTCAAAAATTAAAGATTTGAGAAAATTTCATACAGAACTTACAGAACCTCAGACATTAAAATTTTTGGAATAATATTTGACTTTAGACAAAGGAGAACTCTTTTTCTCAGATAAAGCCATTCTTTTTGAAGGAGTAGTAGAGCGACTTTTGATGCCTATTTTTATCAAAAAACTTGATGCTTCAAATATTACAAAATTATCTGAACAATATATTTCATATATAGAAGTCGGTGGGGCTTATATGAATAAATTTAAAGAGTTATTGGAGTTCTTAGATATAAGAACATTAATAATAACAGATATTGATTCGGTAGAAAAAACTATTACGAATAAAAAAGGAAATCAACAAACCACCTATCCAAAATGTGAGATTACAAGTAAATCTGAACTATACACTAGTAATATATGCTTAAAAAGTTGGTTGCCAAATAAAACTAAAATAAGTGATTTATTAGACGCAACAGATGAAGATAAAACTTCAAATAAGATAAGAGTTGCATATCAGATCAAAATTAATTCAACAGAAATTAAATGCGGTAGAAGTTTTGAAGAGGCTTTTATGCTTGATAATCTTCAGTATGCACTTGACAAAAAACAAGACTTAGCAAGCGTAAGTAGTAAGCTTTCGGCATATTCAACAGTAGACGAGATAAAAACAAACTCATTCAAAATTGTTGAGAGTGTCAAGAAAACAGACTTTGCATTTGATTTATTAAGCAATCAAGATGGTTGGAATGTTCCAACTTACATAAAAGAGGGATTAATATGGCTTTCTCAACAATAGAGCAAATTTATGAATGTATAGATACTAAAGAAAGTTTTGTTTTAGACGCTGGTGCAGGGAGTGGTAAAACATGGTCTTTAATTGAATCACTTAAATATATTATTAAAACAAATGGTGAAAGTTTCAATAGAAATAATCAAAAAATTGTTTGTATCACCTATACAAATGTGGCAAAAAATGAGATTATTGAAAGATTAGAAAATAATGAGCTTGTTATGGTTAGCACTATTCATGATTTTTTATGGAGTTGTATCTCTCAATTTAAAAAAGAGTTGAAGGTAAAACTGATAGAGCTTATAGATGAAAAAATTGCGATAGTTCAAAGCGATTTAGATAAATCAAAAAGTAAAAAAGGCGTTACTTATGATAAAAATTTAGAAAAAAAAGAAAAATTAGAGTCAAGCAAAAAGGAGTTAATTTTAACTCATAATGCAACGCAGTATAAAAACTATTTCTCTTATAAAAACAATATCATTAGTCATGACGAAGTGATTGAGTTATCTAGTAATATATTTTCTTCTTACCCAATGATTAGAAAAATAGTAGCTGATTCATATCCAATTATTTTTGTTGATGAGTATCAAGATACATTTCCAAAAATTATTAAAATTTTATTGGATTACTTATTGCCTACAAATAAAATTTTATTTGGTTTTTATGGCGATAAAATGCAAAAAATTTATGATACAGGTATTGGTGAGATACCCTCAACCTATAATCTAAAAAGAATTACGAAATCAGAAAATTACAGATGTTCTGTTTCGGTTGTTAATTTACTTAATAAAATTAGAAATGATATAACGCAAATTCCAAGCGGAACAAATAAAGATATAAAGGGTAGCTGTACTTTTTATCAAAAGCCAAATACTGATTTTAATTTAGAGAGTTTTATCTCTAATGAATTAAAGTCAAAATTGGGATTATCAGATGATTTACATAGCTTAAAAGTTTTATATTTAACGCATAGATTAATTGCTAAAGAAAATGGTTACCAAGAGCTTTATGAATTAGTAAATAAAGCTGGTAAAGCTGATGCTTTAAGCAAAAAAGATGAAGATAGATGTCCTTTCATTAAATTTTTATATCTAATAGAGAATATTGTTTTGTTATATCAAGAGAATAAAATTCAAAGCTTACTTGATGAAATTATTTTTGCAATTAATTCTTTTGAAGATAAGAGAACTTTAAAAAGTATTTTAGATGAGCTTGTGGCAATACGAGAAACTAAAAAAATTGAAGAGATTTTTAAATTTGTTATCGATAAAAAACTTCTCCAAGTAAGTCAAAAAATGAATGATTTTGATTTGGAAGATGATAGTAATAAAACTTATTATGATGAACTTATGAAGAGACCGTATAAAGAGATTATTCAAGCAAATAAAATAGCAGATGAGCAAACGCCATTCTCCACCAAACATGGAACAAAAGGTGCAGAATTTGAACATATTTTAGTTGTCATTGATGATGATGCTTGGAGAAATTATAGTTTTGATAAATATTTTTCAGGTGATACAATAAATGAAAGTATTTACAACAGAACAAAAAATCTATTTTATGTTGTTTGTTCAAGGGCAAAAATTAATTTAGTGGTTTTATCATTAAGTTCTTTGACTCAAGCTTCACAACAAAAAATTGAGCAATTATTTGGAGAAATAAAATGATATTTATATTCATATAGCCATATAGATATTCTTAAAATCTCTATTCGTGCTATAATTTCTAAAAAAGTAGGGATAAGATATGGAAGAAGTAAAGAGCTGGTTGGAGAGTTTAGGATATAGTGATTTTTCATTGAAAATTATATGTGCAGATGCGAGTTTAAGAAATTATTATAGAGTTATTTTTGAAAAAAAATCATTTGTCGTTATGGATGCTACAAAGCTAAAAAGCTCACTTTTACCATTTATTGATGTGGCTTCAAAACTTTTAGAGGTAGGGGTAAGTGTACCTCAAATCATCAAGGAAGATACGCTAAATGGTTATCTATTGCTTGAAGATTTTGGAGATACGCTTTTGGCAAATCATCTTGATGAGAACTCATTTGCACGATTATATACACAAGCTTTAGACGAGATTATCAAGATACAAAAGGCTGATACTTCATCATTGGAGCTATACGATAGAGAATTTTTGATTTTTGAGATGAGTTTGATGAAAGATTGGCTTTTTGATAAATATTTGTCGTTGGAACTTAGTATTGCTCAAGAGGAGATTTTAGAAAAAAGTTTGGCATTTATAGCTGATGAAGTTTTGTCTCAACCTCAAGGGGTTATGGTTCATAGAGATTTTCATAGTAGAAATCTTATGCTTGTTGGGGAAAAAATAGGTGTTATTGATTTTCAAGATGCAAAAGTTGGAGCGATTACTTACGATTTGGTTTCACTTTTAAAAGATGTTTATGTCTATTTTGAGCCACAAAAAATAGAGGCGTTGGCACTGATTTTTAGAGATAAAAAGGCTCTTGAGGTAGATGATAAAACTTTTATTCGTTGGTTTGATATGATGGGACTTCAACGACATATTAAGATTTTAGGTATTTTTGCACGACTTCATCTGCGAGATGGTAAGAGTGGATATCTTAAAGATTTGCCTTTGACTTATCAATATGTCATCGAAGCAATGACAAAATATGAGGAGTTAAGACCACTTAAAAGATTGTTTGATGAGCTTGATTTAAAAATGCGTTTGGCGTAGAGAAGTTATTGGTATGGTGCATTAAAATACACCATACAATAAATTTTTAAAGTTACTTTTTAAGTCCGATACTCTGCATTTATCTTAACATATTCGTAACTCAAATCACATCCGTAAGAGGTAAATCTAGCATCTCCAAGACCAATATCACAAGTGATTTTAAAATTTGGCTGTTTCATGATAGTATAGGCTTTATCTTCCCAATCTTCATCAATAGGCGTTGTGGTAGAGTAAATGAGAAGTTCATCATAATGAATGGTCAGTTTTTCCTCATCACACTCAATCCCACTCGCTCCAATGGTTGAAGCGATTCGTCCCCAGTTTGGGTCTTCACCAAAAAGAGCTGTTTTTACCAACAAAGAGTTGCTCAAAGCCATACTTGCTTTTTTTGCATCTTCTATACTTTTCGCTCCTTTGACTTCAAATGCTACAACTTTATTTGCACCTTCTCCATCTTTCAATATCATCATTGCTAATTCAAATAAGATACGCTCTAGTGCTTCTTTAAATGCCTCTTTCTTATACGCACTTGATGCTCCATTTGCTAAAAGAAAGACACTATCATTGGTTGAAGTATCGCCATCAACACTGATAATATTGAACGACTTCTCCACCGCACTCTCTAAAAGCTCATCCATATCAGATTTTGGGATAGATGCGTCTGTGGTGACAAAGCACAACATCGTTGCCATCGCTGGGTTTATCATCCCTGCACCTTTGGCAATCGCTGAAATATGAAATTTCTTCCCATCTTCAAGCGTAATCTCAAAACATAACTCTTTTTTGAAGCTATCAGTGGTCATAATGGCTCTTGCTGTTTCATGAGAAGAGGAGGTATTAAAATCAAATTTACTAAAAGCTGAAGAGATTTTATCGATATCAAGTCGATATCCGATAACGCCTGTTGAACTCATAATTGGATTGGTTGCTAGATGAAAATTTTGAAGTTTATGAAAAATAGCATCGATATCTTCAACCCCTTTTTCTCCCGTCATCGCATTTGCATTTTTAGCATTGATAAGGATAAAATCGGTTTTAAAATCTTTTGCATATCGGTTGAAGTGTGCAATGGGAGCGGCAGCAAAACGGTTTGTTGTAAATTTTGCACTTACATCACATAAGCTTGATGAACGGATAAATGAGACATCACCATCTGGCAAAGAAGTTTCTGGATTGATTGGTTTTAGACGCATTCCAACATTTGTAGCTCCACAGTAAAAGCCTAAAACATTGTCGATTCCACCTTTAAGAGGTATGATTGTAAACATGAGATTCTCCTATGATTTAGATAGATTAAAAAAAGTATTTAAAGAGTTTATTGAAGATGAGATATCTCTATGCTCACCGATATAAGTGGACATAAAGACAAAGTAGAAGAGATAAATTACGCTTCAGTTGAAGTTTCAACAACTTCATTTGCTTTAGCAGATTGTTTTCTCAATGTTCTGATAGTCGATGCTGCAACTCTCATTTTTCTTGTTGTACCATCTTCTAAAGTAACTCTAAGAGTTCTTAAGTTTGGTAATTGTCTCATTTTAGTTTTGTTATTAGCATGAGAAACATTATTTCCTACTAATGGACCTTTGCCCGTGATTTGACACTTTCTTGCCATGGAATACCCTTTGTGAAATTTGTATGACTACTTCAAAAGTAGAAAAAGTGCGTGAATTATAGTAAAATTTTACTTAAACTTAGACACTTTCTCGCCATAATTTCTACGGTCTGCCATTTAATAATCTTTTGTAAGCATCAACCATAGATGTATAAATTTGAACAAAGACTTTTTTGGAGACTCCATTGCCCAAGTTTACAGTTTGTTGCACATCAAAATGTAGATGAATAGAGGTTTTCGTTCCCCCCATATTATCCGATACCAAGCCTATGCGTTCACCTCGTTTAACTTTTGCTCCCTCTTTGACTATAACAGATGGAGAATCAAGATGCATATAGCGATAAATTCGTCCAGAATCACCCCTCAAGCTTACAGTATAAGAACCGATATAAGAGATAATTCCATTTTCAGTTGCCACAGCCCAATATTTTGCTTTTTCACAACTCATCGGACGAACATCTACCCCTTGATGACCTTTACCTGATGGACACATGGGCATACCCCAAGTTCTAGTTTCACAAAAGTTGTCATGCCATGGATATTGATAATTTTTTTTATCACAACTTTTCCCTTTTTCTCCATTGATTCCACCAACTCCATAAACTTGAGAGTTGATATATGCAGGAGCTTTTTCGATAGGAAATCGCATAGAGGGGATATAAATAGTATTGTCGTTAGCTCGTCCTTTCCCACTTTTTGATGGATACAATACTCCAGCAGGAGTCGATGAAAATTTTGCACCTTTATCGACAATTATTCCATTTTGACTATCTTGTACTTCACCTCCAAAAGAGTCATCTCCAACTTCGATATGTTCAGCTCCACCATTCTCTGGCACAACGGTTTTAGTTGCACATCCACTCAATAGGAGTAAAATAAAAAAAGGTAAAACTTTTCTCATTTTGTACCACCAACAATAATTAATTTATTGTAAATATTTTGTAAAAATGTTTTATCGGTACATCGTTTATCACTTATTGAGTCATAACATTCAACAAGAAGCGTATAATTTGCTCCATTTCGTCCAAAGTCTGTACTCATAAGACCTTCAGCGGGATAAAATTCAATCATTTTGGAGGCTTTTAAAAGACTTTGTCCATCGGTAGTATTTGGATTTAGTGTATCTTGAAAAGTTCTATCTCCTGTTATGCTTAGTCGTGCATTGTCTTCAAGATGGTAAGACATCGTATAAAAATTGGCATCAGCAATAAGCGTATATTTAGATTCATAAAGATAGTTGCTAGGAAGATAAACAGGAAGTGTCATTTTCCCAATAACATCTGTCAATTTTTTAGGATACGCTTTTTGTGGTTTTGACATGACAACTTCTTTATTGACTTGTTTCCAATTGATATCTAAAAGCCCCAAAGTTTCAGCATTTAAGAACGAACTTAATAAAAGAATAGTATAAAATTTATGACTCATTGTAGTTTCCTTTTTTATTATTATCATATCACTTAAAAACTTTTTTTTTATTAAAAAAGCACAAAAAAGAGAAAATATAGCCAAAAGTTATCTATTTTTTTCTACTATAAGTTAAAATTATGTTAAAACACTTCAACACTCTTTTGTGTAGATTAATTTTTCATTGAGGTTTTTTTAGATAATTTTATGTTAAAATGAGAAAAAAATGGGGTTTATGGATGGCAAATTTATTTAGTATGAGAAATGAATATATGAAGAGTGGACTAAGAAGAGCTGATTTAGAAGATAATCCGATAAAACAGTTTGAATTATGGTTCAATCAAGCCATAGATGCTAAACTTATAGAGCCAAATGGGATGACTTTAGCTACTGTTGGGGTCAATATGTTACCATCAATTCGAGTGGTTTTATTGAAAAGTTATGATGAAGATGGATTTGTCTTTTTCTCAAATTATAATAGTAAAAAGGCTTTACAAATAGAGCAAAATCCTCTTTGTGCGTTGCATTTTGCATGGTTGGGGCTAGAGAGACAAGTTAAGATTGAGGGAAGTATTGAAAAGATTAGTAAAACCGCCTCTTTAAAATACTTCTTTTCTCGTCCAAAAGGGAGTCAAATTGGTGCGTGGGTTTCACATCAAAGTGAGATTATTAGTTCGAGAAGTTTGCTTGAGGCAAAGTTTGAAGAGATTAAAGCGAAATTTAGTAAAGGTGAGATTCCATTTCCTGAGTTTTGGGGTGGTTATATTGTAAAGCCAAAAAATATTGAATTTTGGCAAGGTGGAAAAGATAGATTGCACGATAGATTTGAGTATGTTTTGATGGAAGATGGTTCATGGGACATCAAACGCTTAGCACCGTAAAAAAAGAGTCATTAAAGACTCTTTGGATTTTATTTATGTAGTTTTGAGAGCATCTGTCTTGAGTATTGTGGTTTTGTTGGGTCATATCCATTCCAATCAAGCTTTACTCCATAATAATTGTCATAGTTACCAACAAATTTGATATTCATATAGTAATTATCTCCTTCATTGCCATTTTTATCGGTATTTTTACCACTCATTTTAATCTCATTTTCACTAATCGTAATGGTTGTAAAATTTAAATTTTTTGGATAGTTAGAGTCTTTATTGAAAATCTGAAAATTTTGAATGGAAGCACTTTTCATATCGGAGCTAAATACAATAGCAGAATTAAAGTTATCAACTCTTTCACATTTACTTCTATCTTCATCGGCTATCTCAATATTTAAAGATTTTCCAGCCAAATCGCTACTTTTCACAGTTGCATTATTTTGAATATCACTATTTGTATAGTTTGTACAATATGGTTTATCACCTACAATATTACCAGCATCTTGATATTTACAAACAACAACAAAGCCACCTTTTAAATCTCCTGTTTGATATTGAGAATAATCACACCCAACTTCGCTTGTTTTTTGCCAAGCAACTTGGGTATAGTGTCCACATTTTTCTCCTGCAACACAACTACCATCATCATAATTATAAAATGGCTTTTCATCATCAAACCACATTTTCATCACTGTTTTTGGGTCTGGTAGAGCATTCTTTTCTTGTGCAAAAAGATTTTCTCCAAAATTATTGGCATTGTTATTTGGGTCATGTTCAAATTTACCACTTTTGGCTAAAGTATCAGCATATTTTTTAGCTTCTACTTTAAGAGTATCATTCCAAACAAGATTTGAATCCGTAAATAAGGTGTTCCTATCAACATTATGAATATCAAAAATATTTTTATAAAATCCACTCAAAGATTCACTCTCTTTTGAAATGTTTTCACCTAAAGTTTTTTGAGTTGTTGGAGTAGATGTGGAGGGGCTTGAACCACCTCCTCCACAACCATAGAGTAGAAATAAAATAGCAAGAGAGGAGTTAATTCTAAAAAACATCTGATAAACCTTTAAATATTAATTATTTATAAAGATTATACATTAATTTTTATTAATCTCTAAAGAGAGTTTGCGTTTTATCACAAAAAAACTTATCAAAGAAGCAGTGGCAATGAGATACGCAGGAGCGAATGGGTCTTTGGTTATCTCTTGTAATGATGTCATGATAGCAGGGGTTAACCCGCCGACGATTCCCGCAGCACTACCCAATATCACAGCAGTAAACGAAGCTCGATATCCATGCTCTTTGATGGCTCTAACTGTTGAAGCAAAGATAGGTGCTTGAAAAGAGCAGATAAGTAAGACCATCATAGCCACACCTAAAATAATCAGCCAATAAACGCCACTATTCATGATATAAAAGATAGGATAAATGAGTATTGTTAACGCTAAAGAGGCATAACTCATCAATTTTAGTGAACCTATCTTATCCGCAACCATTGCCATGAGAGGGATAAAAATAACGCCCATGATGATAGAGTAGGTGTTTATAGATGAACTTTGCAATTTACTTAAGTGTGCATAGTGTTGAAGCCAAATCGGAAGATAAACAAAAAGGGTATAATACAAAAGCCAAATAGCTGAAGCGATGATGAGGAAATCATAAAACTCTTTTCGATGATGTTTTAAAATCTCAACAATTGGGATTTTTTTCTCAGCTTTTGGGTGATAATTGTCACTCAATCCTTTTCTAAGATAAATACCTGTGAGTGCTATAAGCAAACTCAACCAAAATGGAACTCTCCAACCCCATTCTCGCATCGCATCTTCACCTAAATAAGCAAGTAAAAAACCACAAAGTCCAGCACCTAAAGCCATACCTATTTTAGCTCCTAAAGAGACAAAAGAGCCATAAAGATTGCCATTTCCATGAGGTGCTTCTTCGACTAGATAAACGATTGAACTTGCATATTCACCGCCGACGCTAAAACCTTGAATCATTCGTAAAAGAACCAATAAAATCGGTGCTAAGATACCAATTTGTGCGTAAGTGGGAAGAAATCCGATAAGAAAAGTGGGGAGTGCCATAAGAATTAAAGAGCCAATAAGTGCATATTTTCGACCTATTTTATCACCAATATGACCAAAAAATATTGCTCCAATAGGACGCATAATCATCCCAGCAGCAAAGGCACTAAAAGAGCCAATAAGAGATAATGTAGGATTGGAAGAGGGGAAAAATAGTTCCCCCATCATTACTGCTAAAAATCCAATAAGGGCAAAATCGTAATATTCGATAATATTGCCAATAACTCCAGCCGATATAATACGCCACTGTTTGCGGTGCATGGTAAATCCTTTAAAATTTTTTAGACATCATCAAGTGGAATAGTTTTTTCGCTTTTGCCACCTTGGGAGAGATAACAACACTACAATAACCTTGAAATGGATGTTTGGAAAAGTAGTTTTGATGATAATCTTCTGCTGGATAAAAATTTTTTAAAGGTACGACCTGAGTGACAATCTTATCTTTGAAATTATTTTGTATCTCTTCTATCATCTCATCTATCTTTGATTTCTCTTCCTCATTTTGGTATATGATGAGTGAGCGATATTGAGTTCCTCTATCTGCCCCTTGAGCGTTGAGAGTGGTTGGGTCATGAATCTCAAAAAAAACTTCCAACAAATCCTCAAATGAGATGATATCTTCATCGTAACTTATCTTGACAACTTCAGCATATCCACTTTTCCCACTACAAACTATCTCATAAGTTGGTGGATAAACGATTTCGCCATTTGCATATCCACTCTCTACATCATAAACGCCATCAAGTAGCTCAAAAACTGCTTCTAAACACCAAAAACATCCACCTCCTAAAATCAACTCTTTCATTGTCTATCGATTGTAATCCCAGGGTTTTGTGGAGTACCAATATAATCACTTGGGGTATCAAAACTGTAACGAATCATCGCATAAATAGCTCCAACTACTAACAATCCTATGATAATATTTCTAACCAATTTTCTTTTTTCTGGTGACTCATTTCCATTATAATCATCTATCTGACTAAGTGTAGGTTCATTGTCTAAACGCATTTTATATCCTTTGTAAACATATTTTCTATGTTGTAGCATAAAAATACTTAAAAAAAAATTATCAACTTATTCAAAAAAATGAATTTTTAAAAACATCAAAAAAAGAGTATAATTTAAAACTTTTAATCAAAAAAACTGAAGGATAAAGATGCCATTCTCTGTTGAAAAACGCAACGGTACATTTTTGGGAATATTTTTTGTAGCTATTATTGCTCTAGTGGCTACAATTTTGGGAGATATTGAGGCTATTAAGAAGATTGGTATATCGCCTCTTGTTATTGGTATTGTTATTGGTATTGTTATTGGTATCGTGTTTGCAAATACACTACATGACAAAATGCCATCATCATGGGAGAGCGGAATCACCTTTTCAGGTAAAAAGATTTTACGATTTGCTATCGTTTTTTATGGATTTAGAATCACTTTTCAAGAGATAGCTGATGTTGGATTGGATGGATTTTTGGTTTCTCTTATCATGCTCTCAACGACTTTTATCTTAGGAACTTGGGCTGGAGTAAAACTCTTTGGACTCGATAGAGATACTTCTATGTTAACAGCTTCGGGAGCTTCAGTATGTGGAGCTGCGGCTGTTTTGGCAACTGAACCTGTACTTATGGCTCAAGAGCATAAAGTGGCTATCGCTGTCTCTATGGTTGTGCTTTTTGGAACGATTGCTATGTTTGCTTATCCTGTGATGTACACTTCTGGAGTTTTGGATATGACTCAACGAGAATTTGGTATCTATGTGGGTGCAACCATTCATGAAGTGGCTCAAGTAGTGGCTGTTGGTGGGATAAATGGCTCTGAAAGTGAGATGGCAAAGAGTGCTGTTATCGTTAAGATGACTAGAGTTATTATGATTGCTCCGATGTTGATTGTTTTAGGTATCTATCTCTCATTTATGGCAAAAAGAGAGGGGAATGGAGTCGCTGGTGCTATAAAAATCGTGATACCATGGTTTGCAGTTTATTTTATTGGGGTTGCTGGATTGAACTCTTTGATTCAAGCTTATATCGCTACAAGTAGTATAACTGTTGCAAATAGTATTTCAATTATTATCGAAAATATCAATTTTATAGATACATTTTTACTGACAATGGCGATGAGTGCATTGGGTATCTCGACTAGATTTTCAAAATTTAAAGGCTTGGGACTCGCACCTCTTTATACTGCTTTATTGATGTTTGTATGGCTTGTGCTTGGTGGTTATGTGGTCGTGAAAGTTATTTGTTAGGGGTTCAAAAGTTTGAACCCGTATAAAAGCTTTACTTTCAAAATCCTTTGATTATATAATTTGAAGGCACTATATATTGCCATTTGTTGAAATCAAAATTTATCGTATATTGTATTGGTTTTATGTTGTTACCGTTATTGATGCCACTAACTGTTATTAGAAGAGGATAAATTTTTACATTTTTATTGCTATCATCTATTTTAAACTTGCTATCAAGGTCTATTGTAGGGTTTCCAGAAACCGCACTATCACTCTGATTTGACATTATTTCACCTAAATATTTGATTGTCTTCCCATATGGAGCTAGTATGGAGTACCAAGAGTTATAATATCCCTGATTTCCATATCCATCTTGATTTATCCAACCCCAATAATCACTCGGTGCAAGTTTGACCAATTTCCACTCACGAGGTGCTTGTCCGTATGACCCCATCTCCATGTTTTTATTTTGAGCGATAATCACATCTTTCCCATTTTGCTCTTCAACCACAAAAGCTCCAACACTACCTGAACTAACATGAATATGACCTATGTCGTTATCTCCAGTTGCCATTAGATATAGCCTCTTACCTGTATCACAATTCAGAACTTTTGAACTATCTATCTCCATGCAATACTCTTTATTGTGCCAACACTTTGCTTTGGAGTCATACTTGCCATACACTTTGGTCATCAATTCTGATGGTGTTATTTGAGCAAATACACTCACCGTACCGATAGTTAATAATGTTATTATTTTGTTCATCTCATAACTTCCTATTTAGTGTAATTTCATCACTTAGCATCTCTATACTGCTTTATTGATGTTTGTATGGCTTGTGGTTGGTGGTTATGTGGTCGTTAAGGTTATTTGTTAGGGGTTCAAAATATTGAACCCGTATAAAAGCTTTACGCCTTACCTTTAGCACTTTGTATAGAGTGAATATAGCTATAATCTATTTTAATATTTCTCTCTCTTGGAAGATTTTTGCTAAGTCTCTCAACCATACCTTCAAAATCTTTGAAGAGATAATTTGCCATTGAACCGGGGATTGGGTTTATCTCATTTAGATAAACTTCACCTTGCGAAAAGAAAAAGTCACATCTGATGATACTTCCTTCAAAAAGTGTATTGTATATCTTTTTGAAATTTTCTTGTATAGCCACTTCCAAACTACTATCTATATCAGCACTTCCAACTTCGCTATCTCTTGAGAAATCCATATATTTTTTCTCAAAATCTAAAAACTCAACTTTATTAGGCTCTTCTATGATAGAGAGTTCCCAATCAGAAGTAGTTTTTGTTCCTGCTTGATTGTACTCTTTAACGCCATTTAAAAAAGGTTCTAGTAAAACTTCTGTATCAAATTCAAATGCTACATCTAGGGCATAATCCAACTCTTCAGCACTTTTAACCACACTCACACCGATACTACTTCCCAATCTTACAGGTTTGATGATAACAGGATAAGTGATGTTGAAACTTTTTCTATCGTCATTTCTACTCATAACTTGATAAGGAACAGTTTTGACTCCAACGCTTTGTGCGTAAAATTTCGTATAGAGTTTGTTGAAACTTAGAACGGATGCTTCTAGCCTTGGAGAGATATAGGCAATTGAGTTAAATTCCAAAAATGATGCCATCTTTCCATCTTCACCATCTCTTCCATGGATTAGATTTAAAACAACACCTGTATTGAATGGTTTTGAACCTAAAAGTCCTTCGCTAAAAAATCCACCTTGTTTGATGAAAAGTTTTTTAGCTTTTTTATAAGAGCCTGATGAGAAGTAATTTGACTTCATATTTGAAGCGTCGATGACATAAAATTCTCTATTTGCATCGCAAAAAATAAAATTTGTAGTTGATTTTTTTAAAACTTTTTTAATTGTAATACTACTTACAATACTAATCTCATGCTCATAACTTGAACCACCAAACAAAACTGTAACTACCATGAACTTTCACATCCTTTATCTAATAAATTGCGACATTTTACCGAAAACTCACTTTAGTAGCAATTTTGAGTCGTGCGTTTTATCTTGAAGTATCTTTGCTACATCTTGCTTTACATTACCATCTATCTTCTCATCAACCAAAATATCCAACATTTTACTCATATGATTATTGTAGTACATATTGGCCTGCATCGCCTCTTTATGTCTTAGCTCATCTTCATGGATTTTGAGTTGTGCATTTTTATTTCGTCGATGGATAAAATATCCCAAAAGACTAAGCAAAATAACCAATAAAAGCACAACACCTACGATTATCTTATAGAGTGAGATATTTTTCTCTTCTATCTGTACACTCACATTATTTTTGGCAATCTGAACATCTTTATCACTCTTAATCTGCTCTCGCTTTGTCGTCTCTTGAGCTTTTTGAATCTCTAAATCTAACCGTTTTAACTCTTTTTCTTTTTCCGATTCAATCGTTATAGTCTCTAATTTATTTTGAGCTTCAATCTTTGCTAGAGTACTCTTTGCATCTAGTTTTTCGATTGTGCCATTTTTATCTTTTAAAAGATAAGCTTGATTTTCATCTTTTTTTGCACCATTACAGCCAATAAATACCAAACTTGCAACCACAAACAATAGTTTTTTCACTACACTTCCTACTTTATTTTATCGAACATATTCTATCACCTATCGACTTAAAAAAATTTAAACTCCTAGCTTTTCCTTAAAATCCTAACCTTCATGGGCGAAAAAAGCTCCAATGCCCTTTGAATCATTGGTTCGGAAAGGATATCTGTCTCATTTTTTTCAATAGGTGCATCGCTACAACCACTTACACAACTTGAATTCATTTCAGATTCTATCATTGTAGTCTCATTGATATCACTGTTGCGTCGG
>SDAZ01000147.1 GCA_006212005.1 Sulfurovum sp. | reverse complement strand
GCATATTCATTTTTTAGTTGATAGGTAAGTCCAGTTTCATAATAACTTTCTGCATCAGACAAATTATCACCAAACAACGCACTTCCAACAACCAATAATGATAATACAATCTTTTTCATCTTTTTTCCTTTTTAGATTTGATTATTTTAGTGATTGTATCATTATTAAATTAAATATTTGTTTATTATAAAATAATATAAATAAATATTTTTAAATGCTATAATATTTCAATAAAATCTAAATCCAAAAAACTACACCCTTATCATCCCTCTTAGAGTATCCTCATCGATAAGTGCTTTTTCATATTTGATAACACCGATATTTTCTGTTTCATTGAAGTAGATTTCAAAAACAGCTTCATGATGCTCTAAGCTCAAAATCTTACTCTTTTCATAAACGCTCAAATCAAGATAGATATTTGCTCTTGCACTAGGATTATTCATCCCTAAAATCCATACAAACCACAAGATTGAAAGCATTGCAACGATAATCGTAAGTGTTTGCCTATCAAAACTATCCATCACAAAACCACCCAATATCCCTCCAAAAAAGATACCAACATAGGCAAAAGTATTTGCTACTCCTAAAGCTGTACCTTTTTGGTGAATCTTCGCTGTTTTACTTACAAAACTTTGCAACAGTGGCTCAAACATATTGAATCCTATAAAAAAGAGAACCACACCAACTGTAAAAATGCTCACAGAAGAGCTAAATCCCATCAGGAAAAAGCCTAAAAAGATAGCCACAATAGAGATAAGAAAAACCTCTCTGCCTTTACCGTATTTTTCACCAAAAACAGCAGAAGGTCCCATCGCTAAAAGTCCAAAAATCAAGGCAGGAAGATAAACTTTCCAAAGTTCAGCTTTTTGCCAACCAAAACCACCACTCTCAACACTTCCAGTTACAACGATAGGGATAAGAAAAAACGCCATCGTCATGATAGAAGAGTGAAATAAAAAGGTGATATACATCTGAACCAAAAGTTTATCTTTAAATACATCTTTGGTTTTTGTCTCCGTTTTATCGTAACTATGAGCTATTTTAGGAGGATTTGGCACAAGTGTAAAGAGGATAATAAGTGCAAATACAGACAATACAGCAGTTATCCAAAAAAGTTTATCTATCCCCCAATGTCCACCAACGATAGGAGCAACAATCATCGCAACTGAAAAACTAATCGCAATCGTTCCACCCATAACAGCCATCGCTTTACCTCGTTGCTCCTCTTTAACTAAATCCGAAATCATAGCACTTACAACAGCTCCGATACTTCCAGCACCTTGTAAAAATCGTCCAACTAAAAGCATATAGATATTGTCACTCAACGCACAAATAACCGAACCGATAATAAAAATAATAAGTCCTACAAAAAGTGTTTGCTTTCGCCCAAATTTATCACTCATCACGCCAAAAGGGACTTGAAAAAGTATCTGCGTAAGTGCGTAACTTCCCACAACAGCTCCAGCTAAAAAGTGACTAGAACCCTCCATCTCCAAAGCGTAAACAGAAAGTACAGGCAAGACTACAAAGAGTCCGAAAAATCTAAGTCCGATGATAAGACTAAGAGGGAATATATTTTTAAACATTAAATTACCTTAAATTGGATAGAATTTGTCTTATTATATACTAAAAAGGTTAAATTTTTATGAAATTGATTTTTGCAACTTCAAATAAAGGAAAGATACGAGAGTTCAAGCGACTTTTAAACCAAGAGGTCATCTCTTATGTGGATATTTTAGGTGATTTTGATATAGTTGAAGATGGGCATAGTTTTGAAGAAAATGCTTTGATAAAGGCAAGAACTATATACAATATGTTAGTGGATGAGTATGTGGTTATCTCCGATGATAGTGGGCTTAGTGTGCCTATCTTAGGGGGGATTCCAAATATCTATTCAGCAAGGTTTGCAGGTGAAAATGCCACAGACAAAGAGAATAATACTAAGCTTTTGGCAATGCTAAATGAAAAAAATATCACTTCAACTCCAGCTTTTTATACTTCAGCGATTGCCATCGTTAGTAAATATGGAGAAGAAGTAGTTCATGGATATATGCAAGGAGAGGTTATCAATGAGCTTAGAGGAGATTTAGGTTTTGGATATGACCCGATGTTTGTTCCAACCAGATATACTCAAACTTGTGGTGAAATATCTTATGAAGAAAAAGATAAACTCTCTCATAGAGGCAAAGCTATGAGGTTGGCAAAGATTAAGCTCGATAAATTCATGTAAGTTGACACAATAATTTCACAAAATTATTATATAAATTTATTACTAATTGTAATAATATAAATATATGGAGTTTTAAATGAAATCTATAACTAAACTAACACTCACTTCTATGGTTGCCTTTATGGTTTTTAGTTCGCCCTTAGTTGCTGATGCGAACAAGGGAAGAATCACTTTTCTCAAAAAATATAAAAAAGATTGTAACATGAAAACAGGAGCAAAGTTTACACGAACTCATACTCAAGACCAATGGGAAAATATCTTTGGAGCTGGAAATTTTGAGAATGAGTTTTATAAACTCTGTCCAAATGTAAAAAAAGGAACTATCACAAAAGATGAAGTCCCTCACCTTTATGATTTTGCTTATGATTTTGCAAGTGATAGTGGAAACATTCCTAGCTGTTCAAACTAATAAATCAATTTAAAATATCTTCAAAAATATCACTCTGAAGTTCTAAATGTATTATTTTTACGCTTTCATTTAACTCCTCTTTAGAGCTTTTAAGAACCAACATAGCATTTCCAAGACTCAATGGCGATATCATAAATGGGTCTTGTTTGCTTAGTGGTTTAAAAAACCTTCCATTCCAAAAGCCTAAAATAACCCCATCTCTCGCTCGTTTTATCTTATAACCATCTGATGCTACTTTTGTCTCTATGAGTTGATGATAAAAAAAGCTATCATTTGAGAGTTTTAAAATCAGTGGTCGGATAAAAAGTTCAAAATTTACCATCGCAGCCAATGGATTTCCTGCCAAAATAGCTATAAATGTATCTTGTATCTTTCCTAATGAAGTCGGTTTCCCAGGTTTAATATCCACTTTATGAAACAAAAACTCCATACCCAACGCCTTTAATGCACTAATGGTAAAATCTTTATCTCCAACACTAGCCCCACCAGTTGTGATTATCAAATCGCTTGTTAATGCCATACTTATAGCCTCTTTTAAACTCTCTTCATTGTCTTTCGAACTGTTTAAAAAAGTAACATCAGCTCCTAGCTCTTTAGCCCTAGCGTAAAACATTGGAGTATTAGAGTTATAGATTTGGTGAGAAAGGATAGATTCATAAAAGGCTTTTAACTCCTCTCCACTACTCAAAATAGTTACTTTAGGTTTTTGATAAACCTCTACATAACCGATTCCTTGCGATGCCAAAAGAGCAATATCATAACCATTTAATTTTTTACCTTTAGAAATAAGTTTACTATCCTTTAGAACATCTTCTCCAATTTTTCGGATATTTGCTCCAGCTTTTATCTCATCAAAAACCAATCTATCACTATCTATATTTACTTTTTCTTGAGGGATAACAGCTACGCAACCAAAAGGAACTCTAGCCCCCGTCATAATCCTTATCGCTTCATCATCGTATAAACTATACTCTTTATCGTCTCCTGCATAAATCGTCTCATCTCGCAATCTCACACCACTTGAAAGGCAACTCAAAGCATAACCATCCATCGCCGAATTGTCAAAACTTGGAAGGTTTAATTTTGCTCTATATTCTCTTGCTATAACTCTATTTATGCTCTCTTGCAAAGGGATAATCTCTACGCGTTTTTTAGTTATTTGTTGATAAATAGTCTCTAATGCTTCGTCAATCTTTACCATTTTAATCCTTTTGGTGATTATATCAAAAAAAATTGAGATATAATTGCCAAAAAAAGTTGGAGTTTATAAT
>SDAZ01000034.1 GCA_006212005.1 Sulfurovum sp. | reverse complement strand
ATCTCTCATCCTGCACATAAATTTCACATCGATTCTAATATAGATAGTCTAAAGAGTATTTTAAAACAGTTTGTAAAGTATCAGAATCAGTGTAGTTGGATGGAAGTTACTCAAATTAAGACATTTATAACCGAAGCTTATGATAAAAGAGAAGAGAGTAAGGAGCAAAGTGACCCAAAATATAGTGAACCTAGCCGTGCTTCATTTAACATCTTCACGCAAGACGAAGAGATAAGAAGAGGATTTGAAGAGATTCGAAAAAGTATTATCAAAACGAAAAATTTGCAATCAAAAGGTATATTTTAATGTTAGAGAAAATAGTTTCACTTCCAGATACATCAGGTGTTTATCAATATTTTAACGCTCAAAATAGACTTCTTTATGTCGGAAAAGCGAAAAATATTAAAAATAGGGTTAAGAGTTATTGGCGATTTACTCCCCATCTTCAGCCAAATCCAACGCTTAGTTTTAGGATAACAAAGATGCTCAGTGAGACCGTTAGGCTTGAATATATCGTTACTGCAACTGAAAGTGATGCTTTGATTTTGGAAAATTCTCTTATCAAACAACTCAAACCAAAATACAATATTTTACTTCGAGATGACAAAACTTATCCGTATATCTATATTGATGAGGGTGAAGAGTTTCCCAGATTTGACATCACTCGAAAAGTTATAAAAGGTAAAAAGATACGCTATTTTGGCCCCTTTGCCAATGGTGCTAGAGAGTTACTTGATACGATTTATGAAATTTTTCCATTGGTGCAAAAAAAGAGCTGTATCAAAGGTAAACAGGCGTGTTTGTTTTATCAAATTGAGAGATGTAAAGCTCCTTGTGAGGGTAAGATTTCTAAAGAGGAGTATGGTCATATCATCACAGAAGCTATAAAAGCTATCTCTAAACGCTCTATGTTGATAGATAAGTTGAGTCAAAGAATGCTTTTTTTAGCCCAAAATGAGAGGTTTGAAGAGGCTATGGTGATGAGAGATAGGATAGAAGTTATTAAAAAACTCACGCTAGATTCAAATGTTGATTTTGCCACAGATGACAATTATGATATCTTTGCGATTCGCTCAAATGCTTCAAGAGGGGTCATTGTGAAGATTTTTATGCGAGAGGGTAAAGTTATATCATCAGATTTTGACTACTTTAATATAAGTGAAATATACGATGAAGATGAGGCGTATAAGCAACTTTTACTTGATTTTTATAACAAAGATATCGCACAAAAAAGAGATATTTTAGTCGCCAAAGAGTTTGAAGATATGGAGATGATAGAGGAGCTTTTAAATGCTTCGAGTACAAAAAAAATCACTCTATCCAATCCGAAGAAGGGAAAAAAGTTTAAACTTCTTGAGTTAGCTATTACCAATGGTGATGAACTTTTACATCAAGATAAGCATCAACCAAGCATGGAAGAGAGTTTATCTCACCTTTTAGAGCTTTCAAATATGCCTTATGTTGTTGAGGTTTTTGACAATTCGCATATGAGTGGGCAAGGGATTGTAGGGGGGATGGTTTCATGGAGCAATCAAGCGTGGCAAAAGACTCATTATAGACATTATAATCTTAGCTCTTTGGATGAATACGCTCAAATGAGAGAGATGATAACTAGACGCATTGAGTCATTTGATAAACTTTCTCCTCCTGATTTGTGGATTATCGATGGTGGAGAGACACTTTTAAAACTTGTAGATACTTTGTTGGGCAATGTTGGTGTTTATATCGATTTGGTAGCTATTGCTAAAGAGAAGATAGACGCTAAAGCTCATCGTGCTAAAGGGAGTGCGAGGGATATTATTTATACTAAAAACAGTAAATTTGAACTCAAACCGAGTGATAAGAGACTCCAATGGATTCAACATAAACGAGATGAAGCCCATCGATGGGCTGTAACATTTCATAGAAAGCAAAAAAGAGCTGATGATTTGCAAAGTGAATTGTTGAGTAAAAAAGGGATGTGTAAAGCGACGATTAAGCGATTGTTGGATTATTTTGGTTCGTTTGATGCTATCAAAAGTGCTTCTTTTGAAGAGCTTGAAATCGCTACCAATAGTAAAATAGCGAAGATTATCACTTCTAGTAATGGTATGGATAATGTAATAAAAATTTGATATACTTACGCAAAAAAAGGAAGCTTAGATGGAGTTTTGGAATCATATCTATGAACATTTTGACCCTGTTGCCGTAGATATAGGAGTGCCGATACATTGGTATGGATTGATGTATGTTTTAGCACTTTTGAGTGCATTGTGGTTTGCAAAATGGATTATAAAAAAAGACAAAATGGATATAGAAGAGAGTGTAATAGATGATTATTTTATCTGGATAGAAATCGGTGTTATCATCGGTGCTAGGGTGTGGTTTATCCTCTTTTATGCTACCGATACGCTTTATTATCTCACTCATCCATGGCAGATATTTAACCCTTTTGTAAATGGTGAATTTGTTGGGATTCGAGGTATGAGTTACCATGGAGCTATCGTTGGGGCTATAATTGGTTCATATCTTTATCATAGAAAAACAAAACAAAATCTTTGGAAGATTTTCGATGTTGTGGCTTTGAGCGTTCCTGTTGGATATGTATTTGGACGCATCGGTAACTTTTTAAATCAAGAGTTGGTAGGAAGAGCGACCGATGTTCCTTGGGGTATCTATGTCGATGGTATCTTACGCCACCCTTCACAAATCTATGAAGCGATATTAGAGGGCGTAGTGGTTGCATTGATACTTTATATGGTACGAAATAAAAAACCATTTGATGGCTCACTCATCATTCTCTATGGCATTTTATACACGATTGCAAGATTTGTCGCAGAGTTTTATCGAGAACCAGATGAGCAGTTAGGATTTATATTTGCATGGTTAACCATGGGACAACTTCAGAGTTTAGCGATGCTTACGCTTTGTGTTGTTGGCTACTATTTTATCCGTTCAAAATCTTCTTTAAAGAGTTGATTTTTTCACTCCCATCAAAAATGATGAGGAGTTATATAGTTAAAAACTTTAAAGAGTAATATTTAATAACGACAAAATGTTTTAGCATTTAAAGTTGTTGACAAAGGGGCTGATGGAATATAGATATCATAGATTTCATAATCACCTCCTGAAACATTAAATCCTTTTCTTGCACTTGCCCATCCTATTTTTTGAGACATACTATCTACATAACCAGCAAGTATGATTCCTTTTTCATTATTATTTCCAAAATTTTCAATTTTTACACGCATAATGCCTCCTCCTCTTGATGAATGTGGAGCATAATCGGTTACTTGGACATTATGACAACTATCCCAACCACCTCGTAACAATGGTGTTTCTTCATCTCCTGCATATATTATTGTAAATGGTAAAATCAACGATAAAGTTAATAAAGCTTTTTTCATTTAATTTCCTTGATACATAAAATTGATTCCTTATAGGGAATTGTAAAACAATTCTATCTCATATAAACTTAAAACGAAATTTCACGATAGGGAAAATATTTGAATTATGAATTATATAGAGTTTACAGATGAAGAGCTAAAATCTTTTTATCGTTTAATTGCCAATAATGTTAAAAAAATCAGAAAAGAAAAGAAAGTTTCTCAACTTGATTTAGCCTTAACTATTGGTCATAAATCAGTGAGTACTATTGGAAAAATAGAAGCAGGATTGGAAAACAAACATTATAATCTTGAGCAACTTTATAAAATTTCAAAAGTATTGGATATAGACATTGCTAAGATTATTAAATAAGAATTCATATATTTAGACTTATTGTTTTAAAATCTTCTTTAAAGAGTCGATAAACTCACTCATATTTTCGATGTTGTAACTCCCTTCTCTTTGAACCATCCCCCACATTGGTTCAGGGAAGTAACTATCATTTTCAAATCGTGCCATAATATGCCAATGAAGATGAGGTAGATAATTTCCAAAAGAGGCGATATTTATCTTTGTAGGCTTAAAAAATATCAACATATCTCTTTCGATAATATCTAAAACTCTAAAAATCTCCACTCGCTCCTCATTTGAAGCATCTGAAAACTCTTTGTGTGCGATATGGGTAAAAATCTTTAACCATGGTATCTCACTCTCATGTACTTCTATCTTTATCAAATCATTTGCCCAAATAAGACTCATCAACTTTCCTTTTTTTCAATAAGAGCCATTTTAGCATAAATCCTATATAATAAAAAGATATATAAAAAAGGTATTATGAAAATGTCAATTATTTTAGTGGCTCATGCAGGGGCGTGGAATGAAAAAAGTGAAGTAGATAAACAAATTGATATAAAAGCGGTTAATGATGCTGTAAATGTTGGGATTTTAAAAGATAATCTTATAGATATAGCTGTTGAAACGGTTGTGTTTTTGGAAAATCATGAAAAACTAGATGCTGGGCTTGGTGGTATTTTGCAACTTGATGGAAAGCCACGAGTTGATAGTGCGATTGCTACCAATGATAAGCGATATGCAAAAAGATATGCTGGGATTTTACAACTTCGAGATATAAAAAATCCTTCAAGAGTGGCAAAAAGGCTTTTAGAGTATGGTTATCATGCGATTTTAAGTGGTGATGGTGCGATGGAGTTTGCATTCAAAGAGGGTTTTGAGAGGGAAAATCTTATCACCGATGAGACACAAAATGCACTTCAAGCTCAATTGGAATTTTTAGGATTGAGTGAGGGTGAATTACCAAATTATAGCGAGTTAGCTAACAATAAAATGGCACTTGATAGTAAAAAATTAAGTACCGTTGGGGCTGTGGCGGTAGATACGCAAACGGCAACTTTAGTATCGGTTACTTCTACTGGTGGTTTAGCATTTGGGTATCCTTGTAGGGTTGGAGATACGGCTCTTTTTGGACATGGCATCTATTGCGATGAATTTGTGGCGGTTGCGTGTACTGGTGAGGGTGATAAGATGATAGAGTATATGAGTGCGTTAAGGGTTGGACTTTTTTACAAAGAGACGCATGATATCCAAAAATCGGTTCAAATGGCAGTTGATGGACTTAAAAATGAGTTAAATGGGGAATGTGGACTTATCGCTGTTGATAAGTATGGTCATATTGGTATCGCAAAATCAACCTCTTTTTTAGCTACGGCTACGGCTGTGAAATAATTAAAAATCCAATACCTTTTGGTGCAATAAATTGCACCCTACGCTTTAAAATTAAAAAAATATTAAGGAATTTTTCTTGAAACCAAATTTTACACATCTTCATCTACATACCGAATATTCTCTTCTTGATGGAGCAAATAAGATAAAAAAACTTGCAAAAGAGGCAAAAGCGTTAGGTATGAGTGCTGTTGGTATGAGTGACCATGGCAATATGTTTGGGGCAATTGACTTTTATAAAGCGATGAAGAGCGAGGGTATAAAGCCGATTATTGGGATGGAGTGTTATATTCACAATTCTGATGATATAGGGGATAAATCTACTCGCCAACGCTTTCACCTTTGCCTTTTTGCAAAAAATGATATCGGGTATAAAAATCTTATGTTTTTGAGTTCAAAAGCTTATATTGATGGATTTTATTACTATCCACGAATAAATAAAGAGCTTCTTTTTAGTCATAGTGAAGGGATTATTTGTACTTCTGCTTGTCTTCAAGGTGAGGTAAATTGGGAGTTAAATCTAAGTGAACGGAATCTAAATAACGGTGCAAAAGGATATGAAAAAGCTTTTCAGGTTGCGTCAGAGTATAAGCAAGTTTTTGGAGAAGATTTTTATCTTGAGATTATGCGTCATGGTATCGGTGACCAGTTTCGTATAGATAAGCAGATTGTTCAGATTTCAAAAGCGTTAGATATCAAAATTATCGCTACCAATGATACGCACTATCTTCATCAAGAAGACGCTGAAGCACATGAAGCATTTATGTGTATAGCGATGAATAAACTCTATGATGACCCTAAAAGGATGCGTCACTCGGTACATGAGTTTTATCTTAAATCGGCTCAAGATATGGCAAAGCTTTTTGCAGATATTCCTGAAGCGTTGGAAAATACACAAGAGATAGTGGATAAATGTAATCTTGAGATAAAATTGGGCAATCCAACTCCACCAAATTTTAAATTTGCACGAACCAGAGCTAAAGAGAGAGGATTGCAACTTCCTTTCCCAAACGAAGAGTATTCGCTTGAAAATGATATAGTTTTGTTTGAGTATGAGTCGATTCGTGGGCTTGAAGAGAGATTAAAATATGTTCCTAAAGCTTCACACGATGAGTATCGAGATAGACTTAGAGTTGAGATAGATATCATCTCAAAGATGAAATTTCCTGGGTATATGCTTATCGTTTGGGATTTTGTGGCAGAGGCTAAAAAGATGGGCGTTCCAGTTGGGCCTGGGCGTGGTTCGGCCGCTGGGAGTTTGGTTGCGTATGCTCTTACGATTACCGATATCGACCCTATCCCTTATGGACTACTTTTTGAGAGGTTTCTAAATCCTGAAAGGGTTTCCATGCCTGATATTGATATGGATTTTTGTCAAGCACGAAGACAAGATGTTTTAGATTATGTTATCAATGCTTATGGACGAAGCAATGTGGCACAAATTATCACTTTTGGTAAGCTATTAGCCAAAGGAGTTTTGCGAGATGTAGCTAGGGTTTTAGACATTCCATACGCTAAAGCTGATGCTTTTGCAAAATTGATTCCTGATGAGTTGGGGATTGATTTAAAGAACTCCTATGAAAAAGAGCCAAAAATCGCAGAATTGGTACAAAATGACCCCCTATACGCAAGGATTTGGCGTTTTGCCTTGGCACTTGAAGGATTAAATCGTAATGCTGGAACACACGCAGCTGGGGTTGTTATCTCAAATGAGCCTTTGTGGCAAAAAACACCTCTATTTAAACCAACTGGGCAAGATACTCTAGCTACGCAATATAATGGTAAGCATATCGAAGATGTGGATTTAATAAAGTTCGACTTCTTAGGACTTAAAACCCTTACTGTTATAGAAGAGGCTTTGCAACTCATCGAAAAAAGACATGGTAAAAGGATAAATTTAGTAGAGCAAGATATCAATGATAGCAAAGTTTATGAGTTCATTTCAACAGGAAAAACTTTAGGACTATTTCAAATAGAGTCCACAGGTATGCAAGATTTGGCAAAAAAACTTAAACCTTCGACTTTTGAAGATGTTATTGCGATGGTGGCTCTTTATCGCCCCGGCCCGATGGAGTCTGGAATGCTTGATGATTTTGTTGAGCGAAAACAAGGAAGAGCGAAGATTACCTATATGTTTGATGAACTAGAACCTATCTTAAAGCCGACTTATGGGGTTATCGTTTATCAAGAACAGGTTATGCAGATTGTTCAAACGATTGGTGGTTTTTCTCTTGGTGGGGCAGATTTGGTTCGTCGTGCGATGGGTAAAAAGATAAAAGAGGATATGGATGAGCTTAAAGGTGATTTTGTTGCAGGAGCGATAAAAAAAGGATTTGATGTTGCTAAAGCTGGTGAACTTTTTGATTTGATTGTTAAGTTTGCTGGATATGGATTTAACAAATCGCACTCTGCAGCGTATGCGATGGTTACTTTTTATACCTCTTATCTCAAATATTATTATCCTACGGAGTTTATGGCTGGATTGCTTAGCCTTGATAAGGATAATACGGACAAAGTTGTTAAGTATGTTGAAGAGCTGAAGTCTTTAGGGATTGGGCTTTTGGGAACAGATATCAATCGTTCGGCTTTGAGATTTATGGCGGATGAGATAGATGAGAAAAAAGTTGTATTTTTTGGTTTAGGTGCGATAAAAGGGGCTGGTGAGGTTGCGATAAACGGGATTTTGGAAGTGCGAAAAGATGGAAATTTTAAAGATTTGAACGACTTTATCTCTCGTATTGACGGCTCAAAAGTAAATAAACGAGTTATCGAGGTACTTATAAAATCTGGTGCATTGGACAGTTTTGGATATACTCGTCAAGCGATGATTTCTCAAATCGAAGCTATTGTTGAGGCAAGTGCAAAAGCAACACAGATAAAAAAGATGGCGGTAAATTCGCTTTTTGGTGATACTAGCGATATGAATATGGTCAATTTTACCATCAATAATATGCCAGAATATGAACCTCTTAGAGTTTTAGAACTTGAAAAAGAGGTGTTGGGATTTTACATCTCTGGTCATCCATTGGATGGATATAAGCAGAGTTTAGAAAAGATAGATTATACACTTTCTAGTGAGTTTGAGGAGTTGGCGGATGGGTCGATTATCTTAGTTATTGGTCTTGTTGAGGATATCACAAAGAAGATTTCAAAGGCTGGAAAACCTTTTGGGATTGCTAAGATTATGGACTTGCATGGTACGATTGAGCTGATGCTTTTTGAAAATAGACTCAAAGAGTTAGAGGAGGAGTTTGATATCACAAAACCGATTGCATTTAAGTTAAAAGTTTCTAAAGATGGTACAAGTACTCGTTTGAGTTTGATGAAGATAGAGTCACTCAAAGATGCAAAAAGTGAAAAAGTGAAGATTATAAAAGAGGAGATTATCGAAGTCAAAGAGCCAAAATCACCTCTACTTTTCAATATCAATTTTAGTGAAAATATGACACAAGTTGAAGATTTTTATCGACTCTCTTGCCAATTTACAGGAGATTTTCCACTTCATCTTAAGATTAAGAGTAAATTGGTTGATATTGTGCTTGAGACTCCGCTTTTTGTGGATGAGCATTTTATCGAAAAAGCAAAAACTATTGGTGTTTATTTGGAGGAGAAGTTAGAAGCCTAATAGATAATCTTCCATGGGCAACCTTTTATGGTTGCCTTTATTATTATGACTGAGTTTGTTGAAGTTAGCGTTATTTCGACAACATCGCATTCTCAATCATCTTAATAAATTCAGCACGATAACCCTCGTCATCACTTCCCTTAGAGGCTTTTGCAAGAGAGAGAACTTTATTATAAGTTAAATCACCTTTCTCTTCAACATTTCTAAGTATCATACTAAAGCCAACAACTGACTGGATAAATTTGCTATCAACATCGGAAATATCACTATTTTGGAAACTTACAACTCTACTCATAAGTCTAGAACTGTCTGCTTTTGGCTCTTTATATCGTATCTTAACGGTTGCTAACTCATCGCTTGGATTTACAACTGCTGTTTGATATTTGAGTTTATCTACTTTTGAACTATTTGTTCCATCATTTAAAACAACTTCATATAAAGCTGTCACACTATGTCCCATACCCACTTCACCTGCATCTTTTTTATCATCATTAAAATCTTCATTTGCCATTTTACGATTTTCATATCCCAATAAACGATAAGAGCTTACTTTTTGAGGGTTAAATTCAACTTGAACTTTTACATCTTTTGCCACCGTATAGAGTGTTCCACTCATCTGTGTAACTAAAACTTTTTTTGCTTCCAAAAGATTGTCTATATACGCATAGTTTCCATTGCCTTTATCTGCTAAAGCTTCGACTTTATCATCTTTATAATTACCCATTCCAAAGCCCAAAATACTTAGATAAACACCACTTTTTTTCTTCTCTTCTATCAACTCTATCAATTCACTTTCACTACTTTGACCAACATTAAAATCCCCATCAGTAGCCAATATTACCCGATTGTTTCCATTTTTTATAAATGACTTTTTAGCAATCTCATAAGCCAATCTGATACCTTCTCCTCCAGCCGTAGAGCCACCAGCTTCAAGTTTATCCAATGCATTGATAATCTTCTCTTTTTCACTTCCTTTCGCTCTATCCAAAACAAGTCCACTACTTCCAGCATAGACAACGATAGAGACTTTATCTTCGGCACGGAGTTGATTGACAAGTAGTTTAAGCGATTTTTTTAAAAGTGGAAGTTTATTTTCATCATTCATAGAACCTGAAACATCAAGTAAGAAGACTAGATTGCTAGGTGGAAGTTTTGCGATGTTGGCTTTTTTACTTTGAAGTCCTATCTGTATAAGTTTATGTTTTTTATTCCATAGAGCATCATCTACTTTAAGATTGATAAAAAAAGGCTCATTTGTGGTAGGTTCTTTATAGTTATAGCTAAAATAATTCACAAACTCTTCTGTCCGTACGGCATCTTTTGGAGGAAGGCTATTTGCATCCAACATTCGTCTCACATTTGAGTAACTAGCAGTATCAACATCAGTGCTAAAAGTTGAAAGAGGCGATGAGCTAACTTCTATAAATTTGTTTTGTTCGTTGTGTTTGTAACTTTCGGTATTTGGTGCTACCACTGCAACGCTTGGCATTTGTATAGGGGGATAATACATCACATCAGCAACTATATTACCTCCCCGATACTCCATTGGTTCGGGCATCATCACAGCTTCTGAAACTCCTTCATACGCCATAGCTTTGGTTTCACTATGAGATTGTACCATTTTCTCACCACAACCACTCATTAACGCCATTAAGATTAATGAACTACTTACTAGATATATTTTTTTCATCTTTTACTCCTATTTTTATTTAATTATAATACTCATAAACCAAAAAGGAGTTTAGAATTATTTTTCTACATTTAACATTAACAAATAAAATTAAAAATAATATAAATTTTAAATTAAGTAAATATTAATAAGATTTTAAGTAGGGGGGGTAAAATGCCATTGCATATTAATGCAAAAATTTTATAATGTATCTTATTTTAAGATATATGTTTTAGCATCTACAAGAAGAGATTCTCATCGTTGCCCTAGTAAAGCAGATAGAAAACCTCTTGTATGATACTATAACATAATTTAACCTAAAATATAGCATTTTTAAAGTTTTTATTCTCATTAGAAAAGGAAAAACATGAAAAAAATAATTTTTTCGCTTGTTTGTTTGGTTAGTATTGGCAATTTTGCCTTGGCGTCATCTGTGGATGATGTAGCGATTGGTACTCTTGAAAAGCAAGATTCTCAAGCGATTTTTGGAAATAAAGATGTTGGTGCTATTTCGTTGTCTCAAAGCGAGATGAGGGATACTAAAGGTGAATTCTTCCCTCTACTATTTATTGGTGCAAGATTTGCATATACTGGATATAGATATTATAGGGCAATTCCATTTTCTAGAACTAGAACATTAACGATTGGTTGGGCATCAAGTAGAGCTTATTAATTTAAGGATAAAAAATGAATAACTTTTTTGATTTTATTATCGCCATAATTCTTTCTGGAGTAAAATCAACAAACGATGATAAGGAATATTTTAAATATTTTTTATTTATAATTATTTTTCTAGTTTTAGGTAATTTGTTCTATTATATTTTTAATAGATAAAAAGTAATTACTAAGCCATTCTTCACAGATACAAATGTGAAGAATGGCTTAAATGTACTAAAAAATAGATGTTGTAAATTTTTATAGGTTTGAAAACTTACTTGATTTATTAAAATACAAAAAGGGGAAAATATGAAAAAATTAATTTTTTCGCTTGTTTGTTTGGTTAGTGTTGGCAATTTTGCCTTGGCGTCATCTGTGGATGATGTAGCGATTGGTATTCTTGAAAAGCAAGATTCTCAAGCTATTTTTGGAAATAAAGAAGTTGGTGCTATTTCGTTGTCTCAAAGTGAGATGAGGGATACTAAAGGTGAGTTTTGGCCAATAGTATATGGTGCTGCTTGGGGTGCTGCAAGGGTAGCTATTTGGGCTGCTCCAAAAATATCATCTGCATATCGTGGTGTGGCTAGTACAAATAATCATAGAATTCTTTTACAGAATGGTAGTCATATGCTACAGACAGGTGGGAATAGAGCAGTAGGAGGTTTTAGTCAAAAAGCATCTCATATTGGATGGGGTACTTCTAGTAAAGCAAATAACTCTGCAAAACATATTTATTATAATAGCCCTTGGAAAATTAGATAAAAAGGAGATATATCTTTGCCTAATAATTGTATGTATGATGATAGTAATAATAAATTTTTAAAGTATGTCAATTTTATTGAACCAGATAATAAAGGTTTGGAAAGTTGGCATTGGTATCCATTGGATTCTGAGATTATTGATTTCTTATTGGATAGATTTCAAGATTCAATACTATACATAGGACATGCCAAACAAACACAAATTAGCGACTTTATCACAAATCATTTTCTGAAGATTCAATTGATTGGCGAAGTTAATGCAAGTAGATTATCAAAAAGAGAATATCTCATTTACAAAATCTCGGTTAGAGACATAAAAGACTTTCTTTTAATGGTTGATTTTGGGGAAGTTTGGGATATATTTTTTCTCAAACAAGAAGCAAGTGATGCTTTGCTTGAAAGTATTAAGCTTATTGGGCTTGATAATATTGAGGATTTTATAAAAACTCAACCACTTTTAGATGCGATTATAAACAAAGTATTTTACAATAATTGTACTAGCTTGATTTTTAGAAAATATCAAAATGATATATCGCAAGAGTTTATTGAAAAATTTGGAAAAGATTGTGTTAGTGATATAATTGATTTTGATTATATTGAAAACTAAAAACATGTCAACCCAAGTTATTTTTAGCAAATGCAAACGCTAAAGATGGCTTGGTAATTACAAGATTAAGATAAAATATATTTTGTAAGTTTTTATAGACTTGAAAACTTACTAGATTTATTAAAATACAAAAAAAGGGAAATGATGTTTAAAATTATTTTAGACCAAATAGCGTTTAGAAAGATTGGTATGGGTGAGTATGATAAACTATCCTCTACTGGGGTATGGGTACTATTTTTGCTTGTTAGTGTAGCAACAAGCTATACTGTTGGAGCAAGTTTAGGATTATGGACATTAAATGCCATATTTGGAGCATTGATTGCATATGTAATATATCGTTTTTTGGCTTTTTGGTTTAAAAAAAGAGGCTTGTGGAACGGAAATGGAAATATACTTGGATTGATGATAACATCATCCGCGATTGATATATTAATGATTCCTGCTTTGATGACACATCCTGCTTTAGCAGGTTTGCTTTTTGTGATTTCACTCGCTATTGCTGTTAATGCTCTCAAATGTGCATTAAATATAAGCATTTCTCAAATTTTAATTGCCTTTTTTATTGCACTTATCGTTGCAGTTATTGTAATGATTCCTCTTAGTTTTCTAATGCAGATTATTGCTCCTGCTATTGGTATAGAATTGCCACCTATGGCAGAGATGTAGGAGAGTATGGTGAGATATATTATTTTATTATTGCCAATGATAGTTTTTGCAAAACCTGTTAAGATTGATGAGATACTTACTGAAAAAAACTCTTTTAAAGTAGATCAAACCATTACATATATCAATATCAAAAAAGATGAATCTTCACTTGCTCCACTAGTTTATCAGACTCAAGGGGGTGACTTTATAACCATTCCTACTTATTTAGGAGATAAAAAGAGTAATCAAGATTATCTCAATTATAATATTGCCTTAAGATATGGAGTAAGTAAAGATTTTGAACTTTTTGCAAATGCAGATGCATTCACAACTAATACAAAATATCAAGATGGAACTAAGGCTAGTAGTCAAAGTGATAGTGATTTTAGCTCTTTTGGTATAGGTGCGACTTATCAAATAAAGAACGAAGATGATACCCCTTCTTTACTAGTGGGAGGAAGTGTTAATTTGATAGAAAAAACAAAATTTTCACAGACTTCAAAAGAAAATTTTTTAAAAGGTTATACTCTTTTTGCTACATCATATTATACTGTTGACCCAATAGTATTTTTACTAAAAAGTTCATATCGAGTTAATCAAAAAAAAGAATACAATAATGAAAGTATTGACATGGGTGAACAATTTAATTTATCACCTCAGATTTACTTTGCTGTAAATCCATATACAAGTTTAAATGCAGGAGTTAAATACACTTATACATGGGAAAGTAAAATGAACAATGAATTAGTAAGTGCAAGTGGTTCGAATATTTCTTATGATTTTGGAGTTGGATATGAATTAAATCCAAAAACAACATTAAATATAGATACAGAATACTCAAATTATCTTGATATGTCTCAAAACAGCCTATCTTTTGGGCTTTCTTATAAGTTCTAATTGATGAAAAAAATATACTTAATTTTACTTAATCTTTCATATTTAAATGCAACAACTCATTTGATGAGCAAAGAATTTCATATAGAAAAGTCTGTTAAATCTTGGATTGAATTTAAAAATGAAAATCTTATTAGGCAAGATTATGATTATAGCTGTGGAGCTTCATCTTTGGCAACTATCATGAAATATTATTATGACCAAAATGTAACTGAAAAAGTAATTTTAGATGAAATTCTATCTAATAAAGGTTTGAATAAAGATAACATGAAAGATTTAGAAGAAAAAGATATGTCTTTATCGTTTTTAGATTTGAGTAAATATGTTGAAACTAAAAAATTTAAAGCTATTGGATTGGCAATAGACTTCGATGGGTTAGAAAATCTTAAAATCCCTGTAATTCTTTATGTGAAGATAAGAAAAAATGAACATTTTACAGTTTTTAAAGGCATAGATGAAGATTATGTTTATTTAGCTGATCCATCTTTTGGAAACACAAAAGTAAAAATATCCAAATTTAAAGAGATGTTTTTACAAAGAGATGATGATAAATATGGCGGTAAGATATTGGCAATCCTACCAACACAAAAAATCATTAATAGTAAAAATGATTTTATGAATGTAAAAAATAGTTCAAATTTAGTTTATGATGTCATTATGAGCAAAGCATTAAAACAACACTAATATCACATTGGTGAAGTTTAAGTGATTAGATACTCTCCATCAACGCTTTAAGCCTTTTTTTATCTATATGCACACTCTTATCAGTTCGTTTTTTATAAAGTTGTTGTACCATCTCTTCGATTTCGCTAGATTTTGAGATATAAGGATATAGTTTTTTAAGAGCTTCCTCCTCATCTATAAAGGATTTTTTTCTCCATAGATTGGTGCTTTTGAACTTTTTAAAGAGTTTAAATAAAATAAAAATAGTCACCATAAATGCAAATAGATAAAAAAGAGTTTTAAAGATATCTGGCGAAAAATGGTTATCCAAACTTCCGAATGAGATATTGTTGTCATTTTTTATAATGTTTGAAACATTTGATAAAGTTGCATTTTTAATTTTTATCATATAACTTTTTGTACTAAGTGTGATAATCTTGCCACTTTTATAATCATAAATGGTGATACTTTTTGAAGGAATGGTAAAATCTTTTTGTGCTATAAACTCAAACTCTCTTTTATAGGTACTGTGAAGTTCTCCATTGATGGTCTGGGAAGTTAGATTTGCATCTTTAGCAAACACACTAACCCCATCAATCTCAAAGTCAATACCACCCCAACGACTCAAATCTCCAATTCCACTAATCTCAATGGTTAATTTAACAGGTTGTGAACTCTCAACTTCCATCTTATCCATAGTATCAGTTAAGCTAAAGTTGCCTATCAAATCCGTTTGAGTTTTTGGAGTGATAACTTCGATGTCTATACTTTGAGAGACGATATTTTTTTTACTATTGGTGTAAAATCCAAAACTATCAACCTCTTTAGTCACCACAACCACTTTTGCAGGTTCTATCTTCAACTTTCCAGCACTTTTTGGAGTTAAAAGATACTCCATCTCATGGATAACTCTACCATTTTGGATATAACTCTTCTCATCATCTATCTGTTTACTTGTAAAATCTTTAAATGCAGGTTGCTCATAATCAAGTTTTACGATATCTTTTCGTACATTTTCGATGAACATTATTTTAAGATTGATAGATTCTCCCATATAGATGTGAGGTTTACTAGGTTTAAGAATAAGTGCAAAATCACTATTAGTTGCTGGGATTTGAGTGTTGTTTGAAGATATAGATGGACTTGATTTGACGACTATATCTATGGGCTTTGTGGTTAAAACTTCGCCATCAACTTTTATAGAGATAGGTTTTATAGTCATGCTATTGATAGGGTTAAAATCAAGTTCTAAAGTACTTTTGTTTTGAGTCTCAATATGACCATTGATAGAGCTAAATTGCATCTCATTGTTTTGAGATTTCCCAGTTACAGCTACACCATTTATCGATTGGATATCGGGCATGGAAGGCATATTTAAAGAGATAGCTTCGATGGTGAGATGTACACTTTCACCTAATATGACCTCTTTTTTATCTACTTTAGCGGTGAGTGTGGCACTGTAGAGTTGAGTGAAAAAAAATATACTTAAAGCAAATAATCTACCAAGGTTTTTCATATTGTTCTCCTATTTTCCCATTATCATCTTTATTGTATTGATACATAAG
>SDAZ01000146.1 GCA_006212005.1 Sulfurovum sp. | reverse complement strand
ATCATATTTTTCAAAATCAACTTCATAATCATCTTCATGTCGTCTATTTGATAATCTATTTATGCTTAATGAAAATTTATATTCTTCATTGTCTTTTCTATTATAATATGGCAAGCCAAAACCATGAGTTATAAAATATTTATCTATTTGAATATAAAATGGTAGGCTCTTTATATAGTCAATATGATTATTTATAAGCTTCTCATCACATTTAAGATAACTACTTACTGTTGTATATCCTGCATATTCATCACTTGTATTCCACTCAAAATGCTCTCCATTCATAGAGGACTTAAGATATTTTGACATATAATTATCATGATTTCCAAGAACACATCTTGCATTGTTCTTAACAAATTCTATTACCTCTTTTGAGTAAAAGCCCTTATCGCATAAGTCCCCAGTAAATATCATTTCTGAATTTTTGGGAAGCTTTTTAACCAAATCCATTAAAGTGTAAAAACAACCATGGACATCACCAATTACAAATGTTTTTTTCATCTAAAAGATTACACCTCTTCATTGATAGGTAATTTGATGGCGAAAGTTGTTTTTTTGTTCATAACACTTAAAACTTCTATCGTACCATTGACTTTTTCTATCATCTGTTTACTCATATAAAGCCCCAAACCTGTACCTTTTGTTTTATGTTTGGTTGTAAAATATGGCTCAAAGATACTCTTAATAATCGCTTTAGGGATACCACCTGCATTATCTTTTACAGTAATGGTTAAATTTTCACTATCTTGATAAACCTTGATAAGTATAAGTCCATCTTCTATCTTTTTCTCTTCAAAAGCATCTCGAGAATTGTTGATAAGATTCATAACAACATGCTTGAGGTCATTTTCAAACCCTTTAAAGGTAATTCGTTCATCACAATCAAGCTCAAGATTGATATTTAACTTGATAAAAGTCTCTTTTATAAGTAAAATCGTTGACTCTATCATCTTCTTAATGTTGAAAGTTTGTGGCATATCTGAAGATTTATCTACAAATCGTCTAAAATCTTCTATTGTGTCACTTAAAAATTGGATAGAGTGGTTGATTTTATGGGTTAATTCCAAAATATCAATATCATCGCCTCTCCCCAATTTTACCTTTATCATAGCATCATTTAAAACCCATGAAACTGTATTTAGAGGTTGTCGCCATTGATGAGCGATATTTTCCAAAATCTCACCCATCGATGCAAGTCTGGCTTGTTGTGACATGATAGCATTTTGTTTTTTCTCTTTTCGTACCGCTTGGTCTATCTTATGTTGCAAATCAAAATTTAACGACTCTAGCTCTTTTGTTCGTTGATGAACCGTACCTTCAAGGTTTTCTGTTAAATGATTAAGTTCACTTGCTGTTTTGTGCATAATGGAGTGAAGATTTTTATTTGAAACTTCAAAAGGGTGAAGGTCATTTGGATTTGCTTTTTTAATCTTAACAAAACTACTACTTGACTCACTTATCGCTACCAATACAAAAGAGTGGTTATTACAAGTATTTGGATGATTTGGAAGGTTAAAATACTCTTGAGAAGTCATATATCCAAAGATATTATTTAAATCCTCAATATGAGAAATATAATACTGAAGCGGAATCCTAAATCCATACTCATACGAAAGACACGCCCCAATCCACAGCGATTGAGCTGGAGTATTTGAGAGAAAGTGATATATCTCATGTATCCGATTCATCATCGCATTATAATCCCCAATAGAGAGTTGAACCACATCACCTAACTCCAAAGGTCGAGCAGAGATAATAGCCTGTTTTTCAAAATCTGCTTTTAGGATATGCACACTTTGAGAGATATTATTTTTAGTCATATAGATAGGAACTTGTAAAAATGCTGATATATTGGTCTCAATATTGTTAAAATATTTTCTATATATATCAAGTGCTGAACTCTCACCGATAGAATAAATCATCATATCATCTATCTTGGTAATCTCTTTTTTCTTGCTTATAGGCTTCCAATCAAACGACTTATAAATCTCAACACTCAAATTTTCACCGTGCATAAAAATCAGAACAACTGCTTTTTTGTAGATAATATTTCCATGAAAAAGGAGAGAATCTGGCACATCCAAAGAGTGACTTGTTGCTCCTCCACCAAAGATTTTTAGATGATTAAACGCTTTTCCTATCTCATCAATAAAAAACCCACTATACTCTGTGTTATAGTTTGAAAGCATTTGAATCGCTTGAGTATTTGGCAAAATACACTTCTCAATCTTCGCAATATCAGGAACTCTCTTTTCCCCTTGTCCCATAATATATTCATTTTCCAAATCCAACACCAAACTAGATATCGTACTCGACTCAAACTCTGTAATCGAAATGATGGAACGATTGATATTGTTTCTTACCTGCTGATTGATAAACGCAGCCTCACTTTGCATACCAACAACAGTAGCGTGAGGAAAGAGTGTCTCCATGTATTTTAAAAGTTTTTTAAGTTTAGATATATTGTCATCTTGAAAATTTATCTCTATAAGAAGTCTAGGAGAGTCAATAATATTTTGCTCTTTTCTCCACTTGGCAAAAGACAATCTGTCATAATCGTAATAGTATATTAATTGTTTCATCGTTTATCCTTTAAATATACTAGAGCCAACTCTAACCATCGACGAACCACACTTGATAGCCAACTCATAATCACCACTCATACCCATAGAACAAATCGTTGCTCCGTCATATTTAAGAGCGTCGAAGATATCGTAAGTCGATTCAAAACTTTTTTTCACCACTTCATAATCCTCACTCATCGCCCCAATACTCATCACCCCTTTTAAGATGATATTTGGACAAGTTGCTCTTATCTCCTGATAGATATCTTTTGCCATGCTAAGTTCAACACCACTTTTACTCTCTTCAGATGCACTATTTATCTCCAATAAAGCTGAAAGTTTTATATTTTTTAAAGCCAACTTTTCATTGAGAGCAACTGCCAATTTTACGCTATCTAGCGAGTGAATAAGTGATGGTTTTAATTCAATCAACTTATTTATCTTATTGGTTTGAATGTGTCCCAACATATGCCACTCAAGAGGTAAATTTTTCAGCTCCTCTTTTCGCTCACTGAGTTGTTGGATATGATTCTCACCAAATGCCCTTTGACCCAAATGATACAACATCTCAATATCTTCACTACTACTATATTTACTAACTGCAACCAATTTTATAATAGAGTGTTCATCAACACTAAGCCGTGCTTGTTCTATATTTCTAAGAACCGTATCCAGATTTTTTTCAAATATCTCTTTTTTATTTATCATATTTTTTTATTTATCCTCACTTAAATTTATTTTAAAAATAGTCTATTGATATCATTATACAACCCTAAAAACATCAATCCAAAAAGCATAGCCCAACCAACAACAGTCAGCTTATAAAGTACCGTTTCACTCGGAGCTTTTGAAGTTATCATCTCATAAAGATTGAACATGATATGTCCTCCATCAAGTGCTGGAATTGGTAAAAGATTTGCTACCCCTAAATTTACAGAGATTAATGCTGTAAAAAATAGAAGAGCTACAATCCCCATACTCGAAGCTTGTGAAGTGATATCTACAATTCCAATCACACCGCTAATCTGGTCAGGTGCAACAACACCAGTTATCAGTTTTTCAATCCCTTTGACTATCATCGTTGTAGCTTCAATCGTTTCATCAAAAGCATACTCAATCGTACCCACAAATCCATAATGAACATCCACAAAATCACCCTTAGGAGCGATACCAATAACTTTTTTTGAAATGCTCTCACCAAAGATATTTTTTGACTCTATGATTTTAGGGGTCACAACGATGGATATATTTTCATTGCCTCTTTGAACACGAAGATTTAAAATAGGGCTTGAGCTTTGCGTTACTACGACACCTATATCTTCCCATGTTGTTATCGTTTGATGATTTATTTCTAAGATTTTATCACCTTTTTTTAACCCTGCTTCATAGGCTGGAAGTGTAGAGTTTAGCTCGCC
>SDAZ01000145.1 GCA_006212005.1 Sulfurovum sp. | reverse complement strand
GTGGTTTATTGCGACGATTGTGGTCATGAAGAGGCTTTCGATGATGAAAAACCTACCACTTGTAGTGAGTGTGGCAGTAAAAATCTAACTCAAGACAAGGATGTTTTAGATACTTGGTTTAGTTCTGGACTTTGGTCATTTTCAACGCTAGGTTGGGGAAATGGTGAGTTTGGCAAAGATGAGTTATGGATGGATGATGATTTGAAAAAATTTTATCCTAACAATCTTCTTATCACAGGTTTTGACATTATCTTCTTTTGGGTTGCTAGAATGATAATGATGGGTGAAAAAATGATGGGTGAGATACCATTTAAAGATATCTATCTTCACGCTTTGGTCAAAGATGAAAAGGGTGAGAAGATGAGCAAATCAAAAGGCAATGTCATCGACCCTCTTGTTATGATAGAGAAGTATTCAGCAGATTCATTGAGATTTACTTTAGCTCTTTTAGCTGTTCAAGGTAGAGATATCAAACTTAGTGAAGATAAATTGGAACAGAGTAGAAACTTTACAAACAAGTTATTTAACGCATCAAATTATCTTCTGATGAATCAAGCCCGATTTGATGATTTGAGCGATATTGAAGTAAAAACACCACTTGGTAGATATATGCTTTCAAAATTTTACATTGCTACAAAAGAGACAAGAGAGTATATCGAACAGTATCGTTTTAACGATGGAGCGACGACACTTTATAGATTTTTATGGGGTGAATTTTGTGATTGGGGTATCGAGCTTAGTAAGGCAAGTAAACAAAGTATTGGTGAACTAGGAGCTATCTTTAAAGAGGCTATGAAGTTACTTCACCCATATATGCCATTTATCAGTGAAAACCTCTATCTTAAATTGTCCGATAAGTCTTTAGAAGATTCTACTTCGATTATGATTGAGAAGTATCCAACGGTTGGGATTATGGATGAGGAGATTATATCTGAATTTGAACTGATTATTGAAGCAATTGTTTCTATAAGAAGATGTAAAACGCTCGTCGATAAAGCCAATCAAAAAATAGAAAAAGCGAGTCTCAAGCTCAACCATCAAGCGAACAAAGAGATGATAAAACCTTTCATCGAAAAATTGGCTAAAGTTACAGAAATTTCTTTTATAGATGAGAAGTTGGCAAATAGTGTAACCGATGTAAGTGACTCTTTGGAGAGCTTTATCTCAACACAAAATATTGATATGTCTGCTATTATATCAAAGCTTGCAAAGCAAAAAGAGAAACTCACTAAAGAGATTGCAAAATTAAGTGGTATGCTTTCAAATGAGAGATTTGTAGCAAATGCTCCAGCTTCTGTTATAGAAGAGAATAAAAAAGTACTAGATGAGGCGATGAGTAAACTTGAAAAAGTTGAAATTGAGTTAAATTCACTATGAAAAAAATCCTTATAACCAATGATGATGGATTTGACTCTTTAGGACTTAAGGCTTTAGTTGAAGCACTTACTCCTTTGGGAGAAGTGACCGTAGTTGCTCCAACACTTGAAAAATCGGCATGTAGTCACTCTATTACACTTACAAAACCTCTTAGATTTATCGAGTTAAAAGAGAGATTTTACAAACTTGATGATGGAACGCCAACGGATTGTATTTTTTTAGCACTTCATAAGCTTTATGATAGCGACTCTATGCCAGATATTGTCGTTTCAGGAATCAATCGTGGCTCAAATATGGGGGAGGATATCACCTATTCAGGTACAGCGTCAGGTGCGATGGAGGCTGTACTTCAAGGAGTTCCTGCAATTGCTATCTCTCAAGTATGTAAAAATTATTGTGAAAATATCGATAAGTTTGGTTATGAGTTGGCAAAAGATGTCATTGCATCTTTGGTTAAAAAAATCTTTGAGGGTAAATTTCCACTTGAGAAGAGAAAATTTTTAAATATTAACATTCCACCCATCGCTAAAGAGGATTGTAAAGGTATAAAGATAACTCGTGCTGGAAATAGAATCTATGGCAATGATGCAGAAAATCATCTAAATCCGAGGGGAGCCGAGTATTATTGGATAGGATTGCCAAGGCTGGAGTGGGAAAAAAACAACTCATCTTTTACAACTGACTTTGAAGCTGTGGACGCTCATTATGTCTCTATCACTCCTGTGCATTTGGATATGACCTCATATAGCGATATAGAAGAACTTCAATCGTGGATTTAAGATTTTCACGATGTCAAACCCTTTTTGGTGAAGATGATTTTAGTAAAATTCAATCGGCTAAAATTTTACTTTTAGGTGTAGGTGGTGTTGGAAGTTTTGCACTTGATTGTCTTTATAGAAGTGGTGTGAGTGATATTACCATCGTAGATTATGATAGATACGATGTGACCAATCAAAATAGACAAATCGGAAGCGACAGAGTTGGAGAGTTGAAAACAGAAGTCTTAGCAAAACTCTATCCAACTATCAAAACGATAAATGCAAAGATAGATGAAGAGTGGGTTAGGGCGTTTGATTTTGACTCCTTTGATATTGTTATTGATTGCATAGACTCTACAAAAGCTAAGATTGCTATTGCTTCAAAAGTTTATAAAAAATTGATTATGTCTTTAGGAAGTGCGAAAAGATTTGATACTACTTCTATAAAAGTTGATTCGATTTGGAGAACTTCAGGAGATGCGTTTGCTAGAAAAATACGCTATGAACTAAAGAAAGCAAGATTTGATAGAAATTTCATAACCGTTTTTTCCACAGAAGATGCAAAATGCAAAGATAAAGGGAGTTGCGTCGCTGTAACAGGAGCTTTTGGACTTACTATATGTTCAGAGGCGATAAAGAAGATTCTGAAGAGTTAAAAAGTCTTAAATCTCCAGTTTTGCTTAAACTTTTCATATTTAACCTATCTTTAATAGACAAAGGGATATTATTAATATAAACTATTAAAAATAGTTAATTTTAGAACAAAAAGGAATTATATATGAAAAAAATTGCATTAAGCATTCTTGTATCATTAGCACTATCACCTATGGTGTTTGCTAGTCCAAATGCAAACACAGGTTGCGGTTTGGGGTCGCAAGTTATTAAAGATGATAGTAATGCATTGATGTTGGCTCTTCAAGCAACATTTAATGGAACATCAGGTAATCAAACTTTTGGGGTTACTTTTGGAACTTCTGGTTGTAAAAAAACCAAATTGGTTTTAAGTGAGAAAGTAAATACTTTTGTAGCATCAAATATGGATCAACTTTCAAAAGAAGTAGCAATGGGTAGAGGTGAGAGCGTAGATACTCTAGCCGAACTTATGAATATTTCCGATAAAAAAACATTTATATCTTCTCTTCAAGCTAATTACAACAAAATCTATACCTCTTCAAAAGTAGAGATGGCTGATGTTGTTGATAATATCAACGCTATCTAGTTTTAAATTCGGCCCCCTTTTTTTAGGGAGCTGAATAGCCTCTCATGCAGAAATTTTTATTTATAATATTCAGTAATTTTATTTTTTTATATGGCAACAGCTATGATTTCTATATAAGTAAATCAAATGAATTAAAACTAGATAAAGACCCATATTGGCATACTTTGTTACATATGAGTTCAAATAAAAGCGAGATAGATAACAAAGAATTTTTCATCTCACCAACAGGTAAAATAGATGCCAAAGCGGAGATGAATGCTACGATACAAGCTTTTTTTGAGCATAATGAAAGCATTTGTAAATATCCTGCTCGATATCATTGGTTGAAAGATAGACTAAAAATGAGTGAACTTGAAAAAATAAAGTGTGAAGAGTTTGATAAGTTTGTTAAAACGGTTGACCCAAAGTCTGTTACACTTGTTTTCCCAACAGCACATATTAGCTCACCTGCTTCGATGTTTGGACATACTTTTATTCGCATAGATTCATCTTATGAGTCAAAAATGCTTTCAAGTGCGATAAATTACTCTGCGTCAGCAAATCAAGATACTGAAAATGGTTTTGCTTTTGCAATAAAAGGACTTTTTGGAGGATATAGTGGGCAATACTCACTGCTTCCATAGTATGATAAATTGAAAGAGTAGCGAGATAAAGACCAACGATACATT
>SDAZ01000144.1 GCA_006212005.1 Sulfurovum sp. | reverse complement strand
GGGAACTTCGGCGTTATTTTTAATTTTAGCCATCCAAAGATAGATTACAAGACTTAACATACTCATCACCATCGAGATAAACAAAGCATGAATCCCTTTTGCACCTGAAAGATGATAGGCTATCAAAAACCACACAATAGCTAAAATCTGCTCTAAAAAGCTTGAGATATTTATCAGTTTATATTCTCTATACATCGCTAGTTGATTGGTGATATAGGCGTACGCACCCATCGAAAGTATCGTAAAAACGAGATACCAATAATGAATCTCAACTTTCATATAGTGTTTGATATAGGGGATAAGTAAGAGCCAAACGAGAACAATCAAAAGTGAAACGACAGCTCTAAAGGAGTTTATGATACCGATATCATCTCCTGTTTTGTTGTAGGCAACGACCATTGACGAGCGAAATCCGATAAGAATAAGCAAGGAAATCGAAAAAATATCAATAACCGTAAAGTATAGAGCCAAGGTCTGTTTATCGACAATATAGGATAGGTAAACCTTAAACCCAAAGCTAAGAGCTATACTCAAAAGCGTAACAATGATACCAGAGTAGAAATGTCGTTTTATATCGCTTTTCATCTCCAACATACTACAAAACTAAGCTTAAAATTAACATGAATATCGTTTTAAAACTAAAAACATTAACGAACAATATAGGTTTTAGCACTTTTAGGTTATAATGTTGGGTTAATTTAAAATTTGGAGTTTTCATAAATGTCAACAGAATATGGTGCAAGTAATATTAAAGTTCTAAAAGGTTTAGAGGCGGTTAGAAAACGCCCTGGTATGTATATTGGGGACACCTCCATTAAAGGACTTCACCATCTGATTTATGAGGTTGTAGATAACTCTATTGATGAGTCTATGGCTGGTTTTTGTGATACTATCCATGTGACTTTGACCAAAAATGGTTCAGCGATTATCGAAGATAACGGTCGTGGGATTCCTGTTTCTATGCACCCAACAGAAAATATGTCCGCAGCTACGGTTGTTTTGACCGTTCTTCATGCTGGTGGAAAGTTCGATAAAGATACTTATAAAGTTTCTGGCGGACTTCATGGGGTTGGGGTATCGGTTGTAAATGCTCTTTCTAAAGATTTGAAGCTTACGATTTGGCGAGAGGGACACTCTCATGAGCAAAACTTCAAAGAGGGGATTCCTCAAGATACCCTCATCGTTACAGGAAACTCACGAAAACATGGAACAAAGATAGAGTTCTTTGCTGATGAGACGATATTTACAGAGGGTACTGTTTTTGATAAAAATATCTTAATCAAACGATTTAAAGAGTTGGCATATCTCAATCCAAAAATCAAGATACTTTTCGTAGATGAGAGAGATGGCACAAAAGAGACTTTTCATTTTGAGGGTGGTTTAAAACAGTTTGTAGAAGATTTAAATACAAAACCACTTCTCTCAACAGTACAATTTTTTCAAGGAAAAGCTGAAGATATAGAGATAGATATCGCTCTGGTTTATTGTGATAGTGATAGTGATAAAGTGGTCTCTTTTGTAAATAATATCAAAACGAGTGATGGTGGAACACATGAAGCAGGTTTTTTTGCAGGATTGACTCGTTCACTCTCTTCTTATGTTGCAAATAATGCCAATGCTAAAGAAAAAGGTACAAAGATAACAGGCGATGATACCAAAGAGGGGCTTATTGCTGTTATCTCTGTGAGAGTTCCAGAGCCACAGTTTGAGGGGCAAACCAAAGGAAAACTAGGTTCTAGTTATGTAAGACCATTGGTGCAAAAGTTTTTTTCAGAAAGTTTCAATAAATATTTAGAAGAAAATCCGATAGAAGCAAAAGCCATCATGGCACAAGTCTTATTGGCGGCAAGAGGAAGAGATGCAGCAAAAAGAGCTAGAGAGTTAGTGAAGCGAAAAGACTCTATGAGCGTGGGAACGCTTCCTGGTAAACTTGCCGATTGTCAAAGTAAAGACCCTGAGATTTCAGAGATTTATTTGGTTGAGGGTGATTCTGCTGGTGGTTCTGCTAAGCAAGGTAGAGATAGAGTTTTTCAAGCGATTTTGCCATTGAAAGGTAAGATTTTAAATGTTGAGAAGGCAAATATCGACAAAATCTTAAAATCAGAAGAGATAAAAAATATGATAACAGCTCTTGGTTGTGGTATCGGTGATGAATTCAATATCGATAAGCTTAGATATCAAAAGATTATTATTATGACCGATGCCGATGTTGATGGTAGCCATATTCAGACCCTTTTGATGACATTTTTCTTTAGATTTTTAAAACCTGTTATCGAAAATGGATTTTTATATCTTGCTCAACCGCCACTTTACCGATTTAAAAAAGGTAAAAATGATAAGTATATCAAAGATGAAAGAGAGCTAAATGAGTTTCTTATCGACAATGGTATCAACAATTTTGAATCAACAACGATGGGTAAAAATGATTTAGTCGATATGTTTAAGATAGTTGCGCACTATCGAGGCACACTCAAAGAGCTTGAGAAACGATTTGCTTTGGAAAAACTTCTTCGATTTATGATAGAGAGTGATATTAGCGAGTTGGGTGATGTGCATGAGCTTTGGCAACTTGTGGAGAGCTTTTTGACAAATCTGAAATTTAACATTCTAAATAAAACTATCACTGATGAGATGATTCATATCTTTGTTCAGACAAATGATGGACTCGAAGAGTTGACCATCGATAAAGAGATTTTTGCAAATGCTTATTATATAGAGGCGATTAGCAGTTATAAAAAGATTCAAGATAGAATCACGGATGAGTTTATCGACAAAGATGTCATCGCACTTCTTGATAGTATCGAGTCAAATGCGAAAAAAGGTGCATACATCCAACGATATAAAGGTTTGGGTGAGATGAATCCTGAGCAACTTTGGGAGACTACGATGGAACCTACCAATAGACGACTTTTGAAAGTTGTTATAGATGATGATGAGGAGGCGAGTAACGCATTTGTCCTATTTATGGGTGATGAAGTTGAGCCAAGAAGAGCATACATCGAAACTCATGCTAAAGATGTAAAATATTTAGATGTTTAAAAATGGTGCAATAAATTGCACCCTACGCACAAAAATAAATAAAAAATAAAAAAAATAAATAAAAAATAAAAATAAAAAAAAGGTAAAAAATGAAATATGGCGAACAAGAGATAGAAAACTTTGATATCAATGCAAGTGAAAATTATTGGGCAAATGAACACACAAAAGATTATACCATCGATATCACTTTACCAGAATTTATGTGCAAATGCCCACGAAGTGGTTATCCTGACTTTGCAACTATTTATCTTAGCTACTCTCCAGCTTCGAGCGTTATCGAACTTAAGGCATTGAAGCTTTATATCAACTCGTTTATGAATCGTTACATTTCTCATGAAAATGGTGCAAATGAGATTTTTGATACTTTGGAAAAAAATCTAAAACCAAAATGGATAAAAGTTGTTGCTGACTATAAACCAAGAGGAAATGTTCATACTGTGATTACTATCGATAGTCGGGAGAATGGGGAGTAGAGAGTTATTTCTCCAACTTTTTTGAGTTGGAAAAGTCATTTTTTATGGTTTTTGTATAGTATAGCTTTGAATACAATAAGAATCAAGATAATTTTTTGAATATCGTTCATCTATATCCTTTTGATATATAAATGAACCATCAATATCATCAAGATATATCTCTCGTGTTGTATAAAAAACATCATTTACTTTTTCAACTAATTTTGATGGGCAAGGCATACCAACAATACAGCCTTTTTCTGAGTCAATTGGCTCAGAAAAACTCTGATTTAATTTTTTCTCTCTATTATCTAATTCCACAGACATAGTGATAGCCCATACGCGTCTGTTATAATTTTTATATTTTTTTTTGATAACTTTAATTACTTCATCATCGTAATTTACTTTAAGTACCTACCCAAATCTAATTTCAAAGAAAATAATACTACAATTAGAGCATGAAAAAGATAGAAGAACTAAACGAAGAAGATAAAAAAACGCTAGAGGATATTTTTAAAAATTATCCAACATT
>SDAZ01000033.1 GCA_006212005.1 Sulfurovum sp. | reverse complement strand
TTTTATCAGGGCGGATATCATTATCGCAAATTATACACTTCAGTTTATAAGACCACTTCAAAGAGTCTCGTTGGTACAAAAAATTTATGATGCCCTAAATGATGATGGAGTCTTTTATTTTAGCGAAAAAGTAGTTTTTGAAGATAAAGTTTTGGACAAAGAGATTATCGATATTTATTATACTTATAAAAAAACACAAGGGTATAGTGAGTATGAGATAGCACAAAAAAGGGAGGCTTTGGAGAATGTCTTAATCCCTTTTACCATCAAAGAAAATGTTGATATGTGTCGTAAAGTTGGCTTTAAAAGGGTAGAAACAGTTTTCCAATGGGCAAATTTCGTTACATTTGTAGCAAAAAAATATAAATGAAATTTTTAATAAGGTATAATTTTAGACTTTATTTTCAAGGATTAATTTATGAGTTGGACGCCAAATAGTTGGAGAGAGTTTCCGATTAAGCAACAGCCTGTTTACAAAAACCATGCAATGCTTAAGAGTGTTGAGGCGGAGTTGAGTAGTTATCCACCGTTAATTTTTGCGGCCGAAGCTAGAACATTGAAAGAGAAATTGGCAATGGCTGGTAGAGGAGAGGCATTTTTACTTCAAGGTGGAGATTGTGCCGAGAGTTTTGCCGACTTCAATGCACCAAATATCAAAAATTTCCTTCGACTGATGTTGCAGATGAATATGATTTTGATGTATAGTGCAGGAAAGCCTGTTATCAAAGTTGGGAGAATCGCAGGACAGTTTGCAAAACCTAGAAGTGGTGATTTCGAAGAGATTGCGGGTATTAGTCTTCCGAGTTATAGAGGAGATATTATCAATAGTATCGAATTTACAACCGAAGCTAGAGAACCAGATGCTTCAAGAATGCTCAAAGCATACAATCAATCGGCAGCTACACTCAATCTTATTCGTGCTTTTTTGCGTGGTGGGTTGGCAGATTTGAGTCGTGTTCATCAGTGGAATTTGGAGTTTATCAAAGACAATTCATTGGGCAAAAAATATGATGAGTTGAGCAGTAAGATAGATAGTGCCATGAAGTTTATGAGTGCGTGTGGTATAGATAGTGCCGTGATGCCACAACTTCACCAAACGATGCTTTACACTTCACATGAGGCTTTACTTCTAAATTATGAAGAGGCATTGACACGAAAAGATACCGATACAGATGAGTGGTATGATTGCTCTTCTCACATGATTTGGATTGGGGATAGAACAAGAGGATTAAGCGATGCTCACATTGAGTATTTTAGAGGTATTGGAAATCCGATAGGCTGTAAAGTAGGCCCTAGCATGAATCCAGATGAACTAATAGAGCTTATACATGTGCTAAACCCTAAAAATGAAGAGGGTAAACTCAATCTTATCGTGAGAATGGGTGCGTCTAAGATTGCCGAGTATTTCCCACCATTGCTTCAAAAAGTTAAAGAGAGTGGATTAAATGTTGTTTGGAGTTGCGACCCGATGCATGGTAATGTTGAAAAAAGCTCAAGTGGATATAAAACAAGAGATTTTGACAATATCTTAAGTGAGGTTAAACAATTTTTTGTGATTCACAAATCTATGGGAACAGTTCCTGCTGGTATTCATCTTGAGATGACAGGAAATGATGTAACCGAGTGTACGGGAAGCCAAAGTTGTGCGATTACTTCTGATGATTTGTCAAGCCGATACCATACTCAATGCGACCCTAGACTCAACGCCTCTCAAGCTTTAGAACTTGCTTTTATGTTGGGTGATATAGTTTGATAGTTATAAAAGTGTAAGTTATTTTATGTTTTTATGGGGAATCATTAATGAAATGTAAAGACTGTAATGGAAGTGGGTATTTTTTGCTTTAGAAACAGTGGCATAAAAGTTGAAAAAAAGATTAAATTTGGTATAATTTTTTAGGTAAAAAATTATACCTCGGATAGGGAGAGAGTGCGATGATATGTCCACATTGTAATGGTAAAGGTAAGATTAGTTATACAGTAGATGGTGGAGTAAAAAGTAAGCAGGGCTGGGGATGTAATCAGACTATTACCTATTATGATAAAACTGTATATAGATCATGTTCTACATGCTTTGGATGTGGTTATGCACATTACGTAGATGTTGTAGCTTGGTGTTCTAAGTGTAATGGTACAGGGGAGATGAGTGTTCCGATCATTCATACTTACCCCACAGGAAGGCAAATTCCAACAGGGCAATATAAAAATGTCACTTGTGATAAATGTTCAGGTTCTGGCAGAGAAACAAAATCAGAATTACATTCTGGAAAAGGTTCAGAAGATAATAAAAAAGAAGAAGGTTGTTTTATTACTACTGCAGTATGTAATGAATTCGACAGCCTTGATGCTGATATTGTTTTAAATAAATTCAGGTCGTTCAGAGATAATTGGCTTTCAAGTAAACAAAACGGAAGTGCTTTAATATCTCAATACTACAGTGAAGCACCTCAAATTCTTGAAAAAATAGACCTTGCCAAATATAATGAAACGATGAAATATATTTGGGATACTTATCTGAGTAGATGTTTGTCTATGATTGAAAATGATGAGAATGATCAAGCGTTGGAAATCTACCAAGAAATGTTCTTCTACTTAAAGAAAGACATAGGAGTCTAATTAAGTGTCGAGTAGACTAGAGGATATTCTGATGGAAGTTGGTAATACACCGATTGTCCCTGTTATTTCTATGCTTGATAAAGAAAAAACTGTTTATCTGAAGTTGGAAAATAAAAATCCATCTGGTACAATAAAAGACCGATTAGCTAAATATATAATTTTAAATAATCCTGATGCAAGTGGATTTGTAGATACATCTATAGGAAATTTTGCTGTTAGTATGAGTTGGTTTGCTTCATTATCAGATAAAAAAGCTTTTTTTTTATTATATGAAAATATAAATAAAGAAGTTGTTAATAAAATAAGAAATTTTGGTGGTGAAATAATTTATGTAAATACAGAATATTTTGATAGACTTTCAAATCAAGCAAGGATATATGCAGAACAATATGGATATTTATATTGTGGTCAGTTTAAATCTCATAAATTTGATGAATTTTATAAAAATGATATTGCCTTAGAAATAAAAAATCAACTTCCTAATGTTAATAAAATAGTTATGATAAGAGGAACAGGTGGTATTATTAATGGTTTGATGTCATCTTTTGCAGATATGAATGTTCAATTTTATGAACCAAATATTACAAGTAACAAATTTGAAGTTAATACTATAAATAAAATTGAAATAAATGCAAATATGATAAATATTGATGTTGATTTAATTGATAAAGTTCAAAAATATTTAATTCAAAGATATGGAATAAAGTCAGGATATGCTGGAGCAATTAATACAGCAACCGCCATGCAATTAGCCCAAAGTTTCAATAATAAGGAAGTTATACTTACTTTTGTCACAGATTCAATATAACTGTCATTCTGCAGGACTTTTTTGATTTTGTGCAATATTGGATATTTTTGTGTATATTCTTTTGATTTAGATAATTTTTACAAAATAAAAGCAAATTATTGCCAAATTAAACTAGAAAATATTTTTAATTATATTTTAATAAATCAAATCCCTAAAATATGGGATTTTAGTAACACTCTTGAAAAAATAGTAAAACTTTTCGACTTAAAAAAGAGAAGCAAATGAAGCTTTAGATTTCGGGTTTATGTTAAGTGATATTATCTGATTTGCTCCGAAATGTATAAAAAATGGGATTATATAATCTTTTTTAATATAGTTTAAAAGGATATTAAAAAATTTTTAGATATAATCCTAAACTTTTAATGTAAAAATAAATATGAAGGGTCTGCAATGTATGCAATCATTAAAGCAAGTGGGCAACAATTTAAAGTTCAAGAGGGCGATATAATCTGTTTTGATAATATGAGTCTTGAACCTAAAGCTCAAGTTGAGTTTAAAGAAGTTTTGGCTCTTGACAATGGCGAGATAACAGTAGGTACGCCATTTGTTGATGGAGCAGTGGTAAAAGGTGAGGTGATTAACGAAGGAAGAGACAAAAAAGTTATCATCTATAAAAAACGAAGAAGAAAAGATTCTAAGCTTAAAAGAGGTTTTAGAAGAGACTTCACTAGAGTTAGAATTACTAGCATCATAGCAGCATAAGGAGAAGACAATGGCACACAAGAAAGGTCAGGGGTCAACCCAAAATAATAGAGATTCAGCGGGTCGTCGTTTAGGTGTTAAAAAGTATGGCGGTGAAAAAGTTATCGCTGGAAACATCATCATCAGACAAAGAGGAACAAAAGTTCATAAAGGAACTGGTGTTGGTATGGGCAAAGACCATACACTTTTTGCACTTATCGAAGGTGTTGTAAAGTTTGACAATGTCAATAAAAATACAAAAAGAGTTTCTGTTATCCCTGCATAATTATTTTAGAGGGTTCGCCCTCTATGTTTGTTAGATTTCACTTAAGATTTTAAGTACAGTTTTAAATGAAGTTTAATATAGCTAAAGTTTCCCTTCCAATTTTTATAAATAATCCCAATTTTTAAGGTTTAAAATGTTTGTTGACAGTGTAGAGTTAATTATTAGTTCAGGTAAAGGCGGAGCAGGTTGTGTATCTTTTTGGACGGAAAAGTTCGTTATGCAAGGAGGGCCAGATGGTGGTGATGGTGGAAAAGGTGGAAATGTTTACTTTAAAGTAGATAACAACACAGATACTCTAAGTAATCTTCGAGGTCGCAATCAGGTAAAAGCTGGTAATGGACGACAAGGCGAGGGTCGAAAATGTTATGGTAAAAAGGGTGAAGATGCTATCATCGTTGTTCCCCCTGGTACGCAAGTTATCGATAAAGAGAGTGGAAAAGTTCTTTTAGATTTGATGGAGCATAACTCAAAAGTCTTATTTTTAGAGGGTGGAAAAGGTGGACTTGGAAATCTTCACTTTAAAAGTTCAACCAATCAAAGACCAACTTACGCTCAACCTGGGCTTCCAGCTACAACCAAAGAGGTTAGATTAGAGATGAAACTTATCGCCGATGTTGGGCTTGTTGGTTTTCCAAATGTGGGTAAGTCAACACTAATATCAACAGTTTCAAATGCTCGACCAGAGATTGCAAATTATGAGTTTACGACACTTACTCCAAAATTGGGTGTTGTACCTGTCAATGAGTATGATTCGTATCTTATGGCGGATATCCCAGGGATTATCGAGGGTGCAAGTGATGGTAGAGGTTTAGGGCTTGACTTTTTAAAGCATATTGAGCGAACAAAAACGCTACTTTTTATGATAGATATATCAAATTATCGAGAGATGAAGTATCAATATGAGATTTTAAGAAAAGAGCTTGAAAGTTACTCCTCAACCCTTGCTGTTCGAGAGTTTGCTATCGCTATCACAAAAGCTGATACGATGAGTGCCCAAGAGGCAAATGAGAAGATAGAGATATTTTTAGAAGATATCGGACTTAAAGCAAATCGTATCATGAAAAAGTATAAAGCAAATGAAGCTTATCTTTCATGGCATTATGAGTTGGATTTTGATGATGTGTTACAAGAAAATACTCCTTTGTTTGTGCTTCCTATCTCTTCAGCGATTCATCTCAATACAGAGGCGATTCGATATGCATTAAACGATTTGGTTAGACGAGCTAAAAAGAGTGACTCATGCGTCGAATCGTTATAAAAGTTGGAACACATGTATTAACCCATAAAGGGCTTATCTCAAAAGAGCGAATCAAGGCTTTAGTTGAATTGATTTGTGATATAAAAAGAGGTGGCGATGAGGTCATATTGGTAAGTTCTGGTGCTGTTGGTGCTGGATATACCAAGCTTAAACTTGATAAATCATTTATTCCCAATCGTCAAGCACTCGCAGCGATTGGGCAACCACTTTTACTTAGAATGTATCAAGAGAAGTTTGCGAAGTATGATGTTTTATGTTCTCAAGTACTTCTCACTGCTTCAGATTTAGACTCACGAAGAAGAACAACTCACGCTAAAAATGCAATCGATGTCCTTCTTGCTCAAGGTGTTGTTCCTATTATCAATGAAAATGATGTAACAGCCACAGAAGAGCTTGTTTTTGGAGATAATGATAGACTTTCTGCCCATGTAACACACCATTTTGATGCCGATATTTTAGTGATTTTGTCTGATATTGATGGTTATTATGATAGTGACCCAAGAGCAAATAAGGATGCAAAAATTCGTTTAATGGTCAATCATTTAAGTGAGGAAGAGCTAACCATGCAAGTCTCTCCAAATAATGAGTTTGCAACAGGTGGAATCGTTACAAAACTTCAATCTGCTGATTTTTTGATGAAAAATGGCAAAGCGATGTTTTTATCTTCTGGATTTGATTTGAGTTATGTGCGAAGTTTTCTTATTGATAATCAACATATTAGTGGTACGCATTTTAAAGTAAAAGTATAGAAAAAAGGATGAAGATGAAACGAATTGTCTATATGGGGACACCTGATTATGCTAAGGTGATATTAGATTCGATTATCAATGATGATAGATTTGAGGTAGTTTTAGTTTTAACGCAACCAGATAAGAAAATTGGAAGAAAGCAGATACTCACTCCCCCACCTGTTAAAACATTGGCAAATCTTCATAATATAGAAGTTTTACAGCCAACTAAGCTTAGAGAAGATGGTATTTATGAAGCGATTGTGGAAGCAAAACCAGATTTTATCATCGTTGCTGCTTTTGGGCAACTTTTACCAAAAAATATCTTAGATATAGCTCCTTGTATCAATCTTCATGCTTCACTCTTACCACAATATCGAGGAGCTAGTCCGATTCAACAATCGCTTTTAAATGGAGATAGATATACAGGTGTTACTGCGATGATGATGGAAGAGGGGCTTGATAGTGGGGATATATTGGCTTATCGCTATTTTGAGATACCATTTGAGATGTCAAGATTGGCACTTCAAGAGCTTTTAAGTCATGAGGCATCAAAACTTATACTCGAAGTTATGGATAGATTTGAGCTTATTGCTCCACTTGCTCAGATAACTACACTCTCAGCACACTGTAAAAAGATAAAAAAAGAGATGGGTGAGATAGAGTTTATAGACGCTTTGGAGATTTACAATAAATATCGTGCATTTGAAGAGTGGCCGATGATTTTTAATAGCGAAGGTACAAAATTTTTGGATATCAGTGTAGAAGAGCGACAAAGTGATAATGTTGGAGAGATTTTGGCTATTGATAAAAAAGGTGTGCTTATCGGATGTGCTAAAGGTTCGATAAGAGTTAAATCATTGCAACCAGCTTCCAAAAAACCAATAGAGGCAAAAGCTTATTGTATTTCTAAAGGACTTAAAGTTGGAGATAGTTTTATTTGAAGAGTTAGCTTCAACCCAAAGATATTTAACACAGCAGATAAAGGCTAAGAAACTTAACGCTCCAGTAGCGGTTCGAGCTAAAAAACAGACACAAGGGGTTGGAAGTCGTGATAATGGTTGGGAGTCTGATGAGGGTGATTTGCTCTTTTCATTTGCTTTGAACATTGATTCTCTTCCGCTAGATTTACCTTTAAGTTCAACATCCATCTATTTTGCCTATTTGATGAGGGAGATTTTAGATACTAAGCCATGTGATAAAGTTTGGTTTAAGTGGCCAAATGATATTTATGTTAAAAATTTAAAAATTGGTGGGGTAATAACGCAAAAAGTTGGAGAAATTTTAATTTGTGGAATGGGCATAAATCTTAGCCCAAAAGTCTCTTTTGGTTATCTCGATACCGATAAATCGGCTCAAGTTATATTTTTAGAGTATCTAAAAGCTTTTTTAAACCCTCCAAGCTGGAATGATATTTTTAGTAAATATAGGGTAGAATTTGACAAGAACAAATCAGTTTTTTCTCATATAGACGGTCACTATATAGATTTGAAAGATGCCATCTTACAAGATGATGGTTCGTTGATTATAAATAATAAGAGAGTATATAGTTTAAGATGAATGAAGTTATTACCATTGCAAATCAAAAAGGTGGCGTAGGAAAGACAACTACCGCCGTAAACTTAGCTGCCTCTCTCGCTGGGAGTTCTAAAAAAGTTCTTTTAATCGATTTAGACCCACAAACAAACTTAACAACAAGTTTGGGTTTCAATAGAAACAGCTATGAGTATAATATTTATCATGCTCTTATAGGTACAAAACGCCTTTCTGAAGTTATTTTGAAAACTAAAATTGATAATCTTTTTCTAGCTCCATCAAATATAGGATTGGTGGGTATTGAAAAGGAGTTTCATGATAGTACAAGAAGAGAAGCAGAGTTGTCTCTAAAAAAAGCGATAAGTGAAGTGAAAAATGATTATGATTATATCATTATTGATTCGCCACCAGCTTTAGGAGCGATTACGGTTAACGCTTTTAGTGCATCAGATTCTATTATTATTCCTGTGCAGTGTGAATTTTTTGCACTTGATGGTTTAGCTTTGCTTTTAAATACGATTAAAGTTTTAAAACAAACAATCAATCCAAATTTAGAGATAAGAGGACTTTTACCAACGATGTATTCTTCGCAAAATAGTCTTTCTAAGCAAGTTTTGGATGATTTAGAGCATCATTTTGGACATAAACTTTTTGGTGTTGATGGTGGTCATGTTGTGATTCCTCGCAATGTAAAAATCGCTGAAGCTCCTAGTTTTGGTCAACCGATTACTCATTATGCGTCAAAATCAAAAGGAGCTTTGGCATATATTGAGTTAGCAAACAATATATTGATGAGTTCTCGTGGCATTAGGTAGAGGGTTGGGTTCTATCCTTAAAGAGGTTGGGATGGCGTATGAGAGTGAACTCGGTGTTGTTTCAAATCGAGATAGAGTTTTTGATATTGATATTGATAGAATCTCTCCAAATCCTTACCAGCCAAGAAAGTTTTTTTCAGATGAAGCACTCATGGAGTTGGGTGAATCGATAAAGCGACATGGTTTACTTCAACCTGTTGTAGTCGTTAGAAATGCAAATGCGTATATTTTGGTTACAGGCGAGAGACGACTTAGAGCGCATAAGCTTATAGGTCTTGCTACTATAAAATCTATCGTTGTAAATATCGATTTTGATAGTATCAAGCTTCGTGAGTTGGCTTTAGTTGAAAATATTCAGCGAGAAAATTTGAATCCAATAGAGTTAGCAAACTCTTATCAAGAGCTTATTAAAGAGCATGGTATTACCCACGAAGAGCTTTCTCAAATTTTACATAAAAGTCGTTCGCAAATCACCAATACGATGAGACTTTTGTCTTTAAGTGGATATGTTCAAGATAAGGTATCTTCAAGAGAGCTTTCACAAGGACATGCTAAGATGCTTGTTGGGCTTAGTTTGAGTGAGCAAGAAGATATTGCAAATAGTATTATGTCTCAAGATTTGAGTGTTAGAGAAGCTGAAAATCTTATAAAGTTAAAAAAAGGTTCACTTTATCAAACTTCTTTAGAAGAGAGTAAAAAGCTTATTGAGTATGGCGATGATTTTAAAGAACTTTTACCATTTAAGTTTAAGTTCAAGAAAAACAGTCTTGAGATTAACTTTAAAGATGTAGAAGAGATTGAAAAGTTTATAATTATGATAAAAAAGTCGGATATTTAATCAATATATTACTTCAAATAAGGTAAAATTACTCCAAATTTTTCGAGGAGTTTAAATGCTTGACTTAAATCCTAGTCTCATGGTTATTGTTCTCATTGTTTTCTTCTCTCTTCTATTTTTATTAAATCATGTATTGTACAATCCGTTGTTAAATTTTATGGATTGTCGTTCAGCGTCTATCGCAGATGATTTAAAGAAAGCACAAGAGTTGAGTGGAAATTCTGATGAACTTTATTCAAAAGCTAAAAGTGTCACAGACCTAGCAAAAACTGAAGCCACGGCGATTCGCCAAAAAGCTATTGATGATGCAAAAGCCCTAGCTAATAGTAAATTTGAAGCTAAAACGACAGAGTTAGATAGTAAATATCAAAACTTCATGAAAGAGCTTAGTGCTAGTCAAGAAGAGTTAAGAGTAACGCTTACTTCACAGCTTCCTTTGTTAAAAGAGAGCTTAAAAACAAAATTAAGCAATCTGTAAGGGGGTAGGTTTAATGGTTAAATCAAAGATAATAGCGTTTTTAATGATAGTTCTTCCCATCGCATTGAGTGCGAGTGGTGCAGAGCATCATGATGTTACGATGAGTAACTCAGATTTTTTTTATAGAGTTTTAAACTTCTCTATTTTTATCGGAACTCTTGTGTATCTTTATGCAAATCCTATCAAAGCGTTTTTTAAAGAGCGAAGTGAAGGAATTGCAAAGCAACTCAAAGAGATAGAAGATAAACTCCAAGCATCTAAAGATGAAGCTAAAAAAGCACAAGAAGCATTGGCTTATAGTGAATATAAAGCTAAAGAGATTATCGAAGATAGTAAAAAAGAAGCTATAATGTTAGCTCAAAATATCGAGAAAAAAAGTGTTTCAGATTTAGAATTGATGGACAAACAGTTCGTTGATAAAGTGGATGTTGAGGGTCGTAAAGCATCAAGAGCCACAATCAATTCAGTTTTGAATGATGGTTTTAGTAGTGATGATATCACGCTTGATAGTTCAAAAATCGTATCACTTGTATCAAAAAAGGTGGCATAAATGGTAGATTTGATTGCTAAAAGATATGTAAATGCTCTATTGGGAAGTTCAACTCCACAAACTAGAGCAGATTATAGTGAAACTTTAAATACTATCTCTTCTATTTTTTCAAATAAAGATATCGCTTCTTTTATCGCTTCTCCTGTTGTTGAAAAAGATAAAAAGATATCTTTGGTAATAGATAGTTTAGGTGATAATATTGACGCTACTATGAAAAATTTCATCAGAGTTGTTGGTGAAAATGGAAGATTAGAGCTTGTTCCTGCTATCTCAAAAATGTTAAATTATGAGATTCAAAAAGATACGAACAAGTACGATGGTAAAGTTTATAGTAGTGGTAGTTTGACTCAAGATGAGTTAAATTCTTTAGAAGAGAGACTTAAAGCTCATACTGGTTCGCAAATTGCATTGACGCAAGTTGATGATAGTTTTGATGGTATGAAAGTTGTAGTTGAAGATTTGGGTATTGAGGTAAACTTCTCGAAACAGAGAGTTAAAGAGCAGTTGATTGAATTTATCACAAAAGCGTTAAGTTAAATTTGAAGGAGTAGTAGTGGCTAAATTACAAGCAGATGAAATCAGTTCTATCATAAAAGAGAGAATTGAAAATTTCGAGATAAATGTAGATATCAATGAGATTGGTAAGGTTGTTGGCGTAGCTGACGGTATTGCTTCAGTTTATGGTCTAAACAATGTTATGGCTGGTGAAGTTGTAGAGTTTGAAAATGGCACAAAAGGACTAGTTCTTAACCTTGAAGAGGCTAGTGTTGGTGTTGTTATTTTAGGTTCTATGGGTGGAATTAGAGAAGGTATGAGTTTGAAAAGAACAGGTACACTTCTTAAAATTCCAGCAGGTGAAGCACTTAAAGGTAGAGTTGTAAATGCTTTAGGTGAGCCAATTGATGGTAAAGGTGCAATTGCTACAACTGAATTTAGATTCATTGAAGAGAAAGCTCCAGGGATTATGGCTAGAAAATCAGTTCATGAGCCACTTCAAACAGGTATCAAAGCAATTGATGCACTTGTGCCAGTTGGTAGAGGACAAAGAGAGCTTATCATTGGTGATAGACAAACAGGTAAAACTACTTTGGCAATTGATACAATTATCAATCAAAAAGGAAATGGTGTTATCTGTGTTTATGTTGCAATTGGTCAAAAACAATCAAATGTAGCAGCTATCATTAAACAACTTGAAGATGCTGGTGCGATGGAATATACTATCGTTGTAAGTGCAAGTGCAGCAGATTCAGCAGCATTCCAATTTTTAGCACCATATGCAGGTGTTGCAATGGCTGAATACTTTAGAGATAATGCTCAACACGCAGTAATTTTCTATGATGATTTATCAAAACATGCAGTTGCATATAGAGAGTTATCTTTGATTTTGAGAAGACCTCCAGGTAGAGAGGCATATCCAGGGGATGTATTTTATCTACACTCAAGACTTCTTGAAAGAGCGGCTAAGTTAAGTGATGAAAATGGTGCTGGTTCTATTACAGCGTTCCCAATTATTGAGACACAAGCAGGAGATGTTGCGGCGTATATTCCTACCAATGTTATCTCTATCACAGATGGTCAGATTTTCCTTGAGACAGATTTATTTAACTCAGGTGTAAGACCAGCTATCAATGTTGGTTTGTCAGTTTCACGGGTTGGTGGTGCTGCTCAAATTAAAGCTACAAAACAAGTTGCAGGAACACTAAGACTTGACTTGGCAAGTTATAGAGAGCTTCAAGCGTTTGCACAGTTTGCAAGTGACCTTGATGAGCATAGTAGAAATCAATTGGAAAGAGGTCAAAGAATGGTTGAGGCATTGAAACAACCACCTTATGCACCAATCGCAATTGAGAAACAAGTTGCTATGATTTTTGCAGGAACTAAAGGTTATTTAGATGATTTACCAGCAAAATCTGTAACTAAATTTGAAGCAGAATTTTATCCATTTATGGACTCAAAATACTCATCAGTTTTAGATGCTATCAGAAATGATAAACAGATTAAGCCAGATACAGAGACAGCTCTTAGAAATGCGATAGTGGATTTCAAAGAATCTTTTTCAGCATAAGGCTAAGAGATGGCTAACTTAAAAGATATTAAGCGAAAAATTTCAAGCGTTCAGGGTACTCAAAAGACTACCCGTGCTATGAAATTGGTATCATCAGCTAAGCTCAAAAGAACAGAGGAGGTTGCAAAACGCTCAAAAGTGTATGCAACTAAAATCACTGAACTTTTAAGTGAAATCGCACAAAAGATGCAAAACAATGATAGTTTAGATAATATATTTTTACAAGGTGTGAAAAACCCAAAAATTGTTGATATAGTATTTATCACAGCAGATAAGGGACTTTGTGGAGGATTCAATTATCAAACAATCAAAAATGTAAGCAGACTTCTTCGTGAGTATAAAGAGGCTGGTGTAACGGTTAGATTGAGTGGTATTGGTAAAAAAGGGATTGAGTTTTACAGATTTAACAATGTTGAAATGATAAACACTGTTATCGGACTTAGTGCAACACCAACTTATGAAGGTGCGGTAGAAGTGATTCATCCTTTGGTTGAAGATTATATCAACGGTAAAACAGATAAGATAGTTTTGATTCATAATAGTTATGTAAACATAATTACTCAAGAGATGAAGATAGACCAACTTTTACCAGTAGAGACTTCAAAACTGCTTTTAGATAGAGTTTCTCTTTCAGAGCTTGAAGTTGAACCAGATGAAGATGATGCACTTTTAGAGGCATTGGTAAAACGATATGTTGATTATAGTGTCTATTATGCACTTATCAGCTCTTTAGCAGCAGAGCATAGCTCAAGAATGCAGGCTATGGATGCAGCAACAACAAACGCAAAAGAGATGGTTAAAACTCTTTCCGTTAAATACAACAAAGCTAGACAAGAAGCCATTACTACTGAACTTATAGAGATTATCAGTGGTATGGAATCTATGAAATAAAAATAGGAGAAGTTAATGATAGGTAAAGTAGTACAAGTACTAGGACCAGTTGTAGATGTTGCTTTTAGTGACTATCTTCCAGCTATAAACGAGGCATTAGAGACAACTATAACAATCGATGGAAAAGAGCAAAGATTGGTTTTAGAAGTTGCTGCACAACTTGGTGATAACCGTGTAAGAACTATCGCTATGGATATGAGTGAAGGTCTTGTTAGAGGTCAAGATGTTAGAGCTACTGGAGATAGTATTAAAGTTCCAGTTGGTGAAGAAGTATTGGGTAGAATTTTCAATGTTATCGGTGAAACTGTTGATGATGCTGGTGATTTTAGTGCAAAAGAGTACTGGTCAATTCATAGAGACCCACCTCCATTTGAAGAGCAATCTACAAAAACAGAAGTTTTCGAAACAGGTATCAAAGTTGTTGACTTACTAGCTCCTTATAATAAAGGTGGTAAAGTTGGACTATTTGGTGGTGCTGGTGTTGGTAAAACAGTCATTATTATGGAGCTTATCAACAATGTTGCAATGAAACATAGTGGTTACTCTGTATTTGCTGGTGTTGGTGAGAGAACAAGAGAAGGAAATGACCTTTATCATGAGATGAAAGAGTCAAATGTTCTTGACAAAGTTGCTCTATGCTATGGACAAATGAGTGAGCCACCAGGTGCAAGAAATAGAATTGCACTTACTGGTCTTACAATGGCTGAGTACTTTAGAGATGTTAAAGGTCTTGATGTTTTGATGTTTATCGACAATATCTTTAGATTTGCACAATCAGGTTCAGAAATGTCAGCACTTTTGGGTCGTATCCCTTCAGCAGTTGGATATCAACCAACATTGGCAAGTGAGATGGGTAAACTTCAAGAGAGAATTACATCAACTACAAAAGGTTCGATTACTTCTGTTCAAGCAGTTTATGTACCAGCGGATGACTTAACAGACCCAGCTCCAGCTTCAGTTTTTGCTCACCTTGATGCAACAACAGTACTTAACCGTTCAATTGCTGAAAAAGGTATCTATCCAGCGGTTGACCCACTAGCTTCGACTTCAAGAATGTTATCTCCACAAATTATTGGTGAAGAGCATTATAACATTGCTAGAGGTGTTCAATCAATTCTTCAAAAATATAAAGATTTGCAAGATATTATTGCAATTCTTGGTATGGATGAGCTTAGTGAAGATGATAAAAAAACAGTTCAAAGAGCTAGAAAAATCGAGAAATACCTTTCCCAACCATTCCATGTTGCTGAAGTATTTACAGGAAGCCCAGGGGTTTATGTAGAGTTAGCAGACACATTGGCTGGATTTAAAGGTCTTATCGAAGGTAAATATGATGATATGAACGAAGCTGCGTTCTACATGGTAGGAAATATTCAAGAGGCAATAGCTAAGAACGAAAAAATTTTAGCAAAAGCTTAAAATTTTAAAGGAGAGCTTATGGAACTCATGAAATTGGAAATCGTAACACCAGATGGTGTTGTTTTCAACGATGATGTAAAACAGGTAACACTTCCAGGAGGAGAGGGTGAGTTTGGTGTCTTAGCACAGCACGCATCTTTGGTCTCTTTGCTTTGTGCAGGAGTTATTACGATTGAGACAGCAGATAATAAAACTATCTCTGTGGCAATTAACTCTGGATATGTTAAGGTTAGCGAAGAGGAGACTCTTTGTATAGTTGATGGTGCAGTTGCTCTTAATGGAGACAATAGTGATTTAGCTAAAAATTTAGAAGAAGCAAGAAAACTTCTTTCACAGTCAAAAGCTTCAAGCATGGCAATCGCTAGTGCTATGGGCAAAGTCGAACAGATTTGTAAAATCAGTTAAGATGGAGTCCTTTTTTAACTATCTTGATAACAGTAGTGCTATTACCATTTTGGTTTTAGTGCTACTATCGGGCTATTTTGTTGCCTCTTTATGGATATTTATTTACCGATTTTCAACCATTAATGAAACGAATATAGCAGAGTTTGATAATCTTAGAAAATTATATTTAGGTCACACCTCTTCACTTGAAGAAAATTCTGTTATGTTTGGTTTTTTAAGCAAAGCCATCGCCCCCAACAGAGCAATATATACCGCAGCATTACACAATATCATGAAAAATGCTACAAACGGACTTACTTATCTCTCAGTTATCGCTTCAACTTCTCCATTTATTGGGCTTTTTGGTACAGTTGTATCGATATTGGAGACTTTTTCTTCCCTTGGAAATGAGAAAAATGGAACAACCATCGCTTTTGTAGCACCTGCTTTATCTGAAGCTTTAGTGGCAACTGCTGGTGGTATTTTGGTGGCTATCGTTGCTTATAGTTGTCATCTTCTTTTAAAACGAAAAGTGTATGAGCTTCATTCAACTTTAAGTACACAAATAGAGTTTATAATCTCACTTGCCGAAGCCAAAAAAGAGCAAGAGATTCAAGCTAAAATTGAAGAGCAGACAAGAAAAGAGCAAGAACTTAAAGTTAAAAAAGAGCAAGAAGAGCGAGATAGATTGGCACAAGTTGAGATAGAAAGACGCCAAAAAGAGCTTGAAGAGAAGATTTTAAAAGAGAAAGAAGAGTTTGATAAAAAGGTTCAAGAGGAACTCGAGAAAAGAGTTCATGAACCAAAAATTGACGATATTGGTGAAAATACGATAAAATAAATTTTAGGAGGAATTTTTCATGTATGATTGGGATGATGACCCTGATTTAAATATTACTCCTCTCATTGAT
>SDAZ01000143.1 GCA_006212005.1 Sulfurovum sp. | reverse complement strand
AAATTTGGTAAAGTCATTAAAGCTACTTCGATTGGTGGTTTTCTCGTTAAACTTAAGCTTTTTATTTTGGCTTATAGTCTTGATATGCTCTTTAAGTCATTAAGTTTTAACTAGCAATTTGGGTTAATCTTAAATATAAATCTTTTCTTAAAATATAATTGTAATTAAAATTGTGCTATTTTTATGCTATAATTATCTAAAATTAATTAGAATTACTCTTTATATTTAGAAAGGTTTATTTATATGATAAAAAAATATTTAGTTGGTTTATTGATGGCTGGAGCGTTTGCAAATGCCAATGAGAGCGTATTTAGTGAAGTTAAGAGTATTATTTCTCACATTGAGTCATCTGGTCGCTCTGGAATCGTAAATAGTAGAGGTTTTTTAGGAAAGTATCAATTTGGAGCGATGAGTTTAGTAGATATTGGGATTTTGAGTAAAAGTAATTATAAATCATTGACCTATACACGACCAACAGCAACCAGAAAAGCAAAAGTTTTTTGGAGAAATGGACTTAGTTTAAATGGTTTTTTAAACAATCCGATGAATTGGAATGTGACAGGCGGGAAGAGTGCATTTTTGAGAGATGAGAGCCTACAAGATGAGGCGATGGATAGGTTGTTACGACTAAACACTCAAAGATTAGAAGCTAGAGGGTTTGATTTGAGTGACCCATATACTGCAAAATCCCTTTTGATTGCTTCTCATTTTGGAGGAGTTGGAAGTGCGTCTAAGTATGCTCAATATGGAAGTGAATATAGTGATGCGTATGGCACGAAAATTTCAAAATATTTTAAGGCTGGAGCAAGTAGCTCAAAAGTTAGTAAAAATGTTCAAAAAGAGGATGATTATAGCTCACTTTTAAATGTTAATAGTTGGAAGATAGAAAGAGAGTAGGGTGCATTTTAATGCACCACATTGTACGATGAATCGTATCAAATTTCGAAATTATAACTATTTTTGAGGTGTTAGATTTGTTGTCGGGTTTGTATTGGTTGCCATAGCATTATTGGTTGTTGCAGAAACTGCCATCCCTGATAATCCACCTACCGTTGCTCCAATAGCAGCTTCCGTTGCTATCTCTTTCATATCAGCTCCTCTAGCCGTTGCATTTAATGCACCCGTTACTGCTCCTACTGTTGCACCTGTTACTACATTTGGATTCACACCTTCAGGTGCCGTACATCCATTGATTGCCATAACTGCAACGATTGAAGTTAGTATGGTTTTAAATTTGATTGTCATTGTGACTCCTGTTTTTTTGTGCAATTATATCAATATTTTATAATTTATTCCCAACTTTTCATCATTTTACTTTAAACTTAAGATAAAAAATGTTAAAGTTTATTCGTAAATTTAATACAAAGGATTACGATGAAAATTTTAGTAAGTTTAGCAATTTTAGGTACACTTTTAATGGCAGGTGGCGATATACAACCAACAAAACAAAAACCAGTTGTTCAAAAAATGCAACCAACTAAAAAATGTTTTAAACCAAATATTAAAAAATGTCCAAATTGTCAAGATGTGGCAGAGATTTGTCCAGATGATCCATCTTTACCAATGGCAAAAACTGAACCTTGTACAGTAGAGACTAAATAGTCTATCAAGTTATAGAGAGCTTTTTTCTCTATAACTTTTTATATAACTCACCTCTTTTATCTTTTGTCGTATCAAATCTTAATTTAAACTTTTCGGTTTTATCTTTACTTATCTCATAGATTTTCAATAATTTAAAACTCTCTAAAATCTCAACTTCCTCTCCATTCGCATCAAAAACATGTGAACTCTCATCATACTCAAATCCATTTCCATCCATTCCTGTTCGATTGACACCTATCATATAAAGTTGATTTTCTATCGCTCTGGCTTTTAGAAGTGTTTCCCAGTGAACAAGCCTTTTTTTCGGCCATGAAGCGATATTAATGATAATGTCAGATTGATTTGCCAAAATAGAGTAGAGTGGGGCAAAACGCAAATCGTAACAAATACTAAGAGCAATATTGTAATTTTTAAAATCCACCACTTCTATATGCGAACCTTTTGAATAATATAAATCTTCATCAGCTAAACTAAAAGGGTGAATTTTAATATAATTGGCTTTAATCTTTCCACACTCATCGATAAAAATCGCACTATTTTTTCCAAAATCACCATCAAAAAATACCATCCCAAAGATAATTGCTATATGATATTTTTGTGCAAGATGAGAAAAAAAAGTAAGTGTAATAGAGTCATTTTCATCTTCCCCTATCTCTTTAAAATCCATAGAAAAACCCGTAAGGGTCATTTCAGGAAAGATAATAAGTTCCAATTTTTGCATTGAAGCGTATGAGATGTAAGCTTCACATACTTTTTGATTGGCTTTTTTATCTTGCCATTTCGGATTTAACGATACAGTGGCTATTTTTAACATACTATTAATTTAAAAGCTCTTTTGCTACTTTTGCAACATTTTGGGCAGTAAAACCAAATTTTTCAAAAAGTTGTTCGGCTGGTGCAGATGCTCCAAAGCTCTCCATAGCCACTAAAGCATCAGCATATCTATAATACTCAGTAGCTGTTGAAGCTTCGATGGCAATAACTTTTGTATTTGGATTGATAACTTTTGTTTTATACTCTTTAGTTTGCATATTAAATAAATCTAAACATGGCACAGAAACAACACTACAACCAATTCCTTCATTTTCAAGAACTTTTGAGGCATTGAGTGCAACTTCGATTTCACTTCCACTAGCCATGAGTGTAATTTGTGCATTCGGATTTTCAATCAAAAGATAAGCCCCATTTTGAACCTCACCAAAGGCTTTTTCTTGAGTTACAACTGGTAATTTTTGACGACTTAGCACAAATCCATGAGGAGCTTTCATATCCAAAGCAACTCTCCACGCATCAACATTTTCGATTGCATCGGCAGGTCTCCATACAAAAAAGTTTGGCAATGCTCTAAATTGGCTTAAATGCTCTATTGGCTCATGGGTTGGTCCATCTTCTCCAACTCCTATACTATCATGTGTCCAGATAAAAAAGTTTTGGATATGGCTTAACGCTGCAATCCTAGCACTCGGTTTTAGATAATCACTAAATACAAAAAAAGTGGCATTAAAAGGGATAATCGTACCGTAAAGAGCCATTGCATTGGTAATACCAGCCATAGCGTGTTCACGGATACCAAAGTGGAGGTTTTTACCTTTTGGAAAATCCCCAAAATTTCTTAGTTCGGTTTTATTTGATGGTGCTAAATCTGCTGAACCACCTATAAAACTAGGAATAGCTTTTGCAATAGCATTTAAAATTTTACCATTACTGTCTCTTGTTGCCATCGATTTTTCTGAACTGAAATCAGGAAAGCTAATAGAGTTAAAATCAGGATTGAGTAGTCTACTCATAGCCTCATTTTGTTCAATCAGTGGAGCAGTTTTATGTCTGTGAATCCACTCTTTTTCAAGCATATCCCCTTTTTCAATAGCACATCTAAATCTAATCAAAACATCTTGTGGAATATTAAATTGTATCTCTGGGTCAAATCCCTCTTTAAGCTTTGATGCCTTAATAATCTTTTCACCCAATGGAGCACCATGTGTATGGTGTGTACCCTCAAGCTCTCCAGCACCTTTACCTATAACCGTATTTGCAATAATAAGTGTTGGTTTTGTCGCATTTTTAGCAACATGGAGTGCCTCATCAATGTCTTTATAGCAATGTCCACTAATCTTTAAAACATTCCAATTTTGTGCTTCAAATCTTTTTGCGACATCTTCACTCCATGCAATAGAAGTATCCCCTTCAATAGTTATAGCATTACTATCATAGATAAGAATCAAATCTTTAAGTGCCAAATGTCCAGCCAATGCACAAGCCTCATAACTAATCCCCTCTTGAAGGTCACCATCACCACAAAGGCAATATATTTTATGGTCTAGGAGTTCACAAGTTTCACTATTGACTTGATTTGCACTATATACTTTAGCCATTGCAAAACCAACAGCGTTAGCTACACCTTGTCCCAATGGACCAGTGGTTATCTCCACACCATCTGTATGACCATACTCTGGATGTCC
>SDAZ01000032.1 GCA_006212005.1 Sulfurovum sp. | reverse complement strand
AAACTTGATGAGTTATACACTAAAAATACTTCTATATCTAAAACACCATTGATTTTACAAAAAATTGAAAATGGGGAATTAGATGAGTTTAGAGATGAAGCTTTGAAAGTACTTGAAAAGTTGATGAGAGATAATAAAGAGTGGAGAGAGGAAGAACCGAAACCAAAAACACCTAAACAATATAAAGATTACGAAAGAACTATGAAAGTTAAAAAGTTGATGGGCTTAAACAAGTAAGTAAATAAAAAAGGAGAAGAGATGGGCAGAAAAATTTTGATTTCATCATTGGGGACAGGTCAGAAGCGAGATGGTGGATATAGAAAAGCAAAATATGGGTTTAAAAATAAAATTGAGGAAACTACATTTATATCAAAAGCATTAGAAAAGTTTTTAGAGATTGATGATATTTTTTTGGTTGGTACAAACGGTTCTATTTGGGATAGTTGTTATCGTGAATTTGGTGGAAAAGATGAAGATATTGAATTAGAGTTGTTTGATAAAATTGACAAAAAAACACTTATAGAAAATGATTTAATGATAGTTAATCAGCAAATGGGCAATAACTCTAAATGTTTTCTTATAGATTATGGCTTGAACGAAAATGAATTGTGGTTAAATTTTGATAAATATATTCAGATATTGGACTACATTAAAGATGGAGATATAGTTTATCTTGATATTAGCCATGCGTTTCGTTCTTTGGCATTGATGTCATTTTTGATGGTACAGTTTGGTTTTGGCGTGAAAAATAAAAAGTTTACTATCGGTGGTATCTATTATGGTATGCTTGAAGTTGCAGGAGATAATAAGGGTGTTACTCCTATCGTCGATTTAAAAATCTTTTATGATTTGATGGAGTGGATTAAAGCGATTGATGCGTTTAAAAATTATGGTCATGCGGATTTATTGGTTAAGCTTTTTGAAAAAGAAGTTGATTTGCAACATCAAGAAAAAGAGATTTTCAATATGTTTGATTTAAATCTTTCTCTAGCAAATATGTCGGCTTTGCAAAAATTTATTGAAAATGCCAAACGCATTTTACCAATTTTAAAACAGCATAATAATCCAATTATTAAACTTATATCTCCAGATATTATAGCTTTTGTAGAACGGATGGATGTTAAACAACAATCTAAATTTCAATTTGAATTGGCTTCTTGGTTTTATGAAAATAAAAATTATGCTTTGACTTATACCGTGTTAGTTGAAGCGATGGTTACTAAGGAGTGTGAAATAAAGAATTTAGATTCTACAAACAAAGAGCATAGAGAGGCATCAAAAAATGATTTGTGGAACAATAAAATAAAACCGTATAAAAAAATTGTAGGCATAAGAAATGATATTGCACATCAAAGAAAATCAGACAACATCAATACTAAGAAAAATGTAATTGATTTGGAAACTTATTTGCTAGAAGCGAAAAAATTTATTAATAGTAATTAAAGGAACACCGACCATATGATGAACCATCTTGGTACTTTAAAAAAATACATTATCATCCTTGAGGCATTTCATTCAAAAAAGATATTGAGTGCTTACGATGAAGATTTACTAGGGATTTTAGATATATCCACTAAGCAGTTAGGTAGGCTTTTAAAAGAGATTTCTGAAGAGCTAGGCAATATCGAAATACTCAAAGAGGGTAAGCAGATAGTTTATAAACTTATAGAGCCGATGGATTTGTATGTTAAGACTTTTGAGAAAAATATGAAGATTGGTGAGTTATTCAACATGATAATGGATGGTGATGTGAGCGTTCTTGATGGGCTTGAGCGATTGAGCCAGAAAGGGTCGCAGATGTATATGTTTAAAAACAGTATTTTTGAGGATTTGAAAGATTTTGAATCAAACTCAAACTTTAAGCATATCATCACATCGATAAAAAACCGAGAGTATCGCAAGATAAAGTTTTTTGGAAGCGATGTGATTTATGACAATGTGAAGTGTATCAAGGTTATTTTTATGGACAATAATTGGTATTGTGCCTTTGTGTATGATAAAAATTCTCTCATGATAGGGCGAATCTCTTTTATGGAGAGTGTGACTTATGCGTCAAATGAGCAAACTTTCAATAAAGATAGCGTCAAAGAGCATTTGAAATTTTTACAAAACGATATGCAAAACGGTTTTACGCTCTATAAAAATCGGAATAAAAAGAGGATAGCAACCATAAAAGCAACGCCAATTGTGGCGAAATATTTTGATGAGGGGATGAAAAAATTTCTCTCTTCTCAACAATTTGTCAAAAAAGAGGAAGATGGAAGTGTGATTTTTACGCTCGAATATACCCAATCTTTGGAGGTTTTACCTTTTATCCAGCGATGGCTTCCTGATTTGATAATCGTTGAACCTAAAGAGTTAAAAGATGAGTATGTTACAAAGTTAAATATGTCGATAGCAAATCTTTTAAATAAGTGATTTTAGACTCACACTCAAAGAAGCTAAGTTACCACCACTAAAAAGTGATAACTTTCCAATCCTCTTTTAAGGCATTGGTAAGTATCTCACCTGTGTGTGTCATATTGATACCCATCGAAGCCAACTGCTCGGTAATCCCATAATCATCGCTACAAACAACACAACAAGAAAGCTCGACACCTGTCTCTTTAACTTTTTGAAGCATCTTTTGCAACTCTTCATTTTGGGATAAAAGTTTAGCCGAAGCCCCCCATATCATCAAGTGAGCTTTATCCCAATATTTTCGTGGAAGTATAACGCTAGAATACAACAAAACCATCTTTTTTGCTACCTCTTCATCTCCACTACTCCAAACTATCAATAATTTATCCATAAATCTAACCCCTATAAAATGCTTTTGTATTATATCACAAGATTAAAATGATAACTAGACATTTTTTGACTCAATATTTTTGTATAATGGTTTTATCAACAAAAGGAGAGAATATGAAAGGTTTAAAAAGTAGGGTAGTGTGGGGATTTAGTCCCATAACTCGTGTAAAAGCGAGTAAAAAAGTCTATTCACGCAAAAAAATCACCAAAATGAGAGATTGGTGATTTGTGATGAAGAAAACTTCCATGATTATGAAATATTCTTCGTTTGCAAATTTTTTAACTCTGTTGATGTTGCTATATTTGTGGCAACAGCTGATATCTTTGTATGACTAGATTTGTCTATATAGCAAACTTTATAACTCCCATTATCATAATGATAAAAGTATTTGATTTTCCAATTACTCAAATTATCGCCAATAATAGCGTAACCGATACCTGCACCAGCAAAAATAACATGAACTATTTCAACATTGCTAAGTTGTCTTCTACACTCTACTAAAAATTCTTCCAATCTAGGTACATCTTCAATATCAACATTATTATTATGTGTACTCTCATCACCAAATTTTCTATACAAGATAAGTTTTTCATTTATCCCTTTTTTTGTTGCAAAGTCAATTCCATCTTGAATATTGGCTTTACTCCCAAACTTTACGACTATTGCCCCTTGTGTCGCCTCTATTTCATGAGTCTTTTTCAATTCATTAAGAAATTTTTGTGTTTTATCTTTATGTTGAGTATATTCATAAAATCCCCAAGAGGCAAATACAGCTAAAGCCACAGCACTACTATTATCAAATACATCATAAATGGTTATAAGCCATTTGACATCAAATGAGTGAGCTAACACACCTATTCCAATAATCACCACAAATGCTACAAACGGCAAAAAGCTTTTTAAACTCATAGAGTAACTCCTTTTTTGTTTTGATTATAACATTTATCATGGACATAAAGTGTCTATTTATAGTTTTTGAAAAAAAGGTGGATTCTAATGCACTAAAAATCCCCTAAAAATCGGGTCAAGGTTTAATTTTATAATCCACTCTTTTGCATATACTCTCGTAAAAGATTATTGATAAGCGTTTGATATGCTATCTTTTGTTCACTTGCTTGTTTTTTGAGAAAAATCAAAATATCATTGTCCAATCGCATGGAAGTCGGTACTTTTTTTGGCTTATAAAATCTACCTCTCACTCCATCAGAAAAATCATAATCTTCTAATATCTCATAATCATCATATTTTGCTCTATCTTCACTATTTTTCATATATTTGCCTCTCTTTGATATTTGCTTTTCTTGCACTAATGATACGGATAATCTCTTCTCCCTCATCGCTAAAAAAAAGATTTGCTACAACTAAGATTTTATGCTTAGAAGTAGAACCTATAGTAATCCATCGCTCTTCAAAGTAGTTAAACCGATAATCTAACTTTGAGATATGCAAAGCATCATCAAAAACTTCTTTAGCTTCTTCAAAAGAGATATCATGCTTCTCTTTATTGATTCTATTTTTATTTTCATCCCATTCAAATTTCATCTAATAATTTTAACACAATGTAATGACATTGTCAATAATTTCTACCATTATAGTAAAAAAATTGTAGGGTGCATTTTAATGCACTAAAAATCCCCTAAAAATCGGGTCAAGGTTTGAAATTTATATCTATAATTGTAGCTGGTTTGGCTACATTGATGTTTTAATCCCCTAAAAATCGGGTCAAGGTTTGAAATGGAAAGATTAGATATGCTAATGCAGATGCTATGATTTGTTTTTAATCCCCTAAAAATCGGGTCAAGGTTTGAAATGGAAAGATTAGATATGCTAATGCAGATGCTATGATTTGTTTTTAATCCCCTAAAAATCGGGTCAAGGTTTGAAATAAAAATACTTTGTTGAAATACCAGAAATATCTGATAATATGTTTTAATCCCCTAAAAATCGGGTCAAGGTTTGAAATGATGGCAAAAAAATCAGAATTGCAACAGCAAACACACCAAAGTTTTAATCCCCTAAAAATCGGGTCAAGGTTTGAAATAAGAAGACTCTACATCTAAAATGATAGCTGCTAAAAGTTTTAATCCCCTAAAAATCGGGTCAAGGTTTGAAATAAAGTGTTAAGTCTATTAGGAGTACTAAGTGCGACATTATATATACTGTTTTAATCCCCTAAAAATCGGGTCAAGGTTTGAAATAAACCATAAAATGGTAATTTCGTAGAAAATGATTTTTAAAAAAATAGCTAAACAGTGAGTTTTTATGGAGCATACAAAAAAGTTTGCAAATCTAAAAAGAATAATACATGAAAACAACTTAATTAAAACTTTTACAAATCCACAACCTCTATCTTCCCAAGCCCAAAAACGCTAGATTTTCCAACTCCGATTAGCTCACCGATTTTTAAAAGAGTGTAAGTTGCCTCATCCAACCCCTCAATCTCTATCTCACCTACCAAACCCCCAAGATTCATCGCTGTTTTTTGCCTATTGCTGTATCGTGTAAGCTCGATAAATCGGATATTTTGCTTCGTGATAGTTCCCGCAGGAGTTTTTGGCTCGAAAGTATCATCAAAAATCGCTCCCTTTCGTTTTTGGATAGAGTTCGTTATATCGCTAAGTTCTATGGTATCTTTTAAAAAACGATTGTTCTTTTTTATCCTAAGTGGTGTTACCAATCGCAAGATGACTTTGCTTGAAAATGACTCAACTTGAAAGCTTTTGATAATCTCTTTGGGTATCTTTATCGTGTCATTTATTATCTCATTTTGGGCATTGATACTCATCTCATAATGCTTAAAGGTGATTTTTTCTTTGCTTAGCCCTTGTTTTTTTAGTAAAAAATCAATACTTGCGATGATATAAGGGAGTTTTAGAGTCATATCATCAAATAAAAAAAGTGAAAATGCCAACTCTTTTTGAGCCAATCTAAAATCAAATCTAAACTTATGATACTCATTTTTTTTCTCAAAAAGTTCATGATATATACAACTCGTTGAGGCAAAACAGCCATCGCAAGAGAAAGAGGGATTGATACAAGTGATGTTTTTGAGTGAGTGACCAAATGAGCCTCGAAGTTGTGAGCCTAGAAAAAATGGATTTTTATAATTTTTATTTTCTGCTTTTATAGATATTTTTGTATATTTCATGTTGTTAACTTTTTGTGAAGATGGGAGTATTTTAGAGGATTTTGCATTAAAAAGAGTTTATTTTGAGAGTAGGGTGCATTTTAATGCACCAAATAATATTTATAGATTTACCCTTTTCCCCTCACAAAAACCCCAAAAAGTAAAATACCACCAATCATTAAAATGATATTACCCATAAAATCATGTGCTAGTGAGAAGTTATTTTTATCTTCAAGAACGATTAGAGCTACAAGATAGATACGCAAAATATTGATGAGGGTTAAAGCGATATAACCGATGAGGCTGAAGAGGATTTTTCTCTTTAAAGAAGATGGATATGCCCAAATGGAGGCTAAAAAGAGCAATATTGCTATCATCGCATTACAAGCTTGTTCTATGATGAGAGAGTAGTGAGGGGTGATGATTATCTGATGTCCACTCATTAGTTTTGTGGGTAAAAGGTGTGATACTCCCCACGCTGTTATATCTGTTTGGAAGTGATTTAAAAGAATAGAAAAAGAGCTGGTAGGAAGATAGACAAATAGAAATAAAATAGCTATAAAAATAGGGTAGAGTAGGAGAAATTTTTTCAAAAACTCATCTCTTGTTGATTTGGTGTAAGGTTCTCTTCATTTTTGATAAAATTTGAACTTCCATCTTGAGGTGTCACTGTTTCGCTACCCTCTTGAGGCGTTGTTTGCTCTGTTTGTTGATTTTGGTCGGTTTGCCCATTTGGCTCATTGGTGATAAAGTTTACCTCGCCATTGGTTGGCACTTGTGGAGTATTTTGGGATGGGATTTGTGAGGGAGTTTGATTTGTATCTTGCATAGAAGATGTGAATTGTATGATATTGAGATTTTGAACTAAAAATGATTTTGCATCACTTGTTGCCTCTTTGAGTATGACCAAAATCTTATCATTGCCTCGTGAAGCATAGAGTGAAAAAAGCTCCATCTTCTCTCCTGCTTTATCGATATCTACTCTATCATCGATACCCAAAGGTAGATTGAACTCATCCCCCTCAACTCTAAGAAGTGTGTTATTCTCTTTATAAACCAGCCATGCTACTTTTGGATTTTGTCTTCCATAGATAGAAGAAGTGGTACTATTGATGATGAGTCTGTAAAAACTATCCTCTTTTTGGATACTGATATTGCCATCGCTTCCTAAAATATCAAGATAAAGAAGTTGCGAAGTTTGGGTATTTTTGGATGAACCTTGCAAATATTTATAGAGGTGAGCGTTTGACTTTTTGAGCATATCACTACTGTTGTAAAGTGCCATCATGACAAACCCTAGCAACAAAACCGATATGAGCATCTCAATGAGAGTAAACGCTTTTTTCATCAATCCTCCATGATTCCTATCCGAACCGCTTCTTCATACGAAGTTATACCCAAAATCAACATCTCTTTGAGCCTGTCGGCTATCGTTATCATTCCCTGTTTTTTAAGTTTCATTCGGATTTGATGGTCGTTTAATCCCTCTTTGAGCATATTTTTTATCTCATCGTTCATGATAAAGAGTTCACCCACAGCAATCCTACCACTATATCCAGTAAAATCACAATCCTTACACCCCTCAGCCTTATAATATATAGCAGATGAGGGAAGCTTAAGTTCTTGGCGTATATCTTGAGCTAAAGGGCTTTCTACTTTACAAGTGTTACAGAGCTTTCGTGTGAGTCGTTGAGCTAAAACACCCAAAAGTGTAGAAGAGATTAAAAACTCTTGCGTTCCCATGTCCATCAAACGGCTTAGTGATGATGTAGCGTCGTTGGTGTGAAGAGTGGAGAGTAAAAGGTGACCTGTGAGGGCTGAACGAAGAGCGATTTGAGCTGTTTCGCTATCTCGTATCTCCCCAACCATGATAATATCGGGGTCTTGTCTTAAGATAGAACGAAGCCCTTTAGCAAAAGTTAGTCCTACTTTATCATTAACTTGAATCTGATTGACATTTTGAGCATTATACTCCACTGGGTCTTCTATGGTGATGATGTTTTTATCAGGTGTAGCGATGTGTTGAAGGCATGAGTGTAGAGTGGTTGACTTTCCACTCCCTGTTGGCCCTGTAACCAAAAACATACCATGAGGATGAGCTAAAATGCGATACAAATCATTGGTTAAATCACTAGAAAATCCTAACTGCTTTAAAGAGGGTATATGTTCACTTTGCATCAAAATCCTCATAACAACCCTCTCACCATAATAAGTTGGTAATATAGAAACCCTTATATCTAAAGTTTTACCTGCAATCTTCACTTGCGTTCGCCCATCTTGCGGAACTCTTTTTTCAGAGATATCAAGATTTGAGATGACTTTTATCCTTGATATAACCAAAGTTGTAACGCTTTTATCTATATCCAGATGTTTTTTTAACGCTCCATCGACTCTTAATCTAACTTCACCTCTTTTTTCTAAAGTCTCTATATGGATATCACTTGACTCTTTTTTAATGGCTTGGAAAAATAGAGAATTGACCAATTTGATGATAGGAGCAGACTCCTCATTTGAGAGCAAATCTTGAGAGTTTCGGATAAAATCCAATAAATCTTTTTCAACCTCTATAACATCATCTCCTGTTGTCTCAAGTTTATCAAAATCATTACTGGTTTGAAGCTCTAAAAATTTATTACTCAACCTCTCAAAACTGTCTATATCAACTTCGATAATTGGATAATTGATATCCAACTTAGCCAAATGGTTAAATGCCTCACTGATACTTTCTCTCGTGATAATAACACAAGAGATATCTTTTATCTTGGAAAAGAGCAATTTGTGTTTCATTGCCAATTTATTATCTATATTTTCTTGCCATGATGGTTCTAAATTTACATTTTCGAGATAGGCTAATTTCATCTTTTTTCTCTCATTATTGTATTATTTCTTGAGATGGAGTGGTTGCTTTGATAAACGCATCAGGTACAACGCGTTTGTATCTTGCTAGATGTCGTTTTGCATCATTATAGGATGGGTCAAGCTCAACCAACGCTTTATATCCATCATCCAAACGAACCACTCTTACTTTAGATAAGATATCTTTTGGCATTTTAGACAAGGATTGACGAACGCCATCTTTAGTTGTAGCAGAGGCTACTTGAATAGAAAAATAGTTTTTTTGACTGTTTTCATCAATGTTTTGAACTTCAGGATTTGAACTAGGTGGAGCTTTTACAAAAGTTGTTGCTTCGTTATATTCTATACCTGTATCTATCTTTTGAAGATTGACTTTTTGAGCTTTTTGGGCTTCTAGCTCTTCCAATACAGATTCACTTTTTGTTTTATCTGAAATTGACTCAAGAGGCTGAAATTGTAGAGTTTTTTGAGTCATATCTAAAGCTAGGATTTGAGGTTTAGATTCACTAGAATTTTCTTGAGTATCTAACTCATTTGAGCTATTTTTTTTATTTTTTTTAGCAGGTGTTATCTTCTTTTTCTCCACAGGCGTATAAGGGTCATTGGATGGCTTATCAAGATAAGAGGGAACGATTTTCTCTTCTATCTCCTTGTCTTCAAATCCTCTTGGTTCTTGGCTTAGCTCATCGGATTGGATAAGTGGTTTTGCCTCTTTAGAACTTGCTCCAAAGGTACTGTGACCGACTTCACTTTTTTTTTGCTCTTTATGTGTTTCCAACTGATTCATTACGATATTATTGTACTCTTGTTGTACTGCTTCTAGCTCATCAAGATTTTTTCTAAGTTGGGTCAAATCTGAACTTGAATGAACGATGTAAGGGGTTAGATAGATAACTACATTTTCTTTGACATTGCTCTCTCCTCTTGAAGTAAATAGCTCTCCTAGTATCGGGATATCTCCTAAAAGTGGAACTTTCGTAACCGATTTTCCATCTGCTGTTTTGATAAGCCCACCTAAGATAATAGTTTCAGCATTGTTTACAATGGCACTTGTTTTGACTGCTCGTTTGGTCGTGGTTGGTCTATCAGAAGTAGCAGAACCAGGGAGGACATCTTCGATTTTTGTCTCAACTTCGAGGGATACTTTATTGCCACTTGAGAGCCGTGGTTTGACTTTGAGCGTGATACCGATATCTTCACGGCTATAATTGTTTAGAACATTTGAAGTTCCTTGAGTGGATTGTTGCGATTGGGTCAATATTGATTGAGTTCGTCCGACATAGATAGAAGACTCTTTATTATTGGTACATAAAATGGATGGAGTTGAGAGGATTTGAGCCGCTCCATTTTCTTTTAAAAGATTAAGTTGAGCACCCAATGCAAAAACCTCTTTGATACCAGATGAAAACTCAAACGCCCTTGAACTACTCGTTGTGGTTGCAGTTGAAGTTGTAGTTGTAGTCGAGCTATTTAAAAATCCTAAAAGTTCACTAGAGATAGCAAGTGGAGCAGCTCCTGCATTTCCCATCAAAGAGAATAGTCCTTTAGAAGTGATTGCTCCACCATTGAAGCCATACTTAAAGCCTATATTTTCAGCCAAATTGGTATTGACTTCAACGATTCTAGCTTGGATAAAAACTTGTGATTTTTCGATATCAAGTTGGTCAACGGTTTGGCGAATATTGATGATTTGTTCAGGAGTTGCTAAAACGATAAGTGCATTTCTTTCCAAATCAGCAGCGATAACGGCTTTTAGACTTTCTGTTGAAGTTGGGCTTGAACTTGAGGTTGTTGATGTTGCACCAACCGCATTTGCAACTGCCACAGGTGCAGAGTAAGCATTTCCTGATGAGTCTTGCATTTGTGGTAAAATCTTACTCAAAATTTTCTCCATATCTTCAACATTTGAGTTGTGTAGCTCAATAACATACATTCTTTGCGTTGTATTTGCCCCTTTGATATCAAGGTCACGGATATATCGCTCCATTTTATTGCTGTTTTCTCTGTTTCCGATGATGATAAGTGAATTTGAGCTTGGGTCTTGCATGATTTCCACTTTTTCACTATCGATATCCTGAGCAAAAAGTGATTTTGACATTGCCTGAGCATTTGCATATACATCTTTAGCTTTGGCTCTTTTCAATTTTACAACACGACTCTTTTTACTCTCTTGGGCTTCAAGATTGTCGATGAGTTTTTTTACCGATTTTAAAGTACTTGGATGTGCAGTGACGGCTAAGAGGTTATTTTTTTCAAAAGAGGTAACTTTATCATCTTTACTCAAAAGTGGCTGAATCTTGGTTCTTAAAACCGCAGCATTATCTTTTCTAAGTCTAAAGATAACCGTTTTCATACCCCCATTGCCACCATCTACTTTGGTACTTACAGGAAGTCCAGAACCAGCAGCTTCTCCACTCTTAACCACTTGATAGTATGAGCCTTTATTCACTAAAGTAAGCCCTTTACTGCCCAAAATAGCATTTGCCAATGGGATAAACTCGCTCTTTTCTATCGGTTTATTTGAGACAAAATTGACCTTTCCAGATACTTCACCATCAACTAAGATATTTTTACCTGTGATTTTCCCAATCATCGTTAAAAAGTCTTTGATTTCTAAATTTCTAAAGTTTGCATCCACTTTTTGGGCATAACTAAGCGTCAAACTTGATACCAAAAGTGTAAATAGTAGTTTACTTAATTTCATTTTCTAACTCCATCTCTTTATTGTCTCTTTCTATTTTGATTGTAACATTTGGCGTATTTCCACTTGCAATACTCTCAAACGCACTAAAAGCTTTTGAGTTGCTATCCATTATTTCACCGTTTACCGATTTGATAACATCACCAGCTTTAAGTCCTAACTTATCAAATGCTGTTCCAGCATTAACAAAATTGACCGTAAAACCGTTGATAACCGAACCATTCATCCTCTCCGTTATACCTATATCTTGCCAAATATTATTCATATCTTTTGTATATTTTTCTACCAACGCTTTTTCTATCACCTTTCCACCACTTCCATTATCTGTTATAGCATTTGCCATTTGAAAACTGCTTTGTGTCGATGATGAACCATCTGAACTCATATTATCATCAAGTTTAAGTTTAAACTCTTCACTATTTTTTTTAAAGCTTACCCAATTTGTCCCAGCTGATACCAACTCAAATCCATCAACCGACTCACCATTACTCAAAACCGTAGAGACTATCCCTTTTTGTATGGTGGCTACTATCATATTTCCAGACTTATAAACGGCTAAAAGTTTGTATCCATTGAGTGTTCCATCTCCACCACTTTGTACTATATTGATTTGAGCCAATTTTATTCGATAATATAAAGCTTTAATATTGGATGGTTCACTATACTCAACTCCACTTTTTGGTAAAAAATAGATACTAAGTATTAGCCAAATCAGCTTAACCACAACGATAATACTCATGATAAAAATGGTGTTTGAGATATTTTTTTTACTAAAAATTTGTTTCATAATAGAGTCCATTTTCATTTTGTTGTAGATAACTTCTAAACGGTGTCACATCTTTACTCACAGGAAAATCAATATGTAAAAGAGAATTTTTAATCTCATATCGTCCTTGTGCAACTCCAAAACTTCCATTTACATCAACATTTACCGCCATAGGATTTAAGATACTGTATGCGATATTTGCTTCGCTGATACTGTTTGGGAAAAAATTTCCAGAGCCTTTAAACTCCACATTTTCGATAACGATGCGGTTAAAGAGAAGTAAAAAGTTAAAGTCGATTGATTTTATCTTTGCACTTTTCATCCCCATGATATACAAATCACCATCTTCTACACTAAAGCCAAACAATCCATCATGAAACTTTTCATTGCTTATAATGATATCGCTTTGTTTGAGTTTATCTTCTATCATATAATATATTGCCTCTTTAGGGGACAAAATCCAAAACATAGGGATAAAAATAGCAATTGCTAAAAGTATTTTTTTTACCATGTAGCCCTCACATCCACCATAAATTGCTCTTTTGAACTCTCTTTAATATCAAATTGTTGGATTTGGATAGGTAGATTAAATATCTTATCAACCACCATATTTAGCTCATTTGGATTTAGCATTTTATAACTCGCTTTTAGTTTATCACCCTCTATATCAACTGCTTGGATTTTTACTGTTGGTACAACACTTTTTAATGTACCTACATTTTGACTCATATTTTGTACTTTCCAACTGTTTTGCAACTCAACCACACGATTAAAATCAGCGATATTTTTAGCCAACTCAACTCGCTCAACGCTGTCTTGATGTGTCTTTGTGAGCTTATAAAGATAAGCAGATATCAAAAAAAGTAGTGAAAAGAGTACTAAAAGTTCATTTTTATATCGTAGGATAATGGCTATATTCATAACTTCGCTCCAACTTTAAGTTTTAGGGGGGATATAGGTGTAACTTCAAGTTTTTCTATTTCAGATTGATTTTTTATCTGATTTTCTATCATCTGATTTTTGACATTGATGGTTGCATAAACTTGATTTTCTCGAATGTTTAGGTCACTAATGTTACTATCATTTGAGATAAGTTTGGATATTTTTTGAGTGGTATCTCTTTTAAATCTCTCCTCTTTGTCTATCTTTTCGTACTTTTGCATGATGTTGTCTCGTACGATTTGACTCGATAGATTTGGATGTTCATCGGTAAGCTTTTGAAGTGTGGCTTGTGGCTCATCAAGATTTCCAATCATAAAACTTTGAATCAAAAATATCATACCCAATATCGCAAAAAGGGAAGATAAAATCACCGAATCTTTAAAAGAGAAGATGGCATCAACACTTGAAGTAGTAAGATGTACGCCATCTTTTAACTCTATTTGCTCCACATTCTCTTCATTTTTAAATTTATGGTCAAAAGGTAAAATCCTCAATGGAATCGTGGTTACAACGCCATTTAGATTTTTTATCACATCTTTTATCCCAAGTTTTACACTCTCTTCAAATAAACGAGGATATTGTTGTGCAAAATAGATTTTTCCGATTTGAGAAGATTTGAGGTTTTTTGAAAGCAAAAATTTTTCGATATCTTCAGGGATATAAGCGTAAAACTCCCACTGATTTTCATCTTTTTTTATGACATGGTAGCTGTAATTTTTCTCTTTTTGCAACAATCCATCAAATAAAGAGGAGGCAAACTGTTTGGCTTGAAAAGCATATTTGACCGCTAACTCTTCTTTGAGATAAGTGTAAAAGTGTGGAGCTAGGATAAAATCCATCTTAACAGCATTTGGAAGCACGGCGATATCTGGATACAAAAGCACGATGGTGCGTCTGTTTTTAGTGATTAAATTCAAAATTGCTACTCCTTCCTTCTATATAATTAAATTTAAATTTATAACTTTTATTGCGATAGGTAAAATTTTCCTCACATCGAAGATGATTTTTTGCCATATTAGAAAAAACTTTTCTATCAACGGTTGAATTTGGTGAATTGAGTGCGATAAAATCATCCAACACTTCACTTCCATCAGCCCTCCAACCCATTGCTAAAGACATCGGCATATCATATATCCCACTTATCGCTTCAGGCGTGACAAAAATGCTATCGATGGTACTGTTTTGTTCATTATTTATAAAACTAAAATATTTTTCAAATTTTATCTTAAAAATATCTTCATCGTCATATTTTAAACTATATTCTCTGATTATATTTTTCATTTGCCTCTGGGTTGAGATTCCGTATCGTTTACTCGTTTCATCTTTAACTCCTCCATCGTTTAGAGCTGGGTCAATTTGAGCAAAAAGCATCTCTTTAAAACGATTTGGTTCTTTAAGTCGCACTCTTTGCAACACTCTATCTAAAACTTCATTGGCTATTTTATATTTATTCTCTTCTTTATATCGTGTTTTTAACCAATTTATTGGCACTCCATTGACTAAAGGTTGACACTTTATCTCAATCAATGAGCTAGTTGCTGAATCTTTGAGTATAATCGGTGTAATATATAATATTTTAAGTATATCCTTATTGTCTTTTCCCTTTGGGATTAAATTATTTAGAGATTGTGTTGTATTGGCATAAAGAATATTTGCCTCAATAAGTGCTGAAACAGCCCCAGAATCCTCTCTAGCTTTATCAATATAACTAAAAGATACAGCCACGATGGAGAGTATAGAAGCCAACACTGCTAAGGTAATAAATAGTGCGATTCCATTTTTTTTATCCATTACAAAGCCTACTTTAAGTAAAATCTCTACAAATTATACCAATAAACATATAAAGGAAAGAAACATGTTTGAATTTTTGATTCAAATTAGGGAGAAAAATAAAATTTTAAGAAATAATAAATATTTTCTATTAACCAAGCAGATTAAGTCACAACAAGTAAAAACATTAAAAAATGGTTTTACACTTATAGAGTTACTTATTGTTATTGCTATTTTAGCACTTTTGGCTAGTTTGGTTGTCCCAAAGGTTATTGGAAGCTTTGACGGGGCAAAGAAAGATTTGGTATGTGTACAGATGAAAAGTGTAGCATCCATGTTAGATACTTTTCATCTACACAATGACAAATATCCAGATACAGAAGAGGGATTGGAAGCGTTAAAGTCAAATCCTGATGAGGGCAAATACTCAAATTACGCTTCTGGTGGATACATGAAAGAGAAAGAGACTCCAAAAGACTCTTGGCAGACTCCATTTACTTACATCTCAACAGGCAAGGAATTTGACTTGATAAGTTTAGGTGCAGATAAAAAAGAGGGTGGAGAAGCAGAAAACGCTGATATTTATTTTAGCAAATGCAGTCAATCAAAATAATTCAGCAATCTCAAAAAGCTTTCACGCTTTTAGAGCTGATTGTCGTTTTGCTTATCATCTCTTTGATAAGTTTTTTAACCCTTGCTACCGTTGCAAAAGAGGATAACAAAAAAAAAGAGAGGGTAGAAATCTTAAATTTAAAAAATAGTTTACTTAAAAGTTCCAAAAAAGAGGATAGTACCTTTTTTTGTATAGCTCAAAATAGCAGATGTTTTATCGCAACAGATGAGAAAGTTATCTCTTATGCTGGAGTCGTTAAGTTGAGTAAAAATATGGAAGTTTATTCGTTGGGTGAAGATAGACGACTTCAAAAATTAGAGGATTTCGGAAAGTATCGAGATGAGAAGATATCGTTTGCCTATCAGCTTTATGCCAATGGTTCAGCACAACCGATAATCTTAAAAGATGAAAATGGAGTCTATTTTATCCCAAGTTATTTTGGAGAATCACTAAAAGCGAAAGATGTTGATGAAGCGAGAGCTTTGTGGATAGATGATGAGTATGATTTGAAAGATTCGGGGGCTTATTATTGATGAAAGATATACAAAAGATGAAAAAAGCATTTACCCTTATTGAGATTTTGGTATCGGTGATGATAGTCTCTTTTATCGTAGCAAGTGCGATGAGCCTCTTTAGTAAAAATCAAGAGATGGCAGTTTACATCAAAAAAAGAGCCTCTAGTGAACTTGATAATTCTCTTTTTGTAACCACTCAAGGTCAAAAGTACAATAAAGATGAGAAAAATGCTTACGATATTTTGGCTGATGAGTTTGTTATCGATGAGATGGAGAGTCGTGATGTGCTGAAAAAGATTAGTAAAAAGATAAATGTTACACCTGCAAGAACTATATCGCTAGGAAGTATAGCTCCAAAAGAGGATGA
>SDAZ01000142.1 GCA_006212005.1 Sulfurovum sp. | reverse complement strand
AGGAGAGTATATTGGGCAATAAAGTTAAATTTCAATCAGATGTCAAAAATAGGTTGTTAAGGATTGGCTTTATATTTATTGCTCTTTTTATCCTTGTAAAAGTGTTGATATCCACTGATTATTTTCAGATTTTAATGGATATAGTATTTTTTACTCTTTTTGCTGGAAGCTTTATTGCTCTTTTTTTACTTCAGATAGAGGATTCTAAAAAACATAACAGCATTGTTGATTTAAAAAAATTGAGAAAAAATAATCGTGAAAAACGAAAATATCAAGCCAAACTCAAACTCAAAAACGCTCAGCGTTCAAGTATGATTTCAGCGATTGCTCATGAGTTTCGAAATCCCATATCAGCTATTATCGGATACGCTCAAACACTTAATGAAGATGAAGATATTCCACCTACACTTAGAAAAAAATTTTTACAAAAGATACACAACAACTCTCTTAAAATCGAGGAGTTACTCGGTCGTTTGATACTTTGGAATAAGTTTGAAAATGGTGAACATGAGATGCAAATCTCATCTTTTGATATCTCTAAAGTGATAGAGGGGGTTATGCTATCATTACATGAGAAATATCCAAATAGAGAGATTATCTTTGAATCTAAAGTTTTTTTTATCGAAGCAGATAGAACACTTATCGAAATTGTGATGAAAAATTTGATAGAAAACGCACTCAAATATTCTCAAAAAGAGGTTAGAGTTGTTATTGAAGATAATATCATCTCGGTATCCGATAGAGGTGTTGGGATTTCCCAAGAAGATATCTCAAAAGTAACGAAAAAGTTTTATCGTTCAGGTACACTTAGCTGGAATAACTCAATGGGGCTGGGTCTTTCTATCGTGAAGTGGATACTCAAACGACACCATACGCATATTGATATAAGCAGTACGCCAAAAGTTGGCTCTACATTTTCCTTTTACATCAGTCCAAAATTCAAGCATAAAAAAGATAAAAATCTCCAAGAGATATCGTAATCAAAATGTAATGCCTATATGTTAAAATCTTTAACATGAAGTACAAATCTATTTTTTTATCAGATATCCATTTGGGTACAAAGTTCTCAAAAGCTGAAATTTTTTTAGACTTTCTTAAAAAAGTGGAGTCTGAAAATATCTTTTTGATAGGAGACATCATTGATGGTTGGGCAATCAAACGGAAATTCAAATGGCCTCAATCTCACTCCGATGTTATCCAAAAACTCTTAAGAGCGTCTCGCAAGGGTGTCAATATTTATTATATCATTGGCAATCATGATGATTTTTTACGCCCTTTTGTTCCACTTATGTTAGGTGACCGTATTCAGATAGTCAATGAACTTGAGTATATATCCCTCAAAAAAAAGAGATACTATATCGTTCATGGGGACTTTTTTGATAGCATTACGATGACCAAAAAGTGGTTAGCACATCTAGGAGATATCGGTTATGACTTGCTTTTAAATATCAATGTTGTTTTTAGCTATATTCGTCAAAAGATAGGCTATAAAAAATATTGGTCTTTATCCAAATATGTCAAAGACAATGTCAAGCAATCGGTTAATTTTATCAATCATTATGAAAATATACTATCTGAATATGCACATAAAAATAAGTATGATGGCGTTATCTGTGGTCACATCCATAAAGCAGAGATAAAAATGGTGGATACTATCGAGTATATGAACTCTGGTGATTGGGTAGAGTCATGTACTGTTTTGGTTGAACGATTTGATGGTGAGTTTGAGATTATCCATTGGCAATAAAAGACTATTTGGATTCAAACGCTTGGGGATATTTTAAAATCGGCATATACAAGGTATCATAATTATCACCCTGCTCATCAATAAGTGTAGAGACTTTGCCGACATATTTGAGTATCGACTCCTCTTTATGATACGGTCTATCGGTTATCACTTCACCAAACTTATATGAAGTTTTTTCATCGATATGCTTATATCCCTCTTTTTTTTCTCGAAAATATCGAAATGAAAACTTCACTTCACCAGAATAATCTTTTCCTTGATTAAATCGTTGAGTCAAGACAACTTTTCGATAATTTTTAGCCATTCGTAACGCTTCATCTTTAGTCGGATAAAGAAGTGGAGCTTGGATATATCCCTTGACATTGAGATAATCTTTTTTTGCAGTAAACTCTCGTATAAGTTTTAATCGATTTTTTTGTATCTTTTTGAGTTCACTTTCACTCTTAAACTTTAAAGGTGGAAAATCACCACTATATCCATTTGACTTTTGAATCACACCAGCCAAATAACGCTCCATAGATAAAGGCATATCTCCATAAAGAGACGCACCCACTACATGATTTAAAAAGTAGCGAAATTCACCCATCTTTGCATCACGATTTATAGGGTCTCCCATATTTGCCACGCCACAAGTTTGGGTATTTAAAGCATTTTTATCTCGTTTATAACCAAAATAATCCATCTCACCCCAGCCCTTATCTCCTGCCCCCTTTCGTGAAAATGACCAAATCGTATCGATAGTATTGCTTGTTCCTGAGGTAAATTGCTCTGGCTCAAATCCATAAGTTGAACTATGACACCCAACACATTGCATCAACTCTTGAGGTGTTTGACCCCTTAAACTACCCTTTTCATCTTCGATAAATCCTGACATATACCATCCCGCCCCATTGTCCATCCATGACTCTTTTTCATTGTAATACAACGGAGCATTCTCATCTTTCGTAAAAACTTCACTCGGATGATACAACTTATATTTATACATACATCTAACCTCTTTAACCCTAGAGGCACGAAGTCCAGCAAAATCAACATCTACATAATGTAAAGGATGAGCAAACTCAGTACCTAAAGGAAAAAGTCCTCTATATATCTTTTCATCTTTTGCCAAACCAATATAATTTTTATCCTCCACGCTCAATCTATCTTGTATCGCTTTTTCCAGAAGAGTAAGATTTTGCTTATAAATCTCAAGATTATAACGACCATCTTCATCTCTCATAAAACGACTATCCAATCGGATATAAACTCCACTAACACTTCCACTATGAGGAGTAAAGATACCATAAGGGAAGAAATTTATAGCCCTCCAACCTGTATTAAATCCGATACTGTCTTTAAATATAGCCTCTTGAAGATTTGGCGTTCGTACAAATCCATCTTTATTGGCAGGTAAATTTGAAGGATTTAGTGCAGGAAAAAGCCGAAACTCATCATCTTTGATATGACTATTTGAACGATTTTTATTCCCTCGTTTTTTATCATACGCCTCTTGCCAATTGTCCTCTTTGAGATACTTTTCGATATCAAATCTAACCTCTTTTATCTGTTTCTTTCTAAGTGCCTCTTCTAAGCGTTTTGGATAAATGAGATTTTCCCATGGATTGATATTTGGTGACTTCGTAAACCCATCAACTCCACCAAAAGCATAAGAGAGCTGAAGATTTCCTATACTCTCATCTGCTCCAGTTTGTGCTAAAGTCGTTCCTAATTTTGCTTTTGCAGGAGCGTTGGTGTGACAAAAAAGACAAGCATTTTGTGTACCATATGAAGTTTCTATGTAGCATTGAGCGGGAATATTTGCGTATGGATTATCAAAAAGAGTTCTACTTTTAAATTGCCCTATCATGGGTATTTTATATTCATTGGCTACCAAATTTTGATAAAAATATAACAAAATGATAACTAAAAATCGTAACATTTTTAAAAACATTGTTTATCCTTTAGGCTCTTAAGAGTATATAATATCAAAAAAATACAAAGGAAAAAGTTAATGAAAAAAAAGATATCGTTATCGTTTATACTCGCTTTGGCTACACTCCAATCCTTAAATGCTATAGAAGCCCCAAAAATACAAAAAATCGAATTTATCGGGATGGAAGCTCCAAAAAACATTGATGAAATGTCTAAAATGTACACAACAGCAAAAGTTAGACTCTATACCACCGATAAAGATTTTACTCAACACGACTTATCTTATCAAACACTTTTCAATGTCAAAGATAAAATCGGCACAAACACTCATCCTGCTGGGCAACTCTATAATTATAAAATGGAGGCTCTTTTAGACCCATTTAAAAAACCACTTATATCAGAAACTCCAGATTCTAACTCTCTACTTAACATTGATGGAAAGCTTTTTTTGGTCAATCATTTTGAGTACGATCCCATTCTTAGTTATGGTTCAAGTCTAT
>SDAZ01000141.1 GCA_006212005.1 Sulfurovum sp. | reverse complement strand
TGGACTGGGAAAAGAGAGGTCTGTACCTTTATTTTTTGCCTCCTTATTCTCCTCAACTCAATCGGATAGAAATGCTTTGGAAGCATATGAAATATCATTGGATAAACATCTCTGATTATGCTTCGACTTTTACATTGGAAAATTATATTAATAAAGTTTTAAAGAATTATGGCAAGGATACTTTTTTTGAAATTAAATTTAGGTAGGTACTTATAAGTGTCATAAGATATAAAATACTTTTTTTGATTAAAAATTTTTGACAATTCTTCATGTGACATACCATCAACGAGCAAAGAATCTTTTTCATGAACAAATTTTTTATCTTTACCCTTTCTTATCATATGACAACTTCCAACTCTATCATCAAAATTAGTTTGTTGATAAATATCTGTCATGATATATCTCAAAACAAGATTATTTTCATCTCCAATTAGATAGCCAGAACCACTACATTCTTTGCCATAACCAAAAAGTAGTTCATTGATTGTAAAATTTATTCTTCACTATTAACCAAAAGAGAATTAGCATAAATTAAACTATGTTTACCAATTAAGCCACTAAGTTTTTCTAATTTATCAGGTTTCCAAATATCATCTTGATCACAAGGTGCTATCAAATCCCCAGTCGCTTTTTGCAAAACTGATTCAAAATTTTTTGTAAATCCAAGATTTACCTCATTGACATAAATCTTTAAATTTAATTTATCTGTATATTGTTTTGCAATCTCTACAGTATTATCAGTAGAACAATCATCTTGAATAATTACTTCATAAGGTGTCAAAGTCTGATTTAACAACGAATCTAATTGCTCTTTTAAATATTTTTCACCGTTATATGTTGCAAGGCAAATCGAAATTTTATTTTTCATCTTTTTTTATCCAAATCATATCTTCCCATTTTTCCAATCAAATAATGATATAGTGCAATAATTTTAGCTCTGAGTTTTGCTACTTTTTTATCTTCATAGAGTAAAATTTTTGTAACATCGTGAATAAAAACAATATTGATTACTTTCAAAAATCCAAATTCTTTTGGAAAAATTTTTGAATATTTTTTTGCCATAGAGAGATAATTTCTAGCTATATAATAAGCTCTTTGTGGAGAATGCTCTCTTTTTTCTCTCATTTTACCAGTTAATATATTTTTTCTTTTAAAAACTTCTCCTAGATTGTGTTCAACCAAGATATTTTTAAAAAATAAAATCTTTAAATTATGTAACCTAGCCTTCAAACAAAAATCAAAATCAACCAAATCGATAAAAAATTCATCATCATACCCACCAATATTTTTAAAATGTTTCATATTTACTAAATTAGCAGATGTAATAACGATATCTTTTTCTTCATATTCACATTCTAAACTTCTTGGATAAAGATGTGCATTTCGCATCGTATTAGCTGCAATTATTGCAACATTATCTAAAACTATTTCTGTACTCAGACATCGAATATAGTCTGAAAAATTTATAAACCTACTATCTTGATCCATTGTAAGTAACCAATCACAACCCATCTGAAGTGATTTTTCTGCACCGATATTCAATGCTTTTGCTATCCCAAGATTGTCATGATTTTCAATGTAAATTATTTTTTTACCGTATTTTTCTTCTAAAATATTATAAATATTTTCATTTTTAGTTGAAGAATTATCTACTACTATAAGATTATCTATATTATCAATATATGATTCTATATTTTTTATTACATCCATCGTTGGATAATAAAAAACGACACAACCAATTATCTTCAAGCTAAACTCTCTTTTTGCTTCACTATTCCATTCTGACAATAAAATAAATTTAATGCACGGTGTTTTTCCATAATTGTTTTGTTTATATCTCCTTCTACTGCACTAAAACCTTTTTGATGATAAAGATGAAAAATATTAGCATTATTACGACACGACTTTAATTCTATTCCAGAACCTCTAAAACGCCAACTAGGATCAACATCTTCTCCTTCAGAAGGAAGTTTATATATTTCGTCAAAACCATTAATTTTTAAAAAATCATCTTTATAGCACGAAAAATTACATCCAATAATATGACGAACATAGCGTTTATGAATCTGCTTACTAATAAATGAATGAGATGTAAAAATTAAACCATCTTCAGGATGACGGGCATTATCAAAAAGCATCTTAGGTAAGTACCAAAGAAAATTTTTTTCAATATCTCTAAGACTAAGTTCACTTTTTTTAACTTTTGCACTAAATTTAGGACCTAATTCAAAGCGTTTACCACAAAGAACAATTTTTTGTTGAGCATTTTCTATATGAGCTTGAATAAAATTGCTATATGGTACACAATCCCCATCAATAAAGATAAGATACTCATATTTGGAAGCCATGATAGCTCTATTTAAAGCAATATTTTTTCTCCAGCCAATATCTTCTTGAGATAAATGGACTAAATCCAAATTTGAAAATCTTTCTTTTGCACCTATAAAATACTGTGCCATCTCTACACTATCTCCATCTTCAGAGATGATAACTTCATCTGGCTTTAAAGTTTGTCGAACAAGACTTTCTAAAATCAATTCTAAAGATTCAGTATCTTTATATACTGAGATTATTAATGAACACTTAGGCAAAATCATAATTTAGATTCCAAAACTTATATTTTTCCTTTATTGTACCATTTAAAACCTTATCTTCTCTTTTTCAAAAAAACTACACTCCACCAAACTCTAATGAACTTATGATAAAATTGTAGCAATAAAAAAAAGGTTAAATATGAATCAAAAAACAGTAAATTTTGCACTAATAGGAGCATCAGGATACATCGCTCCACGACACATGAAAGCCATCAAAGAGACAGGAAATACGCTTATTGCTGCACTTGACCCATACGATGGGATTGGAATTATGGATAGTCATTTTCCAGAAGCTAGTTTTTTTACAGAGTTTGAGCGATTTGATAGATTTGTCGATAAATGGCATAGAGAGCAAGATAAAAAGATTGACTATATTGCGATTACCAGTCCAAACTATCTACATGACAGTCACATAAGATTTGCACTCAAAAGTGGGGCAAATGCGATTTGTGAAAAACCACTGGTCTTAAATCCTCACAATTTAGAGCAACTAAAAGTGATAGAAAAAGAGAGTGGAAAAAAAGTTTATACAATTTTACAACTTAGACTTCATGACTCTATTATTGCATTAAAAAATCGTATATCTAAAGAGTTAGAAGAAAATCCTGATAAGATTTATGATTTGGATTTGAGTTATTTAACCAGTAGGGGGAAATGGTATTTTGTCTCATGGAAAGGTGATGTTGCCAAAAGTGGGGGGATTGCTTCAAATATTGGAGTTCACTTTTTTGATATGCTTAGTTGGATTTTTGGAGAAGTTGAGTCTCAAGAGGTTCACATCAAAGAGGCACATACCAATGCTGGATTTATGAAGCTCAAAAATGCAAGAGTAAGATGGTTTTTATCGGTTAATTATGACTATATCCCCGAGATTGTGAGAGATACAGGAAAACGAACTTTTAGAAGTATAACGGTTGATAGTGAAGAGTTCGAGTTTAGTGAAGGTTTTACCGATTTGCATACCACAAGTTATAAAGATATCCTTAGTGGAGGGGGATTTGGATTGGATGATGCGATGAACTCAATCAATATCGTTTCTCAAATTCGAAAAATGAATCCGTTAGGAATCACACAAAATTCTCATCCATTTTGCCAAAAGGTTCTTTGATGGAAGGTAAATATCTTTCAATTGATGAGTGGAAAAATCGTAAAAGTCTTAAAAAATCACAAGAAAAGAGCATCGAAGCCAAAGCCTATTTTGCACATGAAAGTGCTATCGTCGATGATGGAGTGAGTATCGGTTCAAATACTAAAATTTGGCACTTTTCTCACATCTTAAAAGGCACGATTATCGGTGATAATTGCTCTTTTGGTCAGAATTGTGTTGTTGGTGGAAATGTGAAGATTGGCAATGGTGTAAAAGTACAAAACAATGTCTCTGTTTATGAAGGTGTTGAGTGTGAAGATGATGTATTTTTAGGCCCTTCTATGGTCTTTACCAATGTCATTAATCCTAGAGCTTTCATCGTTCGTCGTGAGGAGTTTAAAAAAACGCTTCTAAAAAGAGGCTCTTCGGTTGGTGCAAATGCAACCATTGTTTGTGGTGTAACTATCGGTAAGTATGCACTTATCGGAAGTGGTGCAGTGGTCAATCGTGATGTTAAACCTTATGCGTTGATG
>SDAZ01000031.1 GCA_006212005.1 Sulfurovum sp. | reverse complement strand
GGAAAAATTCGCTCTTCCAATCCCACAACAAAAATATGTTCAAATTCAAGACCTTTTGAGGAGTGAATACTCATCATCGATACTTTTTTACCCTCACTATTATCACTATCACTCAAAAGAGAAATCTCATTTAAAAACTCTTCTAACGAGTTTTTTGCTTTGCGGTTATCTCTAAAATATCCATAGAACTCATCAATATTAAAGATTTTATCCTCTCCATCAATACGACTTTTATAGAAACTTTTGATATCTATGAGTTTATCAAATAAATCCAAAAAATCACCATTATCTAAGGTGATAGCAACACGAAGTTTTTCAATATTTTCTATCATCTCTTTAAGTGCGATGGAGATTTTGGTGGTTGTCAATTTGGCTAAATTTTCTACTGATGTGTTAGCGATAAATCCATATAACGAGAGGTTTTGTATTTTTGCTTCAAAAAGAAGTTTTTCGATAGATTTCTCACCAACTCCTCGTTTTGGACGATTGATAACTCGAAGAAGCCAAAAATCATCATGAGGATTGATAAAAATTCTAAAATAAGCGATAATATCTTTAATCTCCATCCTATCATAAAACCTCACACCACCTAAAAGTTTAAAAGGAATATTTGCTTTCATCAAACCCTCTTCTAAACTTCGAGAAAGTGCATTGACTCTATATAAAATGGCAATATCTTCAGGATTGACTCCAGATGTAAGAAGGGTATTTATGGCAAGGGCTACTTTTGTGGACTCTTCGATTTCGTTGTGAGAGATTAAAACATGAACGCTTTCTCCTTCTCCTTTGTGAGAGATGAGATTTTTGCCAATTCTTTGTGTATTGTTGGCTATTACATTTGAAGCAACCTCTAAGATAGATTTTGTAGAGCGATAATTTATCTCAAGTTTTACTACTTTTGCATTTTTAAATTTGAGTGAAAAGTCTAAAATATTTCGAATATCTGCTCCACGCCAACCATAAATACTTTGGTCATCATCACCAACTACGCAAAGATTTTCATGTGTTGCACATAAAAATTGTAAAATATTGAACTGTAATTCATTGGTATCTTGATATTCATCAACCATGATATATTGGTACTTTTTGCTGCTCTCTTCTCTTAGATTTTTATCATCTCGTAAAAGCTTATAAGTCAAAAGAAGCAAATCATCAAAATCGACCAAATTGTTTTCTATAAGATATTTCTCATAAGCACTATATATGATGGCTATCTCAGGATAATCGCTATATTTTGAACTTTTTATCAAATCATCTGCAAACGACATTGCATTTTTAAGACCTGAGATAACTTCATAAATGCCACTATTGCTAAGCGTTGTTTCAACATCTTTAATGATAGATTTTAAAATTTTTTTTCTATCTTCACTATCGATAATCGAAAAAGTATTACTTCGTCCAAGTCTTTCGATATGAAATTTTAAAAAAAGAAGTCCAAATTTATGAAAAGTACATAAAAGTGGAAATGCGTATCCGTTGGAATCGATAATATCAAACGCTCGTTGTCTCATCTCATTGGATGCTTTGTTGGTAAAAGTGAGGGTTAAAATCGATGTTGGGTCTATGCCAACTTCATCGATGAGATACGCAACTCTAGTGGTTATAGTCTTTGTTTTTCCACTTCCAGCACCTGCCAATATCAGTAATGCACCATCTATATGTGTAGCACTTGCTTTTTGAGCATCATTTAAACTCGCAAGTGCTTTTGTAATTTTTTTCAATTTTGCCTACTTATATTTATAAATCTCTTTTGGCTCTCTTGCTTCAAAATTATAACCCAAAAGAGAAATAGCTTTTGCATGAAGAAGAATTCTTTTTGAACTTGTTTTTGAGCCATATTGGCTATCTCCAACGATTGGATGATTGATACTTGAAAGATGAACCCGAATTTGGTGTGTTCTTCCACTTTCGATAAAAAGTGAAACTTTGCTTTTTTTCCCCTGAATCTCTTGAGGTTTTACCTTAGTTATAGCACTTTTCCCAAGCTTCATATCCACTTTTGAAAAGGCTTTTCCACCTCGTTTATAAGTTGATATAGGAAGTTTTATCTCCATCTCCTCGTAAACAATTCCCTCTATCCACGCTACATACTCTTTAACGACCACTCGTTTTTTAAATGCATCTATCGCTTGAGCTAAAAACTCTTCATTTTTTGCCAAAAGTAAAACACCACTAGTTTCTCTATCTAGTCTATGAATCAGATGTGAACCCTCAAACTTTTTCTCAAGGTCGTAACTATCCATCATAGCGGGTTTATTGACAGCGATAATATCAAAATCTTCAAAGATAACCTCGATATCGCTAAAATCCTCAACACGAAAATGAACATCATCATCCATCAATCCTCGTGCAATTTTCACTTTTTGGTCGCCAATATAAACAATCCCTCTATCGATAAGCTCTTTAGCTTTACTGTTTGATATATTTTTTTGAATTGCTAATAATTTATACGCATTCTCCATTGTTCATCTCCTTTACAAACGCTTGAAATTTTTCACTTAAAGGAAAAGTAACTTTTTTGAGTTTGCTACTCTTTCCACTCTCTATCATGACACTGCTTTTTGGTACTTTAAAAGATTTGGCTATAAAAACGATAAGCTCTTTATTTGCCGAACCTTCCACGGCAGGTGCTGATACTCTTACTTTTATTGCACTTGCCCCATAACATCCACACCACTCATTTTTACTAGCCATTGGTTGGGTTTTGATAAAAATGGTGACACTTTTATGCTCGATGCTATAAAACACGAGATATAGCTTTGATAATTGGTGTTATATCCGTTGAAGAGTTGATGGAAGCATCTTTTATCTCACGATAATTTTTCAATTTTGCCATTAACTCATGTTTCTCTACTATTTCTATGCCATCTATCATCTTAAAGATATCGGCTTGATTGAAGTAGTATTTTCCTGAGATAATCTTACATCCAAATTGAGCCACCTCACCCGCATTGTGTCCACCAATCTTCTCAAAAGCACCACCTAAAATAACCACATCACAAATCGCATAGATATCAACCAACCAACCAAGCCTATCAACTAAAATAATATCTGATGAAAAGTTCTCTTTATGAGAAAATTTATGCCATGATAAGCTGTGTAACTTTGCCACTTTATCTATCTCTTTTGCTACTTCATCAAATCGTTCAGGATGTCTAGGTACAATGATAAGTCGCCCAAACTCTTTGAGTCTAAAGTTTACAAAAGCATCAAGTATCAATGACTCCTCATTTTTGTGGGTACTTGCTCCACAAATAATTACCCCATTTGATTTTGCTAAATCTCTCGTTGGTTTTGGAAGCGTTGCCATTTTGATATTTCCAGTAACAACGATACGCTTCTCATCTGCTCCCAACTCTATGAGTCTTATTTTATCTTCTTGCCTTTGGGCAAAAATCTCATCAATAGAGTTAAAAATATGCTTATATATCCATTTAAATTTTTTGTATTTCGGATAGGAACGCTCACTTATTCTAGCATTGATAAGAATTGTTTTCGCTCCTTTTTGTCTTGCAATCAAAAAAAGAAGATACCAAAGTTCAGCTTCCATCACGACAAGAGCTTTTTGTGGTTGTATCCAAGAAAAAAGAAGAGATTCAAATGGAAGATAACGACTAAAAGGGCTATAACTTTTTAAAACATCGATACCCGTTTGAGTTGTAGCACTAAGTCTTAAATCTTTGGGTGCTATCTTTTCAATCAACGGTTTTATCGCTCTAGCTTCTCCAAAACTACATACATGAAACCAAACTCCATTTGCAGGAAATGGAGTATTGTGTTGAAGAAAAAATCTAGCAGGAATAGACTCTTGATATTTTTGTTTGAAACTTGCTATCCATATTAGTGGCAATGCTAAAATATAGACGAGAGTGACAACAAAAGTATAAAGGTAAAAAAAGAGCCTATTCATCAAATGGGTTCAATATTACGCTTCTTGTGGTTCTATATATAAGATTCTTCCACAATGAGGACAAGTTGTTATATCTTCAGCTTTGATAACTTCAGCATAAGTATGGTCGTTTATCTTCATGAAACAGCCATAACACGCTTGTTTTTTGACAGGAACAACAGCACTATTTTTCGCCCATATACGAATTTTTTCATAAAAAGAGAGAACTTTTTTATCTAAAGTTCGGATTAACTCTTCTCTTTGATTGTAGATTTGTGTTCTTTTACTATCAATCTCTTCCAGTCTTTTATTCAAATCGATACTAAGTTCATCAATTTGCGTATTTAAACTATCAAATTGAGCTTGAGTTTCGCTAAGTGTACGCTCTTTGATAGAGATAACGCTTTGAAGTCTTACGATTTCCTCATGTGCAAAGGTTACTTTTTCTTTAGCTAATTGCTCTTCCAATGAGAGTGCTTTTAGCTCTCTTTCGCTTTTAATATTGTCCGTCTTTTGTCTATTTTGTTGAAGTTTTTCATTTTGAACATTAAGTTGCTCTTCTGACTCTTCAACTTTGGCTTGAGTATTGTCAATATCTTTGTTGAGCGTATCAATAGTTGCTTTAAGGGTCTCTCTTGAAGCGATTATTTTGTTGATTTTCTTTTTCGCATTTTCTATAATGGGAATGAAATCATCGATAGCCTTATCTAACCTTGAAAGCTCTATAAGCTCTTTTAAATTTTTATTCAATCGTTATCCTTTGGAAATACCTAAGAAGGCAACCCACTTAAAATGTGAATGGGTTTTTTGAGTCCAACATTATAACATAAAGTGATAAAAATTCCAACTCACGAGATATAATCTGATTAAAAAACTTCTCACTCTCATAATGTCCTATCTCAATCATCATCAAATCTTGCTCCATCGCCTTAATCGCATCGTGATATTTGATATCTCCTGTCAAAAAACATTCACTTTTGACACTATCCATAAGAGATGCTCCACTGCCTGTACACATGGAAAGTGAATTTATTTGCTCTTTAGGATTGATAATCCTTAAATATTCTATCCCAAGTCTCTTTTTAAGATGTTTTTTAAGCTCCTCTAAATTCCAATGCTCTTGAGTTGAGATTATAAAATTTTCATTTGAAGAGAGACTAAAACCTAAAACTTCTTCAAAAACATAACGATTGAGATGTGTTTTGTCAAAATTTGTGTGCATTGCAATAAGTGAAATATCTTTTTTTATTAATTTTTCTATAAGATTTGAGGGATGAAGTGAAAAATCAAGTGATTTTAAACCATCAAAAATCAAAGGGTGATGAGTAATCAATAAAGAATTTGGTTTCATCTTTTCAATAATAGAGCTGTCAATATCCAAACTCACATAGATATTTTCTATCTCTTTATCCATAGAACCGATATTTAGACCACTGTTATCCCATTTTTCTTGAAACTCAAATGGACTTATGGTGTTAAGTATGTTGTAAATTTGTGATAGTTTCATCTCATGTTCCAAAATTATAGTTTACATCGGGTACTGTATCAAACATACGCTTTGCATCCTCTTGTTTTTTCTGATACCACCCTTCGTATTCTAATTGTTCTTGTTTTGAACGGCAACCATTCAATAAAAATAGTACCATTATGAAAAATATCAGTCTCATTTATTTTTTCCTTTTAAACTTTACTTAACGAAAGAGATGAAAGTTGTATCCAACTGTTCCCATCATGCCACTATTTTCAATCTTTTTATTGTTTGCATTCATATAATCCAATTGAAAAAACCACTGTTTATATTCATACCCAACCCCAACTCTCCATAATTCACCAAAAGAACCATCCAAATATTCACTTACACCATTTGAATTCTTTATATTCTCATTTGCTTCACCTACATAAAGACTTACATACGGAGAATGACGGCTATCTTCCAAATAATATTCAACTCCCAACCCTGCACTATTTAAGGTATTATCATCATAAATAGCTTGTGACGAACCACCTAAATAACCAACCAAATTGGGCGTAAAACCATAACCAAATTTTAGATTAATTAAAGAGCCTACCGAATCTGTACTATTTTGCCCTTTAAGCGTTGAAGATACAGCCCCGAGACCAAGCCCCATTGAGCCTATGAATCCTTCTCTTGAAATTTCATCTCCAAAAGAGTTTGTGGTTAACAAACTTCCAAGCATTATTATTTTAACGATATTTTTTTTCATATTTTTTTCCTTTTATTTAAAAATCAAAAGCATTATAAATAAGACCACCTACTACAATACTAATATTTTGGTAATCATATTGATGATTAGTTGTATAAATATATTTTGTAGCAATGTACCAATTTTTAAATTCATAGCCTACTTCGCTACTCCAACTCTCTCCAAAATTATTTGAATAGTTAATTGTATCAATTTTACTAAAATCCATACCGATAGAAGTTGCGACATAATGGCTATTAGTAGAATTGAATAAATATTTTGCTCCTGTCATCAATAAATTATGCTCTGTATCTTTTTGCATAGTAGGAGTTTTTATTGATGAATAAATTGTAGGATAATCAATGTAAAATATCCAATTTTCATCAATTACATAGCCAACTTTAGAATTAATAAGAAATCCTGAATTTATATCGTTTTCATATTTATTCAATGTTGCTCCAAGCCCTACATCGAGATAGAGTCCTTTTTTGGAAATTTCATCTTCTCCAAAAATATTTAAAGTCAGCAAAAAGATTATTATCAATAGTTTCATTTATTTTTTCCTTTTCTTAAAATTAACTATCACTTCAAGAAAACTATTCATTTTTTTGAAACTGAAATCTTAAAGCTCTATTCTACATCTCTGGCACAGGTGGTAATTCTATACCAAGAACAGGAGCAATAATTTCCATTATAATACTAAGAGGAATCATTACAATAACAGCAACTATCAATCCAATCAAAATTGCAATTAAAATTTGAGAAATTTTTATATTTAAAGCACCTCTAATAGCATTAATACCAATAGTGAGTGAAATAATAAAAAGTAAACCTGCTAAAGCAGGATGTATCATCAAAGCAGGAATAAATAATATATCAATGGCAGATGATGTTATAAATAGCCCAAACATATTTCCATTTCCATCCCATAGACCTCTTTTTTTGAACCAAAAAGCCAAAAAGAGATACATAACATATACAGCCAATGCTCCAAATATAGAACTTAAAGCCCAGTAGCCTAAAGTTGTTTCAGGAGTATAGCTTGTCGATATACTAACAAATAAAAATAACAACCATACTCCAGCAGAGGATAGCTTAGCATACTCACTTATATCGATTTTTCTAAACGCTATTTGGTTTAAAATCATTTTAAACATAATGTTCCTTTTTTTAAATTATAGCAAATTACTCTTAAGAATTTTTCTTACACAATCTGATAGTAATTGACAATTTTTCCATTTAACCTCACTTTTGCCAACTTTTGATTATAATGGCACTAAAATTTTATGGACTTATGATGATAGATTTAAAATACCTACAAAACAACTTCCAAGAGGCACAAGCAAAACTTCAAAAAAAGCATGTATCCGATGAGATTATCGAAGCGTTACACAATGCTTTTATAGAGCAAAAACAAGCAAATGCCACGCTTGAAGAGGCAAAAGCCAATCAAAATCAACTCTCAAAACTTTTTGGTCAATACAAACGAGAAAAAAAAGATACAACAGAGTTAAAGTTGCAAGTTGATGCAAATAAAGAGTTAATCGCTTCTTTGCAAGAGATAGCTTCTAAGGCTAGTGAAGCTTTGGAAAAAGTGGCTCTTAGTACTCCAAATTTTCCTCATGAGAGTGTTCCTTATGGTGAAGATGAAAATGACAATGTTGAGATAAAAAAAGTTTTGACTCCACGAGTGTTTGATTTTGAGCCTAAAGAGCATTGGGATTTGGGAACTTTAAATAATTGGATAGATTTTGAACGAGGGGTTAAATTGGCAAAAAGTCGTTTTTCCGTTATTCGTGGGATGGGAGCAAAAGTTGAAAGAGCGTTGATAAATTTCTTTTTGGATGAAAATGCTTCTAAAGGTTTTGAAGAGTTTTGTGTTCCTTTTATCAATAATGCTACTATGCTTCAGGGCACAGGACAATTACCAAAGTTTGAAGATGACCTTTTTAAGATAGATGGTGAGGATTTGTATCTTATCCCAACTGCGGAAGTTCCATTGACAAACTTTTATCATGATGAGATTTTGAGTGCTAAAGAGTTACCAATTTTGCTTACAGGTTATACGCCATGTTTTAGAAAAGAGGCTGGAAGTGCAGGGCGAGACACAAGAGGTATGATTCGACAACATCAATTTGATAAAGTTGAGATGGTAGCGTTGGCACATCCTGATAAAAGTGATGAGATTTTTGAGATGATGGTTGAAAATGCTTCAAATATCTTAACTAAATTGGGGCTTCCTCATCGTTTGGTTACACTTTGTGGTGGAGATTTGGGTTTTAGTGCATCAAAAACAGTTGATATCGAAGTTTGGCTTCCTGCCCAACAAAAATACCGTGAGATTAGTTCTATCTCAAATGTTGGAGATTTTCAAGCTAGACGAGCAAAGATACGCTTTAAAGATGAAGATGGGAAAAATAAATTGGTACATACTTTAAACGGTTCAGCTTTGGCAGTAGGAAGAACACTTGTAGCGATTATGGAAAATTATCAAAATGCTGATGGAGGGATTGAGATTCCAGAAGTTTTAAGAAAATATTTATAATTAAAATCCACCTTATGCGAAGGTGGAGCAAATCAAAAATACTCTTCTAAAATCTTTGGAAATACTTTTATCGTTTTTTGAGCTTTAGCAATCTTAGGTTCAAAAATAACTCGACTTGAAGGAAAACTTTCCATAAGTTCGTGATAAATTTCGATTTTAGCTTCTATATGTTCTTTTAAAGAGGCTAAAACTTTCTCCATGTCATCTCGATGAGAAGCATATTTCATCAAAAGTTCAAACATTCGTTTTCGTGGATGAATCGCCATATTATCACCAGCACTAAGGGCAATCTCTTTTAAATCCCATCTTGATATGTATATACCACTCGCTTTTGGAGCGATAAGTGAGGCGTAGAGTGCATCGGTATAATTTGGATAATCTTTTAGACTATTTTCATCATTTTGGCAACTGTCGTCAAAACAAAAATCTTCTCTGCTATTTAACTTTTCAAATTGTGCTTTTAAATCAAACATCTTTTATTCCTTATAAAATTATGGGTATCAAATCTAAATCAAACGGAGTATCAAACCAATAAGAGGCTATTTTCATCATTTTGGCAACTTCAAGCGTGTTTTTATCCATGAAATTGGGATTGTCAAAGAGTAACTTTATCTCGTCTTCTAAACAAAAACCTAAAATCCCACTCTCTTTAACTTCGATAAAGTCTATATTGCACGATTGATTTTCATCTTGTATATATTTTTTAACCGCTTGTGCAAATTCGGATTCGATAATCACTCTAGTGACTTTAGATTTTGTGACATTTAGCATTACAAAATCAAACTGCTCCTCTTTAATATTTAAAGCGATAGCAGTGGCATTGATAGAGTAATGTTTTAATATTTTATTAAAATATCGTCGTCTCAATCCACTTTGAGCATTTACGCCAATAATCGTAACAAGTTGTGTATCTGGTTTTATCTCATGAGGTTGCATTTTTGTTTTCCATCTCTTTCGCATTTTGGTGTAAAAATATCGCTTCATCTTCTTCAATCCTACATCTAGGACAGACTATCTCCCCACCAAAATAGCTAAATTGGTTTCCACACTCATGGCATCTTTTGATGGAAAATGAAGCAAGATGTCTTTGTTGTGGTTGAAAAAATTCTTGTATCTCAAATGTTGGTTGAAGTTTTAAAACTTCTTTTGCGCAAACATCATGACAGAGATGACACTTGACACAAAGCATACTATCAAAGTTTATGGTTGATAGATTTGAAGTCGCACTAATTGCACCTGTTGGGCATACTCTGTAACAAATTTGACAATTATCACACCCTTGTGAGATATATTTTTGGGAGATAAAATTGATATCTTCAGACAAAATCGTCTCATATCTAAGAGGTTTAGGCTCTTGCTTAAGTAGTGTGAAAAGAAGTTTTCGTCGATTTGGAATGGTTTTATTTTTTTTAGCCTCTATCAATGCGTTATCAATATCGAAGATTTTTAATTCATTTGATTCAACCTCAGATTCAAACTCTTTTTTAACTTTTAGTGCATTTTTGAGTTTAAAATTTTCCAAAAAAGCTCTTCTATCTATCTCTTTAGCAACTTTTGTTTCACTTTCATCACTGATAAAAAAATCTTTAGCCATTATTTTTTTAGAGCTAAAAGTTGAAAGGATAAAATTTGCTTCTTCGATATTATTTAAGATTTGTGGATAAAGTTTTTGAGCGATTTCACAACTTTGACATCCACCGATATCAACTTCTAAGCTGTTTTTAGCTCCAAGTGCCAAACTGATAAGCTCTTCAACACCAAAAATGGCTAAACAGGGGATATTATTTTTACAAGATAAGATTTTATTTTCATTAAGATAGTCAAATGCAAAGTCGATAACATTAAAATCACTCAATGAAAAGGATTCGGTTGGACAACTTCCTACACATCCACCACAGTTTATACACTCCGATGGGGTAAATGATGGAAGATTTGAGGTTAATTTTATCGTCTCCACAGGGCAGATATCAATACATTTTGTGCAAGTTGAAGCTTTTGAGCTTACTCTTACACATGAACTTAGATTAAAATTGAGAGCCATTACAACTACTTAGAGAGATTTAAATGGTTAAGATACTCAAAATCACTCAACAAAAACTCTAAAGCCAATTCTGCCCCATCGTGATAGAGTGGAGTTCTAGCTTCTTTTTTCATATTGATAAGAAACATCGGCGTCCATTCAAGAAGATGGTCTTGTAAAAAACCTTTTTGAATCTCAACCAACTCTTCAATCCCTTCTATGTCATCAGCTTCAAATGCTCGTTTCATAGCAACACAAAGCATATACATGAACTCTAACTCAACTCCAATATGGTCAGGGCTTACAACTCTTGCTTTATCCAACTCAACTCTAAAATCAAGAGCATTGTAGAGAGATAAAACTGGATTATCTCCACCGCTTTCTATCATCTGGTCATCTCGTGTATAAAAGCTCTCATAGGGAACTAGATGAAGTAAAAAAAGATTTGTAAAGTCAACATCATAATGGTTTTTTTTAAGCTCATCAGTTGATAAACTCTCTTTTTTTGTCCAATTTTTATAATTTGGAAACATATCTAAAATTGCTTCATCAGATTCAATTGATTCCAAAAATTGAGTATCAACTTCAATAATCATCAATCTTGAAATCAGTCCATAAAGAGCAATTCTATTTTCTATCTCATCTTTAGTCACTTTTTACCTTCTCTACATTTATTATCAAAACTTATTTTAAATCATTCTATCATAAAATATTTAAAAGTTTATATAAAATGCAAGGAAGAAATGCTCTTTTATGCTTTACGCTTTCTTAGAAAAAAGAGTTGTAAATTTATCAAAAAACTCTTTTACCTCTGTACTTGCTTCAAGAGCCAATTTTTCTACGCTTTCTTTTGAGTTTTCAAACTCTTTTGTCAACTTTTCTCTATTTTCACTCCAAAAATCTTCACTTTCAAGTTTTGCAAGATGAGCTTTGAGCATCGTTGTATCTATAGCTGTTTGCCCATGAGATATTATTTTAGAGCTAAAATTATCCAAATCATCACGCAAAGAGACCAATTTATCTCTAGCTTCCATCATACTAAGATTTGCTTGGAGTTTTGCTTCATCACTTTTTGACTCAAAATCTTCAAAATTTTCTTTTAATTTTGCACTCAACTTTGCAAAAGTGGATTTAACTTTTTCAATAGTCTCTGTGGTATCTTCTTTTAACTCACTTGTAGTATCTTCTATCTTGTCTTGAACGGACTTTATCGCTTCTTTTGATTTTTCAATCGTTTCTTTAAAAGTGTTTTGCATTTTTGTACCTTTATGTTTAATTTTTTTACTTTTTCATTATACCATTATTTGTAGATTATTGGATAAATTTATAATACAAATAAGTAATAATTATTAAAATAGAATGAATTTTTTGATTAAATAATTTGTTAGCCCCAACTCAAAAGAGTTGAGGTTTGAGGTTAAAATTATCCCTCGATGTAGTTTTTGAGTTTTCGCCCAACTCGTGGATGTTTAAGTTTTTTGATAGCCGAAGACTCTATCTGTCTGACTCGCTCTCTAGTCACGCTAAGCTCTTTACCTATCTCTTCTAAAGTTCTATCACTCTCATCTTCTAAAAGTCCAAAACGCATTCTTACAACCGCTCTTTCTCGCTCATTTAACTGCTCTAAAACCTCATTTATCTGCTGATTTAAATCATCTTTGAGTACAGAATCAGATGGGCTAACGGTATTTCTATCTTCGATAAAGTCACCAAACCTTCCATCATCTTCATCTCCCACAGGAGCTTCAAGGCTTACAGGCTCTTTGGTTATCTTCATCACATTTTTAACTTTATCGATAGAGAGTCCAACTTCTGCTGAAATAGTCTCTAAATCAGGCTCTTTACCAGACTCTTGGAGATGTTTTCGTATTATTTTATTGATTCTATTGATGGTCTCAATCATGTGAATAGGAATCCTAATCGTTCTAGCTTGGTCAGCAATCGCTCTTGAAATCGCTTGACGAATCCACCATGTAGCATAAGTTGAAAATTTGAACCCTTTTTTATATTCAAATTTATCAACCGCTTTCATAAGTCCGATATTTCCCTCTTGAATCAAGTCCAAAAATGGTAAACCTCTATTTGTAAATCTTTTTGCGATAGAAACAACCAATCTTAAGTTCGATTTTGCCATACGAGTCTTGGCAACTTCACTTTTTGTTTTTCCTCTTCTGATTTGGTTGAGGATTTCAGCCAATTTTTCAGGTTCAAGATTGAAACTATCTTTACTAGCCTCTTTTGTCTCAAAAAGTTTTTTTATCTCAATATAAGTACTTACCATCGTTGTTTCAGGCACAGAGTCGATGATATCATCTTTGTCCATATTGATGATATTGTCCAAAATCCGTTGGTGATTCTCTTTTAAGATATCGTTAAAGAGTGGAAGTTTATATTCAAGTCGTTTAAGCTCTCTATCGAAAGAGTCATCACTTTTGAGTGCAGTTTCCATTGCTTTAACCAGCTCATTGATAAGTTTAGATGTTGGCCCTAAATCGTTTAGATTGTTTTTTAAGATTTGCTTTTTATGAGCAACTTTAAATCTTTCAAAGATTTTTTTATCTTCTTCTTTGATGCTTTCTTCAATCTCAAGCCACTCATCTTGAGCCTTCATCCAATCTTTTTTAGCCTTCTCCAATGCCTTAAAACTATCAATAACTTGATAGTATCGTTTGTCATCTTTGATTTTTTTGCCACCAATTTTATGAACTTTCTCTTCCGCTGGAGCTTTTTTTGCTTTGATAACTTTTTTTGGTTTTATCTCTTCATCATCATCGATATCATCGTCATTATCATCATCATTTTCATTGTCATCACTATCTTCTTGACTATCGTCATCGTCATCATCATCTTCTTCTTGGATGGCTAACTCTTCGGTATCTTCATCGTTTGAACTATCATCATCACCTTTTTCATCTTCAAAACTTTTGAAAAGCTCTTTGACTCTTCTTTCACGATTTAAAAGTGGCTCTTTGTAGTTTAAAATATAGTCAATAAGATAAGGAACAGAGCAGATAGCATCTAAAATGATATCTTCAGCAGCCTCAATCTCTTGGCTTAGATAGACCTCTTCATCTTTTGTTAAAAGTGGAATTTTCCCCATTTCTCTAAGATACATACGAACAGGACTATCACTTCTACTCCACTCAAGAAGCTCTTTTTCTTTTAAAAACTCCAAATCATCATCAATATCTTCATTAATAAGCTCTTGATGTATCTTTTCAATACGAATTTTTTCCAAATCAGAAAGGTGTAGTGCATACTCGGCGGGAGTGACTAGTTTTAGTTTATGGTCAGATAAAAACTTGATGATTTTTTTAACTTGTGCCATGGTAGGTTGCTTGTCAAACTCTCGAACCAAAGTTTCAATCGTTATAACCGCATCGTTTTTCCGTTCAATAATAAGTTCTTCGGTAAGTTTAAGAACATCAGTAGTCGCCATAAGTTAGACTCCTTTGTCATTTTAGTAGGTGGAATAATATAGTATAGAATTGCAGTCTGAAATATAAGATTTATTTTTACATAAATGCAAGTCTATATTATACCGAAAATTTCTTAAAAAGATTATAAAAAATACTAAAAAAAGCAATAATATCATTATATACAGTCATTTTTCTTATTTATTATAATTTTATTTTTTCGTAATCTAAATATGAGTAAAATTAATTCTGAACTTTTCTATATTCTAGGAAATTTAAAGTTCATAAAGGATAGATAATGGCTATAAAATTTCAATTTTTAGAAGCTGGTAGTGGAGATAGTATTTTTATCTCTACTGAGAAAACAAATGTTTTGATAGATGGAGGAACTTCATCTAATTGTAAAAATCTTATTAAAATTTGCAAGAGAGAGAAAAAATTTTTTGATATTGTCATTTTGACTCATTATGATGATGACTATATTGGAGGCATTTTAGGTCTTCTAAAAAATCAAAAAAGTGAGTCAAATATATTTATAAAAGAAGTTTGGGCAAATTCTTATGATGAGACTATCAAACCTGAAATTGATAGCAACGAAACAAGTATTACGCAACAAAATAAACTTTTACAACTAATGGCAAATTTAAAACATAAAGTTAATTTTAAGAATAATTTTTCTGTAGATAATCAAAGGCATTTTAAACATCAAGATTTAAAATTTATTTTATTGTCTCCAAATAATAAAAAGTTAACATCTGCAAAATATGAGATTGAAAAATATGAAAAAGATAATCTAACGGCTAATATCATACAAACATATTCCAAAGATTATAAAAAAAGTATTCTTGAGTTGCAAGATATTGAGTTCGTCGAAGATAAAAGTGTACCAAATGGTTCAAGTATAGCCTTTATCTTAGTTTATAAAGAGAAAAATTATCTTTTTTTAGGAGATGCACATATCTCTCTTATTGTTGATGAGTTAAAGAAGTTACATAACAAGTTTCATAATTTTGAATTTATAAAACTTTCTCATCATGGTAGCAAACACAATATTACCAAAGAATTTATACAATTAACTACAACCAAAAATTATGTTATCTTAACAGATGGGAAGAGACATGTACATCCCGATAAAGAGACTTTAAGTAAGATTTTAGTTCATCGTAACAACAAAAATGATAAAATAAACTTTATTGTGAATTATAAACATATGCTCAATCATAATAACTTTGATGATAACGATAAGAAAAAGTATAATTTTGAAGTAATTTGTCAAAATGAACATCCATAAATAAGGGAAAGTATGAACGCCAATTATATTAGCAAGTATATAGTCAAAATAGACTACACTGACGAAAATAATATAAAAAAATCAGGAAGCGGAGTTATTGTTACTTTCGATGATAAAACTAGCTATTTTTATATCTTTAGTGCGAAACATACTTTTTTTGATAAAGGTTTTGAACTTAATGAAAAAAGAGATATTGAAATAAAACTTTCAAATCCTGATAATAGTTTTACTCAAGAACTATATAATGTTGAGGTTGTTTGGTGTAAAAAAGATTATGATTTTATCATATTTAAATTTACAATAGATGAGTCAAATCAAGTGCAATTGCCACTCCATTTACCAATATCTATATCAAATGATGACTCTCCTGAATGTGTAATTTATGGTTACCCCAAGATAAAAACTGATAATACTTTTAAAGCATACCCTATAAAATGTAAAAATAAAGGAATTAAAAAAGATCATTTATTTGAAGTTACTTCTGAAGAACAGATTGGTGATATAATCTCTGACTATAACACTAAAGAAAATATGGCGGGCTTATCTGGAGCTGGAGTATTTGTATCAGATAGTGAAATTATTGGTATTCAAATAAAAGGAGAAAATGCTAATACTTTAGTATGTGTTGATTTAAGAGAAATAATAGAATCTTTAAATATAGAATTAGTCAACAAAAATTATAAACCAATTAAATATAATGAAGAGTTTTCACAAGGTGGTGCTAGATACAATATATCAGCAGTGGACTTAAAAGATTTAAAAGATAACCTAAAAAGTGAATATATTAGAAAAATCAAAACTCATGATACTTTTGATAGTGAACTTGACTTTTTATTAAAGGAATCTACTCCATATCATAAAGAATTAAATAAAGAGTATAAAAACTTAAGAGAGAATATGCAAAAATTAGCAAATACTTATTTATATCAAGCAATTATTTATCATGAACAGAATAAAAATCGTAAAGCTACTACTAATTTTCAAAAGGCTATTTTATTTTCAGAAAAATATAGAAAAGCTTTTAATTTAGCTTTAATTGAACGAAGAAATAAATCAAAAAATCAAGAAGATACAAATTTAGAAAAAAATGATAATACAATTGATGATGAAAAAATAGAAGATAATATATATGAAGAAACAAGCTATAAAAAATATGATTTACTCCAAGAGATAGAGAAAAATAAAAATAATCCTCTAAAGTTGATTGAGTTGAAAAAATTATACATAGGTTTATTGGATAAACCCAAATTGCTAGTTAAAACTTAATGACTTAAAGAGCATATCAAGACTATAAGCCAAAATAAAAAGCTTAAGTTTAACGAGAAAACCACCAATCGAAGTAGCTTTAATGACTTTACCAAATTTT
>SDAZ01000140.1 GCA_006212005.1 Sulfurovum sp. | reverse complement strand
TGGAGTATTTGTAACGCAATGAACGGTCGGTAATTTACTTCTCTTGCCACTACAACCACCAACTATAAGTGCAAAAGCAATCAAAGATATAGGAACAAAGTATCTCATGTTAAACTCCAATAAAATTCTTTATCTCCTCAAAACTTCTCTCTTCTCCAAAGCAACTATTGGAGTTACATATTAAAAATTTCTCATCGAGTGTATTTCTAAGTAATGTGTATGGATAAGAACTCAACTTTTCATCATAGATATGGCTTAAGAGATTGTTTTTTGTCGATTTCACAATTATATCATCTTTAAAATAACGAATGACTGCTGAAGTTAATTTTGGTCTCGAGAGTGGTTGTCGTGCTACTTCATAACTCTCCACCTCAAGTGTTCTGTAAACTATCTTTTTATATCCAAACTCAACTAAACTACTCAAACTCAAAAGTACGCAAAGCATGGTTGATAAAGATGATGGATAGGAGCTATCAAAACTATCTGCATAAGTTGAAAATTGACCTTTTGAGAAATACCATTTTCCATTATCATAAAATTTTTCTATGGCACTATTTGCAACACTTGAGCTACCAATTAGATAACCTTCATCAAGTGTAAAACGATATGCCTCCAACATTGCTTCAGCCAAATAAGCACTATCTTCTAAAAAACCATCAATTTTCGGATTTTTATGGATTAGAGTGGTGTGATAAAGTTTTTTGTCGATATAAACTTTTTTAACTAATTTTTCTAAGGAATCTATCGCTATCTCTTTATATTTTTCATCTAAGTGTGAGGCAAAAAAGAGCGATTTTATCATCATAGCATTTATGGAAGTAATGATTTTTTTGTCTATAAATGGATATTTTCGCTCTTTTCGTATATTTTTAAGAAGTTCTATAACTTCTTTATACTCTTTGATAGGTTTATCGACCCTTATGATATTTTTACCTTCAAAGTTGCCTTTTTTAGTTATATTGAAACTAAACATTATCTCATCTATCTTGCCTTTTGAGTACTCATTTTTGCGTAAGATTTGTTCAACTTCATCATAACTGTAAACAAAATAAGCACCTTCAACTCCATCACTATCTGCATCACTGGCTGAGTAAAAGAGTCCATCTTCACTCATATACGAAAGCATAAACTCTATGGAAGCTATTGATATTTCTTTATATTTTGGATTTTTAGTGATAAGATAGGCTTTTGTGTAGATATAAGAGAGTAGGGCATTGTCATAACTCATCTTTTCAAAATGTGGAACAAGCCAAATGTTATCAACACTATATCTACAAAAACCACCATCAACTCTATCATAAAGTCCACCTTTACTCATCTCATCTAAACTTTTAGTGACTATTTTCAAAATAGATTCATCTTTGTTAAGGAGATAAACATCTAAAAGAAGTTCAAGCGTAGAGGCGTGTGGAAATTTTGGTGCAAATCCAAATCCACCATTTGTAGTATCTGCTAACTTGTGAGCATGAGAGATAGTGGTATCGATGATGGAAAGATTGAGTTTGGTCGCTTGTATCGTGGTTTTTTTCTTTGCCATAAAATGCAATAACTCTTTACCTTTTGAATGAAGTAGCTCTTTATCTTCTTGATATCTTTTGATGATAAGATGTAAAAGTGTTTTTATATCCATTATACCACCTATAGACTCTATTGGGATATAGGTAGTAGAGTAGAACGGCTCAAGTTCACTACTCATAAAAATAGAAGTTGGCCATCCACCAGCTTTCCCATTCATCATATAAAAAACTTCTTGATAGTGTTTATCGATGTCGGGTCGCTCCTCTTTATCTACTTTTATAGAGATAAAGTTATCATTGAGTATCTTTGCTATCTCCATATTTTCAAAAGATTCTCTCTCCATCACATGACACCAGTGACAACTGCTATATCCGATGGATAAAAAAATAGGTTTATTTTCTCTTTTTGCTCTAGCAAACGCATCTTCCCCCCATGGATACCAATCAATTGGATTGTGAGCATGAAGTTGTAGATAAGGTGAATCTTCTTTGATAAGTCTATTCATTTTGTAAATCCTTTTTTGTGAATCTTTATGTGATGTTATTGTCTTATACTATAAGATTTATAATTTATTATAACTATTTCACAAAAAAATAGTTTTTTAAGTGGATGTTAACTAAATTTTTACAGTAAATGCGTTATAGTAACAGATGTGAAATACTTTTTGTATTTTATTGTTTACTTCAGAGTTCCAAAGGATAAAACTTAATGAAAATCTTAAAATTAATTTTAGTGTTAACAGCATTTCTTAGTGCAGGTTTTGATGATGCTAAAAAAAACAATGCTTTTTTACCTCCCGATGAGGCTTTTCAAGTTAGTGCAACTCAAGGTAAGGAGTCTATTGATACAGTTATCACTCTAGCTCCAAAAATTCATGTTACAGAAAATACTTTAAAATACTCTATCATCAAACCTAAAAAGATTGAGTTGGAAGTCAAAAAACCACAATCACATAAAGATGAAGCAAGTGGGGATATGATTTTCTCTGATGAGGTTAAAGTTGCGATTCCTCTCAAAGAGATTAAGAGTAAAGTTAAAGGTGATTTTACCCTTCTTATCGAATATCAAGGTTGTTCCGATGTAGGGATGTGCTATCAGCCGATGAGTAAAGAGTTCTCTTTTAAGGCATCAGGAGAAGAGGCAGGATTTACAGATAAAATGTCAAATTTGCTCAATGAAGCCAATGCAAATAATATTGCAAAAGCTTTTTCAAATGAGAGTGGACTTTTTATAATTCTGCTCTTTTTTATTTTTGGACTTCTTTTAGCACTTACGCCTTGCGTTTTTCCTATGATTCCTATCCTTTCATCTATTATTGTATCTCATGCAGGACGAGAAAAACCTAGTACAGCTAAAGCATTTTTCATATCTTTAGTGTATGTAGTTTCTATGGCGATAACTTATACGATTATCGGTGTTATCGCAGGTCTTTTGGGTGCAGATATTGCTTCAGCGATGCAAAATCCTATAGTTTTAGGATTATTTAGTGCGATGTTTGTAGCATTGGCGTTCTCTTTGTTTGGTTATTATGAGATTCAACTTCCAGCTTCATGGCAATCTAAGATAAATAAAGCCAGTGATGAGGCTCAAAGTAAAGGAATACTAGGAACAGCAATTATGGGCTTTTTATCAGCTCTTATCGTTGGTCCTTGTGTAGCTCCTCCTTTGGCAGGTGCAGTTTTATTTATCTCTCAAACAGGTGATGCACTTTTAGGTGGAATTTCACTTTTTGTGATGAGTATGGGTATGGGATTACCACTTTTACTTATCGGTTTGGGTGCTGGTAAATTTATGCCTCGTCCAGGTGGATGGATGACAAGAGTATCTCAAACTTTTGGTGTTATGATGTTGGCTTTAGCTATTTTTATGCTCTCAAGAGTGATTCCAGATAGTTTGACACTTCTTTTATGGGCTTTGCTTTTTATGGGTGTAGCATTTTATATGGATGTTTTTGGAAGTGCAAAAAATGCTCAAGGGGCAAAGAAACTTTTTAAATTGGTAGGTTTTGTCTTTATGATTTATGGAGTTTCTCTTTTGGTAGGTGTGATTAGTGGAGCATCATCTATGTTAAATCCATTTGAAAAATTTACAGCAGCAAAAGTAGCTCAACTCGAAGAAAGTAGTGCTAAAAAAGAGACAACAGCAACAAAAACAACTCAAGAGAGTGAACAAACTTCAGATACGCAAACGATTCCAACCGTTGATATAGGTGATGAAAATACGACTCAAGATACACAAGTGGTTGCAAATGATGGTGTTCATACTGGTTACACACTAGATAAACTTTTAGCAGAGATTAATGCTTCTACTAAACCTGTTGTGATAGATTTTACAAAAGATGCGTGTACTTCGTGTAAAGAGTTGGAGGTTATCACTTTTCCAGCTCCAGCAGTTGCAGAGGAGTTGAAGAGATTTACTTTTATTACGGTTGATTTGAGTGAAAATAGTGAGGACGATAAAAAGATGTTGGAGTATTTTAAACTTTTTGGTACACCAAATATTATCTTTTTTGATTCAACACATACACATTTAGAGCAAAAAAATCTAACAGGTTTTATCGACCCAGATATATTTGCAGAGCATTTGAAAGATATCAATTAAAAATAACTAAATGAACCCAAATTGCTAGTTAAGAAAAAATAAAGTAGAGTTCCATAAAACTTGGACGGCAAGTTATGGAACATAAAATGATAACATTATTCTGCTTAATTGATGAATTCTTGAAAAGCATACAATATAAAGACCACACATTAGCACATATTTCAAATA
>SDAZ01000030.1 GCA_006212005.1 Sulfurovum sp. | reverse complement strand
CAAGCTGGAGCATTTCATCCAGTATCACAAACCATGGATAAAATTATAGATTATTTTATATCTTTGAACTTTTCGGTAGAAGAGGGGCCAAAAGTTGAAGATGATTTTCACAATTTTGAGGCATTAAACTTGCCAAAATATCACCCAGCTCGTGATATGCAAGATACTTTTTATTTTAATGATTCAAAACTTTTAAGAACACATACATCACCTGTTCAGATAAGAACTATGCTTTCACAAAAAGCACCGATTAGAATGATAGCTCCTGGGGGGGTTTTTAGACGAGATTATGATTTAACACACACACCAATGTTTCATCAAATAGAAGGATTAATGGTTGATGCTAAAGGTGAGATATCATTTAGTCATCTAAAATCTATATTGACAGATTTTTTAACTTATATGTTTGGGAATGTTCAAGTTAGATTTAGACCAAGTTTTTTCCCTTTTACCGAGCCTTCTAGTGAAGTTGACATCTCATGTATCTTTTGTGAGGGAGAAGGGTGTAGAGTTTGTTCACACACAGGTTGGTTAGAAGTTTTAGGATGTGGTATGGTCAATGAAAATGTTTTTAAATCTGTTGGATATGAGCATGTAAGTGGATACGCATTTGGATTGGGAATTGAAAGATTTGCGATGTTGTTGCATAAGATTCCAGACCTTAGAATGTTATTTGAGGGAGATATAAGACTGTTGGGGCAATTTAAATGATAATTACTAGAAGTTGGATAAGAGATTTTTTAGATATAGATAATGTAAGCAATGATAAGTTGGTTTCAACTTTAAATTCTATCGGACATGAAGTAGATTTCATGACTGAGTATAAAATACCATCAAAAGTTGTTGTAGGAGAGATTCTATCGGTTAATAAGCATCCAAATGCTGATAAACTCAATGTTTGTATGGTAAATGTTGGCTTAAATGAACCTGTTCAAATAGTTTGTGGAGCGTCAAATGTTGTCTATGCTCAATATGTGGCTGTTGCCATGGTTGGAGCAGATTTAGGCAATGGTTTTGTGATAAAAGAAGCACAGCTTAGAGGTGTTGATAGTCATGGTATGATATGCTCTTCAAAAGAGTTGGGGCTTCCTGAAGTTTGTGATGGCATTATGATACTAGATAGTAGTATTGATAAACTGATAGTTGGTAAAGAATTAACTCAATATCCTAAGATAGCAGATACGGTCATTGGTGTTGAATTGACGCCAAATAGAGGAGATTGCTTAAGTGTTCATGGATTGGCTAGAGATTTAGCAGTGGCGTTAAATTTACCACTTTTAAAATTTGAGTACAAAGAAGAACCTGCTAGAGAGAGAGTAGGACTTGCAAGACTTGCACAGATAAAAGCAAGTGGTGTTGTTCATACTTCTTTAAAATATGCTTTGGCTAATACTAGTGAAGATTTAATCGCTCCTTTATTGATAGCTTTAAGAATGGCTTTTGTGGAAAATTTGCTTGATGACGCACTTGATAATGCGATTAACTATACTGTTCATTGTACGGGTGTATTGATTCGTGCGTATGATAGTGCAATGTTGAAAAATGAAGACAATATAATCATGCTGTCTATCGAAGAGGGAACAAATGGTGTATCTAGTGTCTATTCAAATGGACATCTAGTTTCAAAAGTTGGGATAAATTTCAATGAAAAATACAAAGCTAAATACACAACCAATCAGATATTTTTTGAAGTTGGATATACAGACCCAAAATTTATCTCTCAAGCAGTTATGGAAGAGAAGTTAGCAACAGATAAATTTTATTATAACGCATCAAGAGGTAGTGAAGTTCATCTAAAATTTGGTATCGATTTTTTTAAAACACTTATCGAAAAATATATGAGTATTATGTTCCATGATGGATATCTAAGTGTGCAATCGTACTATGAGCATGACCATATAGGTGTAGATATCAAAGAGCTTAGCTCTATTTTAGGGATGGAAGTTGAGATAACTTCTGTTATATCAATGCTCACAAATTTGGGCTTTAAGATACAAAATTCAAATAGTGGTAAATTTGGTGTAACCGTTCCTGGATTTAGACACGATATTACTAGCGTTCAAGATATCGCAGAAGAGGTTATGAGAATGATTGGGATAGACAATATCCCAAATACTCCATTGAAATTTTTTGAACAAAATAGAGTTACCGATGCAACCATGAAGTATAAAGCGAAAAAAGAACTTCGTATCAAAGCAGTTGCAAATGGTTTTTATGAAACAATAAGTTACGCTTTTAATGATAAAAAACTTCTTGCAAAATATAATCTTCCTATGTTAAAAGAGGAGTTAGAGCTTACAAATCCTATCACCGATGAGTTAAATACAGTTCGTACGAGTGTGATACTCAATCTTTTAAATGCTGTGAAAAGAAATGTGAATTATGGACAAAAAAGAGTTCCATTATTTGAGATAGGGACAATTTTTAATGCTTCAAGAGAAGAGCGAGAAGTTATAAGCTTTATTTGGAGTGGACAGTTTGAAAGTGAAACTGTTTTAAACAAAGCAAAACCTTCATCCATTGACTTCAATAGTTTTTTAATGCAAGTTTCTAAAGTATTGGGTGAATTTTCTTTAGCTCCTATTAGTGCTAAAAATGGACTTATTCATCCCTATCTTAGTGCAGATATTTTAAAAGAGGGTAAAGTGGTAGGTTTTATATCTGCACTTCATCCAACACCTAGAGATGATTTTGGTATTCCTGCTACCTTTTTTGCACAAATTGATTTTAATTCGATGCTTCCTATACATATAAATGCTAAAGAGATATCCAATTTTCAAGCTGTTCATAAAGATTTGAGTATTGTGATGGATAAAAATATAGGTTATGCTGAAGTTGAAAAAAGCATCAAAACGCTGAATAATCCTTTAATCAAAACTTTTAGAGCAATAGATGTTTACGAAGATGAGGTGTTAGGAGATAAAAAAAGCTTAACTATAAGATTTTCATTACAATCTATGGAAAAGACTTTATTAGATATTGATATCGAATCTGTAATGAATGAGATTTTAGTGAAAGTTGAAAAAGATTTTGGAGCAAATTTGAGATGAAAAAAATGAGTGTTGTTCCTGCAAGTGCTTTTAATCTTAACTGTTCTACAATTGCTTCAGATAAATCAATATCTCATCGTTGTGCAATGTTCTCACTATTAAGTGACCAAAAATCAACCATAGAAAATTTTCTCTTAGGAGAAGATACTTTGGCGTCACTTAATATTGCTCAACAATTGGGAGCGACGGTGACTCGAAATGGTTCGTATGTTGAAATTACTCCTCCAAAAGAGCTTCAAGAACCTAGTGATGTTTTAGATTGTGGTAATGCAGGAACAGCAATTCGTCTTTATGTCGGGTTGCTATCAGGGATTGATGGTTACTTTGTATTAAGTGGAGATAAGTATTTACGAGCAAGACCTATGAAAAGAGTTGTGAATCCTCTTATCTCTATAGGAGCAAAAATAGATGGAAGAGCAAATGGAAATTTAGCACCACTTACTGTAAGAGGTGGAGCTTTAGAAGCTTTTAGATACCATTCATCTATAGATTCGGCTCAGGTTAAATCAGCTATGATTTTATCAGCACTAAGAGCTAAAGAAAAGAGTTATTATAAAGAAAATCTTCTCTCTCGTGACCACACAGAGCGAATGCTTCTTGGTATGGGGGCTGAAATTTCATTTCTTACAGATGGCTATATAGAGATAATGCCTTTGACATCTCCTTTAAAACCGTTAAATATAAGAGTGCCATCAGATCCATCAAGTGGTTTCTTTTTTGCTGTTGCTTCTGCTATTATTCCAAACTCAACTATTTTATTGGAAAATTTAACACTCAATAAAACAAGGGTTGAAGCTTATAAAATACTTCAAGATATGGGTGCTAAAGTTGAATTTATCCAAAAAGAGAATATTTATGAACCAATAGGTGATATTCGAGTGAGTTATAATGGTAAATTAAGCTCAGTTTCTGTAAATAGTAATATTGCATGGTTGATAGATGAACTTCCAGCACTCTCTATCGCTATGGCTATGGCAAAAGGAACAAGTAAAGTTTCAAATGCTAAAGAGTTGAGAGTCAAAGAGAGTGATAGAATATCTTGTGTACTTGAAAATTTAAATCGTTGTGGCATCGAGACAAAAGAGTATGAAGATGGTTATGAGATAGTTGGTGGAGTTATTCATAAAGCTATTATTGATAGTTTTGGTGACCATAGAATTGCTATGAGTTTTGCCATTGCTGGATTGGTAGATGGGATGGATATTGAAGATATTGAGTGTATTGAAACATCTTTTCCAAATTTTATAGAGATATTAAAAGAAATTACAGAGGTTTTATAATGGAAATTAAATTGGCTTCAAAATATGGTTTTTGTTTTGGAGTAAAAAGAGCTATAGAGATTAGTGAAGAGCATAAAGGAAGTGTGACTTATGGTCCTTTGATTCACAATCCAGATGAGATAGAGAGACTTAAAAAAAATTTTAATATAGAAGTTGCAAATAATTTAAAAGATATAAATAGTGAAGATGTGGTGATTATTAGAACGCATGGAATTCCTAAAAATGAACTTGAGTTTTTAAAAAAACAGAATAATAAAATTATAGATGCAACCTGTCCTTATGTAACAAAGCCTCAACAAATTGTATTGCAGATGTCAAATGATGGATATAGTGTTGTTATCTTTGGAGATAAAGAACATCCAGAGATAAAAGGTGTGGTAAGTTATGCTGGGGATAAAAATAAAAATGCTTTTATTGTATTAGACCCACTAGAGTTAGAATCGTTACCATTGAAAAGTAAGGTAGCTGTTGTCTCCCAAACCACTAAAAAACCTCAAGATTTTTTGAAAATTGTTAACAGTTTGATTTTAAATCATAAAGAAGTTCGAGTTTTCAATACAATATGTAATGCAACATTTGAAAATCAAGATGCGGTTAAAGAGTTAGCAAAAGAGGCTGATGTGATGATAGTCATTGGTGGTAAACACTCATCAAATACAAAACAACTCCATAACATTGCTTCTCTTGATTGTGTGGATAGCTATTTGATAGAGAATAAAAAAGAGTTAAATGCCAAGTGGTTTATCAATAAAAAGATATGTGGAATCACAGCTGGAGCTTCAACTCCCGAATGGATTGTTGATGAAATTGTTGAAAGTATCAGAAAAATAACCACTTAACCATAAAACTTAAATAAAATATAGTATAATATAGCAATAATTTTAGGCAGACAAGAAGGATAGGCTAGTATGAAATTCGAAGATATCGAAGTAGAAGATGTAGATTTTGGGGCAATGCTCGAAGAATCATTTAAAAATGAAGAGTCTAAAAGTGATTTAATTAATGGTGTTATTGTAAAAATTAATCTTGCAGACAATCAAGCAATTGTAAATATTGGGCGTAAAAATGAGTCTTTTTTATCCCTAGATGAGCTTCGTGACGAAGATGGAGAGCTGTTTGTTAAAGAGGGTGATTCAATTCCTTTGGTTATAACAGGTCACAGAGATGAGAGAGCTACTGTTTCGTATAAGATGGCAGCACAAAGAGAGGCGTTAAAAGAGTTTATAGAAGATTACGATGACACTCAAGAGTATATTGTAGAAGGTGTAGTTACTAAAAAAAATAAGGGTGGTTTTATCGTTGAAGTTGCTGATTTAGAGTTTTTTATGCCTAAAACACTCTCCTATTTTCCTATAAAAATCAATCCTATTGGTAAAAATATCAAAGCATTAATTGTTAAAGTTGATAAAGATAAAGAGACTGTTATTATTTCAAGAAAAGAGTTGATTGAGAGAGAAAAAGCGGTAGTGAACGAAATAGTTGATAGACTTTTAAGTGATAAAACACCTGTTGTTGGTACAGTTAAAAAGATTACAACTTATGGAATGTTTGTTGATGTTGGTGGAATGGATGGTTTGGTTCATTATTCTCAAATATCTTACAAAGGGCCAGTTAACCCATCAAAATACTACAAAGAGGGTGATAGCGTTAATGTTGTAGCGATTGATTATGATAAAAAGAAAAAACATTTATCTTTATCTATAAAAGATGCTTTTGTAAACCCATGGAACAATATTGATGATATCCTTAGAAAAGGTGATGTCAAAAAAGCAACAGTTTCAAATATCGAGCCTTATGGTGTATTCGTTGACCTTGGAGATGAGTTAGAAGCATTTTTACATGTTTCAGAAATCGCTTGGGATAAAAATGTAAAACATCCAAAAGATTATCTAACACTTGATGAAGTTATTGAAGTTGAGATTATCGAAATTGATAAAGAAGCGAAAAAACTAAGAGTAAGTAGAAAAAATTTAGTATCAAAACCAATCGACAAATTTGCATCTGAGCATAAAGTAGGTGAAGTTGTTACAGGTACTATCTCTTCAATCACTGATTTTGGTGCATTTGTTAAAGTTGATGCGATTGAGGGCTTACTTCACAATCAAGAGACATCTTGGGATAAATCTAAAAATGCTAAAAATCTTTTCAAAGTTGGCGAAGAAGTTGAAGTTAAAATCATCAAAATCGAAGCAAATAATGGAAAAATTTCATTTAGTAAAAAAGCATTAGAGCTTTCACCTATTCAAGAATTTGCAAAAAATCATAAAAATGGTGATATTGTAGAGGGTGCTGTTAAAGATAAAAAAGAGTTTGGTATCTTTATAAATCTTGGAAATGGTGTGGATGCACTAATTAGATTGGATGATTTAGCGCCTTTAAAAGAGGAAGAAGTTGTTAAAGGTCAAGTGATTAAAGGTGTTATAAGTTATATTGACACTGCAAATGAAAAAATTAGAGTTTCTGTAAAAAGATTAGAGAGACAAGAAGAAAAGGCGATTTTAAACAAAGTAAACAAAGGTCAAGAAGATAGTATGACTTTGGGTGATGTTTTTAACGAAAAATTTAACAAATAAGGTTCGTGATGTCAAAATTAACGATTGTTGTTTGTGATCATATCCACCAAGCTGGTTTGGATATATTAGCAAATAATCAAGATATTATACTTATCAATGCAGCGGATGAGTCTAAAGATAAGTTACTTAAAGAGATTATTGAACAAGCAGATGTTGCCATCACTCGTTCATCTACTGATGTAAATGAGGCATTTTTAAATGCTGCTACCAATATCAAAGCTATCGTTAGAGCGGGTGTTGGTGTTGATAATGTTGATATAGATGGATGTAGTAAGCGAGGTATTGTTATCATGAATGTTCCAACGGCAAATACCATTGCTGCGGTGGAGCTTACGATGACACATATGCTCTCTTGTGTTAGAGCATTTCCTTATGCACATAATAATCTCAAAATTGATAGAGTTTGGAAGCGTGAGAGTTGGTATGGAACTGAACTTAAAGATAAAAAGTTAGGGATTATTGGCTTTGGAAATATAGGTTCAAGAGTTGGGAAAAGAGCAAAAGCTTTTGAGATGGATGTTATCGCATACGACCCATATATTGACTCTACAAAAGTAACCAATCTTGATATGAAATATACAAAACATTTTGAAGATATCTTAGATTGTGACATTATTACGATTCATACGCCTAAAAATGAAGAGACAATAAATATGATTTCACATGATGAGATTGCCAAAATGAGAGATGGTGTCATCTTGATTAACTGTGCTAGAGGTGGACTTTACAATGAAGAAGCTCTTTTATCGGGCTTAAAAAGTGGCAAGATTGCGATGGCAGGAATTGATGTATTCAATAAAGAACCAGCAACTTCACATCCATTTCTTGAGCTTGATAATGTAACTTTGACACCTCATCTAGGTGCAAATACTAAAGAGTCTCAAAAAAATATAGCTATTCAAGCAGCAGAAGGAGCTATTGCATCAGCAAGAGGTGTGGCCTATCCAAATGCACTTAATTTGCCAATAAAAGAGAGTGAACTTCCTGCATTTTTGAGACCTTATTTAGAGTTAGTTCAAAAAATGGGATATATGGCTGCACAAGCAACTCGTTCAGCAGTAAAAAGTATTAAGATAACAACTAGTGGTGATGTTTCAGAATATATTGATTCATTGGCTACTTTTGCTATGGTTGGTGTCTTAAAAGAGTCATTGGCTGATGCTGTAAATTATGTAAATGTTGAGTTTGTTGCAAGTGATAGAGGGATTGTTCTTGAAAAAGTTCGTTCTACTATTGATTCAGGCTTAAAAAATAAAGTTACAGTTAAAATATTAACTGAAGAGCAAAATTTTACAATTAGTGGAACTATTTTTGGTGAAGATTTAAAACGAATCGTTGAGATAGACGAGTATATGTTAGATTTAGAACCAAAAGGAAGAATGATTCTTTTTAGAAATACTGATGTAAAAGGGGTTATTGGAGATGTTGGTAAGATTATCTCTAAGCATAACTTAAATATTTCAGACTTTAGACTAGGAAGAAATAATAAATCTGAAGCTTTAGCTGTTGTTAAAGTTGATGGTGATGTTACAAAATCGCTTATTAAAGAGTTAGAGAGTTTACCTGCATGTATAGCTGTAACTCATGTAACTATATAGTTATATTTTATATTTTATTATTAAAGATTTTATGTCTTTAATAATAAGAACTTCTTATTATTTATAATAATCATAATTTTTTTATATTTTTATTTTGAAATCAACTTTTATTGGTATAATTACGACTATCTACAAAAAATTATTTATAACAATAATTTTTAAATCTAAACTTAAGAAAGTGAGGTAAATTAATGATATCAAAAAGATTGCTAACAATCTTATTGCTACCATTTCTGTCTTTCAATCAAGCTAGTGCCGATGGCGAACGACTTGAGAATTTAACTTTAACACAGGCTTTAGAGTTAGTAAAGAGTAGAAATCAGGAGATAAAAGTCTCAAAGTTCAACGAACAGATAAAAGCTTTTGAAGCAAGAGCTGCTAAAGGCAATCGATATGGTAATATGGATGTTACTTTTCAGGCAATGAATTCTAATGACGCTGGAAATGTATTTGGGTTTAAAATGCAAAGTAGAGAGGCTACTTTTGGTGATTTTGGTTTTAATGAGTTTGATATGAGTGGTCAGACCAATCCATTACCTGTGGCACCAAAAGATTTGAACTATCCATCGGCTAGAAATCACTTTCAAACCAAGCTCTCTTATAGCGTTCCTTTTTATACAGGTGGAAAACTTGACCAGTATGAGAAGATTACCGAAGCGATGAAAACAATGAGCAGTCTTGATACAACCAAACTTTTTAATGAAAAAGTTTTTCAGACCAAAAAAACTTATTATGATATAGCATTGGTTGACCAATATATCAAAAATCTCTCTTTGATTATCAAAAATATCAAGAAACTCCAAAATGTTGTTGTACAAATGCGAAAAGAGGGCTATGCGATTGGTAATGATAAAGTTGAGGTTGATGCAAAGTTGGTTGAAGTAGAAAGTATGCTCAATCAGGCAAAACTAAATAAAGAGTTAGCTTATCAATACATATCGTTTTTAGTTAATGCTGATGTTAGGTCGTTGCAATCTTCAAAAGATATTGTTGCTTCTATCCCAGTTGTTAATCACGAAAAGTTACATGAAGATAATATTGATATTCAAAAAGCTTCTTTAGGACTTGAGATGACCGATATGGCTGTTAAGATTCAAGAGACAAATTATAAGCCTACTATTGGTGGTTTTGCTGAATATGCAAGTGCTGATGATACTGCTTTTAATAACTTTTTTGACCATGAAGCTTATACTGTTGGTGTTCAGATGAAGTGGAATATCTTTGACGGTGGGATAAGTAAAGCGAATCTTGAGAAGGCAAAGATTGAAAATCTTAAAATGCAAGAACAGGTTGATTTGGCGAAAAGTGGTATTTCACTTCAAACGACTAAGATTGTTACAGAGATAAAGTCAAAAGATGAGGATATTAAAAATCTTGAAAAACAGTTAGAACTTGCCAAAAAAGTGTATGAAAACTATCACGCACGATATAAAGAGGGGTTGGTATCTATCTCTGATTTGTTGATTAAGCAGTCTAAGGAGATAGAGGTTTTGATGAAGCTTTTAACGGCTAAAAATGAGCATAATTCGAAAGTTTTTGAACTTGAAAGTATTATTGATAAGGGGGAAATTATATGAAAAAGAGAGCTTTGTTGATTGGTGCGTTACTCATCACTACGAACATGCTTCATGCGATAAGTTTGACATTTAGTGGTTCTGTGGCATCAGATAACCAAAAAGTGATAACCAGCAGATATATGGGACAGGTTAAGAGAATGTATGTAAATGAGGGTGACTATGTAACAAAAGGTCAACTTCTTTATGAGATAGACAGTACTGAGATTGATGCGAAAAAAGAGCAAGTGAATGCTGGAATTGCTCAAGCCGAATTGGCATTGCAGATGAATAAAAATCAGTACAATAAGATGGCACTTGACGCTCAAAGATATTCAAGACTATATAAACAAGATATGGTTTCAAGACATGATTATGAGCAGATGCAATTGGGTGCTAAAAATACAAACAATATGGTAAAAGTTTCTCAAAAACAGATATCTCAAGCTAAGGCTCAAAAAAAAGAGGTGGTTAATCAATATAACTATCTAAAACTTAGAGCACCAAATAATGGAATTATTGTCTCAAAAAGTCTCAATCAAGGTGATACAGCAATGCCAGGGATGCCTGCTTTGGTAATTACAGATTTGAGTCAGATTAGTATTGTGATTGAAGTTCCTGAGAGTGCTTTAAGAATCGTTAGTGTGGGTAAAAGTGCGATGGTTGATTTTCCTTCATTGGGACTTAAAACCAATGCCTCAGTTTCTTCTATCATCGCTGGAGCAAATCCTATGACACATAAATTTAAAGTGAAACTCAAATTTAATGCACAAGGTAAAAAAATCTATCCAGGTATGTATGCTAAAGTCATATTCGCAGGTTAAAGAAGATGAGCAGTACAACAAAATATGAAATTACAGATGTAGCTGGAAAATTTGCGAAGGGTTTTTTAAAAAATCCTTTAACTCCAATTTTGGGAATTTTTCTTCTTTTGATAGGTTTTATTGCACTTCAAGTTATGCCAAGAGAAGAAGACCCACAAATTGCAATTAGTGGTGGTAGTGTTATCATTCCACTTCCTGGTGCATCGCCTGAAGAGATTGAAAACATTATTGTTGAGCCATTGGAGCGAAAACTTCGTGAGATTCATGGAGTTGAACATGTTTATGGTATGTCTATGGACAATGTTGGTGTGGTCAATGTGATGTATTATATCGGTCAAAACAGAGAAGATTCAAATCTAAAACTTTACGATAAAGTGATGCAAAATTCTGATTTGCTTCCTAAAGGGGCTATGACACCGATTATTAAACCTTTTGATATTGATATTGATATTCCTATTGTCTCAATTGCTTTTTATACAAAAGAGGGTTCAAAATTGAGTCCAAATGCACTTAGAGAAAAAGTTGTTGCTATTCAAAACAAGATGAATATGATAGACAATGTAGCAAAAACTGAACTCAAAGGTGACCATAAAACGCAATATAATGTTGAAGTTGATATGTATAAACTCTCCGCTTATAATCTTTCCATGGGTCAAATCATGCAATCTATCCAATCTCTAGCCTCCAATGCACCTGAAGTTAAGGGCAGAACGATGGATGGTAAGATTACAATGTTTGGTGTTGAAAATGCTATTGAGAGTGTTGAAGATGTTAAAAATGTGGTTGTTGCTTCATACATGGGTTCTACTATCAATCTAGGAGATGTTGCCAATGTTTATGAGGGTGTTGATACGCAAAAGTTTCAAGATGCTTCTATCATTCAAAAAGAAAATAACAATTCGCATGATTCCAAACTAGGCAAAGAAACCTCTCAAGTAACCCTAAGTGTGGCAAAATTGGCGGGAACAAATGCTGTTTTTGTATCTCAAGATGTGATGAAACTTCTTAGCTCTTATGATAAAGCGTTTGAAAAAGAGGGTATAGGGTATGTTGTAACTCGAAATTATGGAGATAGAGCAAATCATGCTGTAAATGAGTTGATGAGTCACCTTGTTATTACCATTATTATTATTGCCGTGATGTTAGTATTTGCTTTGGGATGGAAAGAGTCTTTGATTGTTACTTTCACCATTCCTGCGATTTTGGCGATTACGCTTTTCATCGCTTATATGACAGGTCAGACGATTAATAGGATTACTCTTTTTGCCTTCTTGTTATCACTAGGGCTTTTGGTGGATGCTGCGATTATCGTTATCGAAAATATCCATAGACATCTTCATGCACACGATGTTGACAGTAAATCTATGGAAGAGTTGTTGGTTGAAGCAACAGATGAGATTGGGGCTCCGACAAATATTGCAACTTTGGCGATTATCATGACTATGGTTCCTATGGCGTTTGTTGGAGGAATGATGGGTTCATTTATGAAACCGATTCCTTATAATGTCCCTGTGGCTCTTTTTGCTTCTTTGATTGTGGCGTATATTTTTACTCCATATCTAAGCCTTAAATTGCTTAAAAAACCAACGCATAAACATCATCACGATGATGAAGATTTATCTCATAACAATCACACTGTATTGGAGCATAAATGAAAAAATTTGAAAATCTAATCTACTCTATTTTAGACAGTAAAACTAAAAAGTTTATGGTTATTTTATTGACCGCTTTAGCTTTTTTTGGAACACTTTTGATGTTCCCAACTAAGCTGGTTTTGGCAAAAATGTTACCAGGAAAAAGTGACAATACATACTCTATCTACATAGATACTCCAACTGGAAGTTCTATGAGCGAAACTAAAAAAGTAAGTGATTGTGTTGTTAATATTTTACGCTCTGAAAAAGAGATTCAACATATTGAGCTTTTTTATGGGCAAGGGATTCCTTTGGATTATGCAGGATTGGTAAAAGGCTCTGGCATGAAACAGAGTGAAAATGTGGCTGAGATTTCAGTCAATCTAAGCGATAAACACCACAGAGAAGAGCCATCTTATCTGATGACGCAACGACTTAGACCAAAAGTTCAATCTACTTGTTCCAATGTGGTTAAGGGTTCAAATATCAAATTTATAGAACAACCAGCAGGTCCTCCAACGATGGCTTCGATTGTTGTCGAGGTTCAAGGAGACAATAAAGAGGAGATACGAAAACTCTCTTTGGATGTAGCGTCTATTTTATCCAAAACCAAAGGGCTTGTTGATGTAGATGTGATGAGTGACGATAGTTATGAGAAGTATGAGTTGGTGTTAGATAAACAAAAAGTTGCCGAGAGTGCGTTAGATATCAAACAAATCAATGATTTGCTTTATCTTTCATTTGAAGGGATGGCAATTGCCAATAAAAATGCGAAAAAAGTAGGTGGAGAGATTCCGATATTTTTGGTTTTGAGTAAAGATACAAAAGTATTGGAAGATAACTCTAAAGAGGCACTTGAAGCTAAACTTATGTCGCTCAATCTTATGAATATGGCTGGAATGATGGTTCCATTGAGCGAAGTAGTTGAGATTAAAAAAGTTAAGCCAAGTGGTATGATTATGCACAAAGACCTTACTCGAATGATAAATGTTATTGCTGAAACTGATATGGTTTCTCAAGTTTATCCACTTCTTGAGGCAAGGGATGTTATGATGGAGCATTTTGCCAAAAAAGGTTATACGGTCGAAAAAGAGGCTGGTATGAGTACTTATATGTTTGATTTGCATCTTACCAACAAACAAACAGGTGAAAAATATCTTCTTCGATGGGATGGAGAGATGAAAGTTACACTCGATACTTTTAGAGATTTGGGTGGTGCTTTTATCGCAGCATTGATTATGATTTTCTTGCTTTTGGTTATCTATTATAAAAGCTTTATTTTAAGTGGAATCGTTTTATTGGGAAGTTTCCTTTCACTTATCGGAGTTATTTTAGGTCACTTTATCGCTGATTTGGTAACCAAAGATACATTCTTCCTTACGGCTACTTCTCTTATCGGTTTTATTGCTTTGATGGGTATTAGCTCAAGAAACTCTTTACTTTTGATTGATTTTGCAAAAGGATTGATTAATTGTCAAAATATTCCTAAAAAACGAGCTATCGCTATCGCATCGGCAACTAGAGCAAAACCGATTGCATTGACTGCTATTGCGATTATTTTGGGTTCTGCACTTTTGGCAAGTGACCCTGTCTTTGGTGGTTTGGGTGTAGCATTGATATCTGGAACGGTAGCTGCGGTTTTTGTTTCATTGCTTTTTGTTCCGATTTTGATGGACAATGCAAAAGCTATGGACAAAGATGAGGATAATGAGACTTGCAATATTGAAGAGAGTCATCAAAATATCTCTATAACGAAGTAAAGTTTATAAGGTAGCCTTTTTTATGATGGGCTACCTTTTTAAATTTCAATATTTTTAACTAATATTCATCTTATCCAAACATACAAAATTTATCTCTAAGCTATCACAAACTTCTAAAAAAAAAGCAAAAGAGAAAGAACCTCTATGTATTTTCGTTCTAATCGTATCTGAACTATAATCATATCCTTTAACTTTCATAAGCTTTGATAATTGAACATAATTTATATTATGCTTTAATAATTCTATTTTGATAAATTGTTTAGCTTTTTCTTTCATTAGTAATCCATTTTTTTATTAAAAATATTCGTATTGTATCATATTTGAACTATGATTTAAAAATACAACTTGACTTAATGCTGCTAATATGATACAATACGACTATATTTATTACAGGATTTATGATGAATTTTAAAATTTTCTCTACATTTACAGGAGCTGGTGGTTTGGATATTGGATTTCATGGTGATTTTCATTTTTTAGATACTTATTATCCAAAGCTCCATTTTAAGACAACAAAAGCCATTGAATTAAATCCTCAAGCGTGTGAGACATTAAATCATAATCAAAAATATTTTAAAGATACAGTTGTAATTAATGCAGATATTACAAAAATAGAGCCAAATAATTTTAAAGATGAACATTATGATGTGCTTTTAGGTGGTTTTCCTTGTGTCACATTTTCAGTAGTAGGTAAGCAAATTGGTGTAAAAGATGATATTAATGGTAAACTTTATGAAAGTTTTGTTAAATTTGTAGAAGCATTACAACCAAAAGTATTTTTAGCAGAAAATGTTAAAGGAATTCTTTCCGCTAATAAAGGAGAAGCGATTAAAATCATCACTAAACGCTTTGAAGAGACTGGTTATAAACTTAAAATACAACTTGTTAATTTTGCTGATTATGGAGTTCCTCAGTTAAGAGAGAGGGTTTTGTTTATAGGTGTAAGAAGAGATTTAAAAGAAGATTTTATCATTCCTAAACCAACCCATAAAGAGAACTATATTAGTGTAGAAAAGGCTTTTAAAAATATCAAAAAAAATTGTATTAATAATAATTTTATGAATGAATTGGCTACAACTACTGCAAAACTAAAAGCCATTCCAGAGGGTGGAAATTTTAAAGATTTACCGCCTGAACTTGCAGTAAAAGCATTGATGTCAAACATTTATAGAAGATTGGATAGAAAGAAACCTGCTTACACTGTACTTGCAAGTGGTGGTGGTGGAACATGGACTTATCATTATGAAGAGCCAAGAGCATTAACCAATAGAGAAAGAGCTAGACTGCAAACATTCCCTGATGATTTGATTTTCAAAGGAAGCAATACAGAAGTAAGAAGACAAATAGGTAATGCCGTCCCTTCTGTTGGGGTTTATCCTTTTGCAAAAGAAATAGAAAGGCTTTTAATGGCTAATATTAAAGCTTTGAATAATCCAAAAATTTAAAATATTTTTCTCTCATATATTTATCAAATTTATCTTTATCTTGTACTAACTGATAAATATCTTGTTTATTGAGTGTTTGAGTTGGGATAGTAACTAAAAATCCATCATCGTATAATTTTTTTGGTTTTAATCGTAACTCTAATCTTTTCTTTGCTTTATAAATTTTTGCATTCCCATAATTTTCATTAATTATTCCATTTAAAAAAATGGATTGTTTTATATCAATATTCTCATTTCTTTGTGTAATAATATCTGTATTAATTGATTGAACATCTACTTCAAAAGCACAAAGATAACTCTCTTTTGTACCACCTCTTAAAAAGAAGAAATAATAAATTTTATCAATATTTTTTTGAGTTTTAACGCTAATTAATTTCTCTTTCCAAATTGAAGTCCAACCATTTATAATATCTTGATATTGCTCTTTTTTAAACATATCATCAAGACTAATCCCCGTACCTACAAATTTTTGAGCAAGTGAAGTCTCGCCACTATCTGCATTTGTAAGCATATTATTTTTATCTACTTTACAAGAAAGCATTTTTACATCTGCACCCCATTCATTTGGCTTTAAAATATCAATAGCATAACTTCCTGCTCCAACAGCTTCAACTTGTAAAGCTTGAACAAACCACTGTTCTAAATGCTCTTTGGGTATTTGAATAGGCAAATTCTCTTTATTTGGATAAACTTCTGGTTGGGCAAACAATGAAGTATTCATAAAATACTGAAATACTTTTAAAGAATGTGTTGAAAAAAAACAATGTAATTTTTCTTTTTCTAATGGTCTCAAAATATGTGGCATAAATACTCTCTTTTCTTATAATCTTCATATCTTTTCAATTTTATCCCTCAATAAACTCTACACACCAACCCCATATTTAAGCTCTTTAAGTGCTAAAGTTATATCCTCTTGACGCATCAAATGCTCACCCACCAAAAACGCATCAGCACCATACGAACTCAACTCTTTAATCATTTCATGGGTTGTGATACCACTTTCGGCGACGATAATCTTATTATTTGGAATCAGAGGAATAAGTTTTTGACTAAGTTTCATATCCATCTCAA
>SDAZ01000139.1 GCA_006212005.1 Sulfurovum sp. | reverse complement strand
AGGCATACAACACTCATCATATTTGAAACCTTGATGTCCACCACTCAAAGGTCCTTCCACGATAACTGCATCTGGCAATCTATTGTGACTTTTTTGCCATCTTTTACATAATATTTTTAACGCTTTGGCAGTTGAGACTATCGGAACTATCGCAACATTTGGAAACTCTTTTGTAGCTTCAGGCATACTCAAAGGAAGTCCAGCACCCGTGATAATGATATCTGCTCCAGCCTCACATGCATCTCTTACTACACGGTTATAATCATTAATAGCGTACAAAACATTACATCCCAATGGAGCATTGCCACAAATAGCTCTTGCATTGTCAAAAATTTTATGAAGAGCTTTACTAGAGTAAAAATTGATAGCATCAACAGGTCTGCCCTCTCCCGCCAACTTATCTGCGTAAGCTCTATTCTCATAAATACCTGTTCCAATAGCGGAAATTATCCCCAACCCACCTTCAAGGCTTACTGCTCCTGCTAACTTATCCCATGAGATTCCAACGCCCATACCACCTTGAATGATAGGTGATGGGATGATATGCTTTCCGATTTTTAGAGATTTAAATGTCACGACTCAACCTTTACTTTTGCGAACTTTCTTTTTCCAACTTGCAATACATACTCCCCACTCTTTAAAAGATACTTCTCATCACTCAATTTAACTTGGTCTATCTTAATAGCCCCCTGCTTAATATCCCTTCTTGCTTGAGAAGTCGAAGGTTCAAGTCCTATATCAACCAATGCTTGTGCTATCCAAATACCTGAACAAAGAGTAAACTCTGGCATATCTGTTGGAAGTTGATTTGCTTTGAAAACATTGTCAAATTCGCTTTTTGCTAGTTTAGCCAACTCTTCATTATGAAATCTAGTCACTATCTCTAAAGCTAAATTTTCTTTAGCCACTTTTGGATGAAGCGTCCCTTTTGTTACATCAACTTTAAGCATTGCAATCTCTTTTAGCGTTTTCTCACTTAAAAGTTCGTAGTATCTCCACGACAATTCATCACTAATAGAGAGAACTTTTGCATAAATTGTATTTGGCTCTTCATTGATACCGATATAATTTCCAAGCGATTTACTCATCTTATTAACCCCGTCCAATCCAACTAAAAGTGGCATCATGATAACGGCTTGTTCTTTATTGGTATTGTAACTTCGTTGAAGATGTCGTCCCATCAAAAGGTTAAATTTTTGGTCTGTCCCACCGATTTCAATATCATTTTTTAGAGCAACACTATCATAACCTTGTAAAAGTGGATAGATAAATTCTGAGATAGAGATACTTTGCCCAGACTTATAGCGTTTTTCAAAATCATCTCTTTCCAACATTCTTGCTACATTAAAAAATCTGGTTAAAACGATTAATCCGTCAGCACCCAATTTATCAAGCCACGCAGAGTTAAAAACGATATCCATCTTTTGGCTGTCTAAAATCTTAAAAACCTGCTCTTCATAACTTTTTGAATTGACTAAAACCTCTTCTCTTGTAAGTGCTTTTCGTGTCTCACTTTTACCTGTTGGGTCACCTATCATTGCTGTAAAATCACCTATCAAAAACTTAATCACACCGCCAAATTTTTGAAAAGTAGCCAACTTTTGAAGCAAAACAGTATGTCCTAAATGCAAATCAGGAGCAGTTGGGTCAAATCCAGCTTTCACAGTATAGGTCTCATTATTTTCAAAATAATTTTGAACCAATGCCTCAAGCTTCTTTTTATCTACAACCTCTTCACACCCTCTTAAGATTTCGCCCAAAGCTTCATCTATCTTCTCTTGTAACTCCATCTACTGCAACCCTTTTTATTTATTGTATGCGTCTGTTAAACTAACAATATCGATTAATTTAACTTTTTTAGACAATTTTTCAAACAAAACTTTACTATCTAGCTCTTCACTTTCAATATTAAATCTAAAATATTCAGCTTTTTGAGAATTTATCTCTCCACAAGGAATATCTGCAATGTTAATCCCCATAAATGCCAACTTGCTAAGAAGTTCAGCTAAAGCACCTTTAGTATTTTTGAGTGCAACGGTAATTTGATATTGATAAAGAGTTTTCTCCCAATTGCAATATATCATCTCCTCACCATCAGAGATATATTTTAAAGCATCTTTGCAAAGTCTATGGTGAACAACCACATTTCCACCATTATAAAAAGCAACTATTCTATCCCCATTTTTCGGATGACAACAATAATCAAACTCTACACTATCGACCTCTTTATTGGTTTTAAGGATAAAATCATCTTTTTTTATCTCTACTGGTTTTTTAAAATCATCACCACTGAAAGAAAAGTGTGAACTTATTTCATGAACGATATCATCATAAACAGCGATATTGATGAGTGACTTATGAAAATTATCTTTAAATTTTGAATTTTTAAAAAACTCCCTAACCTCTAGCTCATGCAAATCAAAAAGTGTCGCAAATATATTTATTGCACTTAGTTTTCCTATCTCTCGATGTTTATTTTGATACGCTTTTTTGAGATGATGTTGTGCATTTGATGTTTTAAGCAGACCTCTCATATGATATTTTAAAAGAGCATTTTCATCAGTAATTATCCGAACCACATCATTTTCTCGTAACACATAAGATAAATCGACCTCTTTTTTATTGACCAAGGCTTTTGACGCATGATTACCAATATCACCATGAATCGCATAAGCAAAATCAAGAGCAATAGAGCCTTTTGGAAGCGAAAAAGTATCCCCTTTTGGCGACTGTATCGTGATATCTTCGATAAAAAGCTCACCTTTCGCCAAACTATAAGAGTCTTCTGCTGACATCTCATCTCCAAAAAGTTCTACTATCTCATATAAATTTTCTTTTCGTGGATTTTTATACGAACTATGTGATGCGATACCTTTATCGGCAATCTCATTCATACCATAAGTACGAATCTGTATTTCACAAACACTCCCATTTTTATCGTAAATCGTTGTATGAATCGTTTGATATCCATTTGGCTTAGGAAGGGAGATATAGTCTTTAAAACGACCAATCATTGGCGTATAATTGGTATGAACTATCCCCAATATCGTGTAACAATCTATCTTTGCCTTAAGCAAAATTCTCACACCGATAATATCTAAAATATCATCTATATCTATCCCTTTTGTTTGCATCTTACGATAAATAGAATAAAGATGTTTTACTCGTGACTCTATCGTAAAATCTTCATCTTTAAAGCCAAATTCTAACATCTGAGTACGAATATTGTCAATAACACTGTTTAAGCGTCGCTCTATCTTTGCACCCTCACGAAGAAGGTAACTTTTCACATAATGATAAGCATCAGGATTGATATAAGAAAAACTCAAATCTTCGATATGCCCTTTAAGCACATTCAGCCCCAAAGTATGTGCCAACGGTGCATAGACTTCCATACTTTCAGTCGCAATCCTAATCTGCTTATCTACCCTTAGAGCATCAAGAGTAAGAAGATTATGAATCCTATCACAAAGCTTAACAATGATAATCCTAGAGTCTTTTATCGAACTTCTTATCATCTTTTCAAAAGTTAGGGCGGTTGATTTTAAGTGTTGATTTTCACCTGATGATGCTTCTGCTCTCATAGCACTTATTTTTGTCAATCCATCGACAACAAATGATACATCTTTACCAAACCGTTTTTTTATATCGGAGTGCTTATAATGCGTATCTTCAACGACATCATGCAAAAGAGCAGAAGCAACAACGGTCTCATCTTCAAATATACTAGAAGCAATCCCTGCTACGGCTATGGGGTGAACGGAGTAAGGCATACCGCTTTTTCTAAATTGATTTTCATGTGCTTTAATACACAAGTCAAGAGCCAAATTAACAATATTTGACTCAAATGAAAAATGCTCTTTTAAAAAAGATTTCGCTTCATCGATTGTAGTTAGATTTTTTGCTTTATTAAGCAACGCTTCCAAGACAAACTACCTTTCCAATATAATCTCAATTTTTCCCTCAGCAATCTCTGCCAATGCAATATCAACAAATTTATAAAGCTTAGGGTTTGCTTTTACATAGGGTCTTGCACCATCGGCTAACTCTTTAGCTCTTATTCCGACTACTTTTGCCAACAGATATCTATCATGCGATACTCGCTCAAGTGCCATCGCTGTTAATTGTTCAGTTTTAAGCATCTATTCTCCTCTTAAATTTAATTTCAAATTATTTTATTTAACGATTGAACATAATGACATATCACCATTGATGATATTCAAAAGATTATTTTCGATAAACATATTACAAACGATAATAGGTAGTGAATTGTCTCTAGCAAGTGCGATTGCGG
>SDAZ01000138.1 GCA_006212005.1 Sulfurovum sp. | reverse complement strand
TCGAAGAAGTACTGAAAAGCTTCAACCAACCCGGTATAAGGACCTAGTTATGGAAATCCTTCTCATTGGAATCGTTACAGCCCTGAATCTGATCTTTATCAAGTTTAAGTTTGATCGTTCTCGATGGGAGGACGGTTTTCTGGACTTGATGCTGTTAATGATTCTGAGCTTCATATTTGGGGGCTCTTATGCGGGGCTAGTTGTAGCCACAATTACTTCTCTCATCATCAGCATCTATTTGTTTTTTAGCCCCCCTCGATTTATCCGTCGCTTACGGACTTTTTTCTCCAACCTTTAAAAACTGGAAATGTTGTCTGCCACACTAAGGGTACCTGGAGTCAAGGCCGTTAGAAAATGGTCTATTGGATCTCCTAATCTTCCGAGAGGTCCTGATGTCAGGATGCCTGATTCCCAAGGGTTAGGTGCTTCTGGCCAAAGGAAGTTCAGAGTCATCAGTCCTGTAAAGACTTTCAGTGGACTTTCTGTAATGGATCCTGCAATGAATCTTTGGATACGAGTGTAGTATTTGGTGAACATGAGCAGACCCATCTGATTCATCCAGTCCACCAGTTTGCTGTTAGGGGCATAGTAGTTAATGAAGGCATCACGCACTTTATTGATGGCTTCTGTACCGCCCATACCCTTTCGCTTATAGATTTGATACTGAGCATATCTTGCCACAAAATCTGAATACTGAATGGCTTGGGTCACTACCTTGAAATAGCGACTTCGCTTATCTAGCATTAAAAGGCTCATGCCATTACGCACTACCATAGGCACGTTCTGCAACTTACTATCCGCGTAGTCCAGAACCCTATTTCCAGAATCCCGGTCACGGGCTTCGGTTTCATCTAGAATTTGTGTATAGAATCCTGCATCGATCAATTCCTTGATGGGCGAGTTTTCTATGCGTGCTAGGTGCATATCCAGCAGACGCAGTTCTCTAACTGTAGCAGTACCTGCGGATTTCTTAACCTTTATCTGAGTAACTACCTTGGCATCGTCCAGATACTTGTGAAGCTCCTTCACCCCATCTAGTTGAAACTTTACTACAGTTTGCAGATTGGTTCCTGTTAGAGTAGATAGCATGATGTTACTGAACACGTTGCTTAACAGAACGGCGGGGATCTTGATAAGAATGTTACTTTTGGCAATATGTATAATATCTTTCCACACAGCTTCAGACACATCCATGCCATGACGAACTCCAGGGGACATTCTTTTACCTAGGGTAGTACGAGACAAGGTCATCTCCCTATATCCCATGAAGTTCAGGAGCATATCCCTTCGTACCATAAAACCTACGGGCTTTTTCCGTCCCCACGCCCCTGTATTAATGTCCTGAACCTTTGGATTATCCCAGTTGATTTGTTCTTTGACTTCCTTTGGAAGCAAGGACCAGAATTCTGCTAGTTCCTTGTCTTTGCTGTCAGGACCAACGAATGCATACTCTTTGAGATTACGCCCAATGAGCTTGTCGTCTACGGCATTGATTTTGGCATCCAGAAGCAGTGTCTCTACGACTTTTTTGTTATGGTGTAAGGTTTCCAATTTGTCTACGATAGATCCCTTCGTGGCTCCGATAATTTCGAATGGATTGGTGTCAATACCCAAAAGATTAATTTTATCTTCTCTAGACATCTCGTAAACAAAATTCGAGATTTCTCCCTTTTGGTTAAGTGCAGGATGGATAAACTCATCCTCTCTTTTGCTAGCAAAATCTCCTTCTTTTCTCTCCCTTAAAATACGTGCCATCTCGGTACGCATCTTGGTGATATCGCGTTCAGCCGCAATAGCTGATACTGAGCGATCCCCACCTTCGGCTTCGGCCATTCTCCCCTCTACCCCATACGATTCCTTTACATTAAAGCCTCGATGTACTTCAGCTGTGTACCTGAATGCTGCTTTGTGCAAACTTGGACGAACAGCCATGGTGCTTATGTAGAAGCCCATAGGCACTTTTCGACTATGCAACCTATGCGGCACAGTCTCTTTTATAAGTTTGAATCCTTCTTTTTTCAACCTTTCCTCATCTACCAAGGGCGCAACCATAGATTCCGAATTTACCGGATAAATATCTCTATGATATCCTTTAATAGACATGTGTTTATCACCTCTACCTTGGAATAACTCTTTAGAATCATTTTTGATTGAGGCCATATATTCCATGAATATACCCATCGCAAATGGATGTTCGATTTGCATGTCGTAAATCGCATCTTTTAATACTTTGTCCGTATCTTTCAATGCATATAAAGTAACTAGTCGATCAATCATCTCAACTGCTTCTTCTTCGATATAATTTGTACGAGTCACATCATTTTGTCGATGGGCAATGCTGTAAGCGTTTTTCAACAGAGTGATATCACCTTTCCCCGTGTTCAGGTATTTCGCAAGAACCATAGACTGGCCCTTGTAATAATTTTTCAACTTTTCTCCGTATATGTTTTCCAATGGTTTTTCAATTTCGGCAATGGCTTTATCTATTGCTTGCTCACCCTGCTCTTTGTCTACGAATTTTTCTAGTTCGTGACCAAGTATCACAGCATCTGACAAAATCAATGACATGAGCCCTTCCATTTCAACGCGACTCAACTCGGTTCCGAAAGCCGACTCCAATGTTGAAACAGCCGTATTGTGCTCATTTTCTCTATGTCTATCCACTTCCTGGGCTTTCAGCCCCAAGTTTTCTGTATTGGATCCATACAAGTCGGGCTTGTTCATATCACGGAAAAAAGATTGTACTGACCCTTCAGGTTTCATTCCCCAAAAGGACATCAAAATCTCAGCTTGTTTCCTGTGGTTTTCATCAATAAAACCTTGAACTAGCACTCGTGCATGAGTCATGTATTGCTTGAATACACCAGCATTTGGATCACTCAAAATAATATCTTGTTTAGCTGAACCTTCCTTAACCTTTTCAATAAGTTTTGCTGCCTTGTAATCCCACTGATCGAACATGGAACTGATGTTATCTACTATCTTGTTCTTTTTGAAATAGAGCTGCTTGTTATTTACTTTGACTAATTGGTTTACCAGCCAAGCCATCTTTACGAGATCGTTACCTTGAGGTTCCTTATCCAGACGACGGAGTACTGCATTAAATGCTTTGCGAATCCACATCACGATTTGATAAGTCAGTCCCCTTCGACTCGTATCTTCTTTAACCCGCAAGGTATCCATTTCCTTGAGACGATTCATTACAGCTTCATTGGACATGGCATACGGAATGAATTCCTTGATACCGTGTTTGGCCAAATAATCTAGGGTTGCCCTAGCTTCGGATTCTGCCGTGGTCGTATTCGTTACATGACGAGCTAGGTCTGCGACTTCCGTGTTCTCCAGAAAGGCTTTGAGAATGACCTCCATTCGGTGTCTGCCTTTGATGGTTTCCGGGTCTTTCGTGTCAAGGATAAATGTCGTGGCTGCGTGGTACAGTTCGTGTACATAAGTTTCCAGGGCAGTACGACTACCTTGGCTTGGACTGATACCGACATAAAGGTCTGCCTGATTTTCTCCCAGAACAATTTGTCCGCCTGTACGCTGAAATTCCTTGTTAAGCCATACACTTATTTTAGGAATAGCCTTCTTGGCAGGGTCCACAACCATGCGAAGAGAGCTCATCAGAACCTCTCTGTGATTCTGAGAAAGCTTTCGTCCATCTAGGTCTGCCATCTCCTCGCCTATCTCCAGCATCCTGCCAGGATCGTTGATGATATCTTTTCCTATGTTCTCGAATCCCGTTACCGAGTCCATCAGGAACTCTGCATCGCTTTTGAGGGATTGGATCATACCCGCATCTAGGGGTACTCCCTTGGCATCTGTTACTTCTTTTACAGAAGCACTAGTTACTTTACCTGTACCATCTTTGAACCAAGCTACGTCTTCACGAATTTCCAGAAGCTCTACAGGATGACCATCATATTGAGGGTCTACACGATTTATCCAGCGTGCCGAAGCTTGGTCCGGGGTCACCGTCAACCCTTGTTTAGCTTGCTCAGAAAGGCTGTTGTACTTCTCCAGGTACCGAAGAACTTCATCTTCCTTCATTCCGTATTTTAAGGAAAGTTCTTTAGTATTACTTACAGGAATAGTACAACTCATATTAGCAGTTTCTTTCGTTATTTATAGGGTTGTTTAATTGTACGTTATTTTGAGTATTTTCTCCAGTATCGGAAACCTTAATAATATCATCTACACCCGTCCAATCTGCTGCAGGTTCAGTTATAGATGCAGGTTTAGTTGCGGATTTTGATACTTTAGTCTCATCCGTTAAATGGGCTGTGTTTTCTACTTTCGGTTGAGTAATAACAGCACCCTTAGCTTCATACATAGTTCCAGCAAAATCTACAAATTGCCCTACCTTAAGGTCCCTGC
>SDAZ01000029.1 GCA_006212005.1 Sulfurovum sp. | reverse complement strand
GTTAAGCCCCAACATCTGGTCACGACAGCCTGTGAGTCCAACATCACTTACAAAACAACAACCATCAAATATCTGTAAATCATCTGTTCCAACATGAGTATGAGTTCCTAAAATCGCCGAAACTTTTTCTTTGAGCAGATAGAGCATGGTATATTTTTCAGCTGTGGACTCTGCGTGAAAATCAATAATGATATGTTTTATCCCTTCTCGTTTAAGTTTATCTACTAGAGAGACTATCATAGGAAATGGATTGTCCACAAGTCCCATCGTATAGTGTCCCATCAAACTAATCACCACGACTTCTTTTGATAAAACATTAAGTTTTATATAACCTCGCCCTTTAGAAAGAGGAGATGAATTGAGAGGTTTGAGAATCGGCAAAGTATCTATAAAATTTAAAATATCTTTTTTGTCCCAAGTATGATTGCCACCTGTCATCACATCTATTCCATAAGATAGAAGTTCATTGGCATGTTTTTTCACCAAACCTACACCATGGGAAGCATTCTCATAATTTGCAACCACAAAATCTATCTTATACAACTCTTTTAATTTTTGAAGGTTAGAGGCGATAATATCTCTACCAAATGAACCAGATATATCACCAATAAATCCAACTCTCATCTATATCCTTTTAATAAATTTACTAAAAAATTATTATATCAAAATAAAATAGAAAAACTACTCATCGCTCCACTCAAGAGATATCTCCTTAAACTTCTCTTTTAACTCCAAAAAAACATCAATAAGTAGTGGATTAAAAGCAGTTTCTCTTTGTGCTTTAATAATCTCTTCCGCCTCTTCAAAACTTAGACTTCGTTTATATCGTCGCTTAGAAACCAAAGCATCATAGATATCAGCCAATGACATCAATTGAGCTTCTAACGGAATTGCATCCCCTTTTAATCCTTTTGGATAACCTGTTCCATCCCATTTTTCATGATGATACATAGCGATATTGTAAGCTACTTCAAGCAGTGGATTGTGTTCATAATTGGCTAAAGACTCTTGTAAAATATTTCCACCAAGCTGTGCATGTGTTTTCATAACCTCAAACTCATCAAAAGTTAGTTTATCAGGTTTTTTTAAGATAGAGTCTGGAATCCCAACCTTACCAATATCATGCAAAGGAGAAGCCTCATAAAGTAAATCAATGTAGTGCTTGTCAATAATCTCTTTGTAAAGTTTTTTTTCAAATAACTTTTTTGCCAAAACTTTGATATATTTTTTTGTTCGGATAAGATGTTGCCCTGTTTCGATATCATGAGTTGAGGCAACAAGTGTCATAGAAGCGACTGATGACAAATAAGCATTGTTTAAATCCATCTTTAACTTTTTATTATCCCTTAGATGCTTCATAAAGATTAAAATCAAAAGCAATAGATAAAAAATAATAATCGGAACAAAAAGATAGCCCAAAGAGATATACTCCAATCCTAAAAGCTTAGCATATCCCCAAATATAACTCAAGGATAAAGATAAAAACATAAATAGACTTAAAATATAGTACTCTTTTTTGATAAAAAGCAACGATACTATCATGATAATAATAAAAGCTAGAAAAAGATTGAAACTTTTATATGAACTTTTTTTAGAGATAAAATTATTTTCGAGTATATTTTCTATAACCATAGCATGAATCATACTACTTGTTGTCTCTTTATCCATATAAGTTTGATAAGTTTTCATCTCATCCACACTCGAACCGATAATAATAATCTTCCCATGTATCTCTTCATACGATATCTTCTGTTTCAAAATATCAATCGCTGAGATAACTTTTGGAGTAACCCCTTTAAAGTTTATTAACCTCTCATCTCTACTATCCAAATCAAAAATATGACCATTAATTTTTAGCTCTTTACTCAAAGGTTTGTACGAATGAAGGTTAATATTTAAAAGTGTTGCCAATGCAAACGATGAGATATAATCAGATTGATATTTTTTGATAAAATCAGCTCGTCTCACCACTCCATCTGCATCTACTCGTATATCGTTAAAGCCAAACTTTATATGATTATCGTGCATTTGAAGAATATTGCAACTTAGATTTTTAGTTATAGGTATAAAATTGAGATTTTTAAAATCAATAAAAGGTGAAATATCTTTTTGACACACTGAGGCATTAGCACTATTTGAAGCTGTACTAACCGAAGTTATAGTAGAAGTTTCATGGATAATATCCGAAAGCAAAATATCATTATCCGTTAACTCATGAGGTATATTTGAAAAAACAGAATTGATATCAAAAAACTTTATATAAAAATCTTTTATAACCTCTGGTGATGCTTTATCTTTATATTTAAAATTGATATTTAACCCAATAGTCGATGGTTTCATATCATCAAGCATTTCTATAAGTTTCGCATGAACAATTCTAGGCCATGATGACAAACCAATCTCTTCTAAACTTTTGAGGTCAATATCTATAATGACTACATTAGAACTTTGATTATTCTCTTTATTTAAACTATCTTGTTGACTAGAATAGAGCATAAAGTCGTAAAGCTTCATATCAATATTCTCTAAATAACTAGACTTATAAAGATATAGAGACAAAAAAAAAGTAGTGTATAGTATGATAAATAGTTTAAAAATTTGATACATAGTTGACCATCTTATAAAGTCCATTATTGTATCTTTTTTAACTTAAAAAAATATTTTATATTAATAATTAATGGATTAAAATTGCATAGAAAGGAGTTTATTTTTTTTTCTATCTGCATCTAAGTGCTTATCTATGGGTAAAATTGACTTTTCGCCAAGTGCAATCACTTCACCATTTATTAAAACTATACAGATACTACTGTTAGCTTGTGTTAATACGATGTCATGTTCATATATCAAATCATCTGTTTTAAGATTTATCATGACATCTCCTCTTTTAACTTTAACATCTCCATTTGCTCGTTTTACAAAACCAACTTCAGACGAAAAAGCAAAAGAGCTTAAAATGATAACGAGTAAAAAAAACTTTCTGAAAAACATATAAATAACTTATCCTTAATTCTTTATTAAGTTATTATATTATATTAAAGATTAAAATTTATCTACATATTAAAAATATTATTTAAAAAAAGTTTAAACTTACTACTTAAAACAACAAAAAAAATTAGATAAAAAAGTAAGAAAAGTGTAATTATAAATTAATGTTAAAAAAAGTTCTTTACACAGTTGATGATATCATCATCGTCTCTACTAGAAGCTTTTAAAGTCTCTTTTTTATCACTATACTCTATAAGAATATTTTCATTAAAATTTGAAATCTTAAGAATCCCCTTCTCTCTTGCTAAAACTTTGATTATCGTAACATCTATAAATTGTCTTGTGATGATGTCCAACTTACCAAATCTATCAGCAATCTCCAATTCAATATCATAAACTTCTTGAACATTTTGAACAAAAGAGAGTCTTCGATAAAGTTCCAATCTAAGTCTATCCTCTTGTATAAGTTCATCATTAAGATAAGCATTGACACTTAGTTTAATATCCACTGGCATATCCAACACACTGTTTTTACCTTGAAGTTGGCGTATGGAGTCTTCTAACATTTTAAGATACAAAGAGTAACCAATTTGATTTATATGTCCACTTTGAGCCTCTCCGATAATATTTCCCCCACCTCTTATCTCCAAATCATGAAATGCCAAAACAGCACCACTTCCCAAAGATGAGTTCGATTCCAATGCTAATAGCCGTTTTTTAGCATTTTCGCTCAAAAGCTCTCTATCTTGCACCAACAACCAGCACCATCCCTCTTTATCTCCTCTTCCCACACGCCCACGAAGTTGATGCAAATCTGCCATACCAAAATTATCAGCTTCATCTACGATAATCGTATTTGCTTTAGGCATATGAATACCAGACTCTATAATAGAAGTTGAAAGCATCAAATCATAATCCCCAGCTTCAAACTTTATCATCTCATCTTCCATCTGCAAAGGAGGGATTTTTGAGTGAAGCGTACAGATACGAAGCGTTGAGATAAGATTTAAAAGCTCTCTTTTCTTCTCCTCTATCCCAGCGATGGAGTTAAAAATATAGAGTATCTGCCCACCACGACGCAACTCTTTAACAATTGCCTCTTTGACTATCTTCTCATCAAAACTTTTTACAAATGTCTTAACCCCAAGTCTTAAATCAGGTGGGGTTAAAATCTCACTAAATGACTTAACCTCTGAAAGGGCAAGATTTAAACTTCTAGGAATTGGAGTAGCAGACATAGAAAGAAGATGAAGATTTATGGCTAAATCTTTTAATTTTTCTTTTTGTTTCACCCCAAATTTATGCTCTTCATCAATCACAACAAATGCTAGATTTTTAAATTCAAGACCCAAAAGTGCATGTGTCCCAATAATCATATCGACTTTACCATCAGCAATATCTTCTCGAATCTTTTTCTTCTCTTTGGTTGTGGTAAATCTGTCAATTTTTGCTATTTCAATATCATAATCTTTAAATCTAGCCTTAAAACTTTTATAATGTTGTGTAGATAAAATCGTAGTAGGAGCGATAATCATCGACTGATATCCACTCATATAAGCTACAAACATCGCATTCATAGCAACTTCAGTCTTACCAAAACCAACATCAGCACTAAGCAATCTGTCCATCATCGAACCACTTTTAAAATCACGAATGATATTATCAATCGCTTCTAACTGGTCACTTGTATGGATAAAACCTGCGTTACTTAAAAATTGATTATGAATATGCTCTTCAACACTTAAAACTATTCCTTTAGATAAATGACGATGAGCTGACATATTGACGATATCTGAAGCAATAGCAAAAAGTTTATCTTTGGCAACTTCTTTTATCTTTTTAAAATTTGATTTACCCAATCTATCTAGCTTTGGCGTGACCCCACCTTGTGCCATATATCTATCGATAAGATTGATATTTTCAACTGGAATCAAAAGCGTATCTTCATTTTGATAACGAATCACAACAAACTCTCGCATAGCTCCTAAAATAGACCTCTTTTCGATGCCAATAAAAAGACCTATACCATAATTTTCATGAACAACAAAATCGCCAACATTTAACTCATCCAAAATCAGAGAAGCTCGTTTTACTTTTCTTTGCTTAAAAGGCTTATTTAAAGAGAGAATCAACTCATCTTTACTCATCACATTGACGATACTGTCCATATAAACAAAATCCACACCAAAAAGCTCTTTAATAGCAGAAGAGCGAACCATCGACTCATTTGATGCGATAATAACTCTTTTTTTATCTTTTGCCACCTCTAAAAGTCCATTGATATTGATAGGTTCAACATCACGGTAAAGTCTTGCTTTAGGGATAATTTTTGGCGTTTTTAGATAGCTAGGAAATTTTTGTGAAGTAAAAATCTCATCAAGTTCAAAGCTTAAATCACTGCTAAATATAACATCAAAATCTAACAAATAATTTGTCGCCAAATCGCCTAAACACCATAAAAATGAACTTTTCATCTCTTTTGTAAAAAGCTCAAATTCTGTTGTTTCAATACACGACTCTACTTGTTCATACTCAGATTTTGAAAAAGACAAAAAAGAGGATATAACTTCTATCTTATCCACTTCTGTATGACTCATCTGTGTCTCAACTTCAAAATGGCGAATCGACTCGATATCTTTATCAAATAAAGAGATACGATAAGGACGAGATTGGTTGATAACAAAAATGTCTATAATATCCCCACGAAAGGAAACTTCTCCTTTTTGGGTAACAATATCTACAAAGTGATAACCCCAATGATAAAGTCTATTTTTTAACGCTTCTAAATCTATATTTTGAGCATACTCAAGCTCAAAAGAGCTAAAAAAACGACTAATGGGAAGATTGAAGAGTAGTGTGCGAATTGGAGAAACTAAAATCTTTGGCGATGGAGCATTATAATAGTTAAATAAAGAGCTAAAAAGCTCAAAAAGCTCGTCACTAAAACTTCTAAGGTCGTCTCCAAATTCTGCACGGAAATCAGGTAGTTTAAAGATATTTTGTTTTAAAAATTTCCCACTATGTTCTATGCTAGTTGCCTCTTTATCATTTCTACAAACAAAAAGAGGATTACTACTATTTTTAAAAGTACCTAACTTTAGATACTCAAATATATCGCTTTGTGTCATCAAGTGTGATTAGTATCCTAATTTTTTAGGTTGAACAACATCAACATTTGTATATCCATTGGTCGTATTTTGATGAACTCTTCCAGATACAATTTTTGTTTCACCCTCAAATACAGCATTTGGTTCAATGATAATATTATTTACATGTACATCGCCATAAACTTTACCATAAGGCATGATATCAACTATCTCACCTGTAAAACTTCCTCTAAACTCACCAGATACAAGAAGTTTTTGTGAATTTATCTCCCCTTTTACCCTACCACTTTTACCAACTACAACTTCACTATTCGATGAGATAATACCCTCAAAGTCACCATTTATCAAAATGTTACCTTCACACTTTATCTCACCTTTTATATAAGTTCCTGGAGTGATGATACTCGCCGTTCCTATACTCTCTTGTGTCTTTTTCTTTTTGCCACCAAAAAATGCCATGCTCAAATCCTTTGTGATATTTTAAAGACCCCTTTAACAGTCCTATGGATATTATATCTAAATAATTCTTTGTTTTATAAAGTTGCTTTTTCGTTTAATGTTATTCTTTTATGAAAATTATAAAAAAGGTGTAATTTAAGATGAAAAATTAAAAAAATATGTAAAAATGGAGGATATTTAAAAAGAAAAATGCCATAACAGAGCTAATAATTAGATGAAATGGCAAATTTTGTAAGTTTTTTAACTTATAAGAGTCAATTGTGACAATAAAAAAGAGATTACGCTTTTCTTCTAAGCTCTTTAATTCTTGCTTTTTTACCTTTAAGTTCTCTTAAGTAGAAAAGTTTAGCTCTTCTTACTCTACCTCTTCTGATAACTTGGATACTATCTATGCTATCGCTATAAAGTGGGAAAATTCTCTCAACACCAACACTGTTAGCACCGATTTTTCTAACCATAACAGTTCTACCAGTACCTTCACCTCTAAGAGCTATACATAAACCTTCAAATACCTGAATTCTCTCTTTAGTACCCTCTGTTATCTTAACAGCTACCTTTAAAGTATCTCCAGCTCTAAATGCAGGAATATTTTTAGCCTCAACTTGAGCCTTCTCGAAGCTCTCAATATATCTATTTCTCATTTCATCACCTTTGTAATTTACTCATTTTGTGAGATTTTTAATAAGCTCTGGTCTAAAAAATTGGGTCTTACATTTAGCCAAAGCAAATTTTAAGTCCGAAATTTTAGCATGATTACCCTTTAAAAATTCTAAAGGAACGCTTTTATTTTCATAAATATTGGGTTTTGTGAACGATGGAGCTTCCAAAAGTGACTCTTCAAAGCTTTCTGTAACCAAAGATTCATGATTTCCAAGTACCCCATCAATATTTCTAACGATAGAATCACACATCACTAAAGAGGGCAATTCTCCACCTGTTAAAATAAAATCACCAATGCTAAAAAGCTCATCTGCGAAAGTCTCGATAACTCGTTCATCAATCCCTTCATATCTTCCACTCACAAACACAATATGTTCATAAGTAGCCAATCTTTTTGCATCATGTTGTTTAAATACTTTCGCCACGGGTGTTGTGAAAATAATATGTGCATCTGGACTGATTTTTTTAATAGAAGAGAGTGTATCAAAGAGAGGTTGAGGCATCATAAGCATTCCAGCTCCACCGCCAATCATCTTATCGTCAACTTTGTTGTGTTTATCTTTTGAAAAATCTCTAGGATTGATAGACTCCAACTCAAATAAAGATTTATCTAAGGCTCTTTTTAAGATAGAATCACCAAAATAACCATCAATCAAAGATGGAAAAAGTGTCACAAAGGAAAATTTCATCTAACTCGCAATTAAAAGCTCTTTAGTGTCAAGTGTCACTATCTTTTTTGCCTCTTTATCTACATTTACGATATATCTATCAATATAAGGAATTAAAAAACTTTTTGGCAAACCTTTTTTTATCAGTTCTGCTGAAGTCTCTATCTCAAGATAATCTAAACTACCTATTCGTGTAACTTCTAAAACTTTACCTAAAGATTCATCTCCATCAATGATATCCAATCCCTCAAGCTCAAACCAGAAAAACTCATCTTTTTTAAGATTGCATCTGCTTTTTGTCTCTTCAATGGTTGAATAAATCTTAACATTGACCAATCGCTTCGCCAACTCAACATCTTCATAGCCCTTAAAAAGAACCAAACCACGATTTAAATCCACACGCACAATCTCCAAAGGAGCTAGGCTTGTTTGATAAATAAGTCCTGATTTGAATTGTTCTGGAAAATCTGTATGGAGATGGAGTTTAAGTTCACCCTTAAGCCCAACTGTTTTACCAATTTGAGCAATAAGAAAATCGTTAGAATTCATTCGGCAGTTTTAACATTAACACGGTAGTTTTTAGCACCTTTTGCCTTACAACCTGTAATAACCGTTTTGATAGCATTTATCATTCGTCCCTCTTTACCGATAAGTTTTCCTACATCTGAACTGTGAGCATAAATGCTTACTTCACAAAAATCATCACTCATCAGCTCCGTTGTAACCTTCACTTTATCTGGATATTCCACCAAAAGTTTGGTAAATTCAGTAACGAACTCTGTAATCATGAACTATTTTCCAGCTAATTTTTTAACAGTGTCACTCATTTGCGCACCGACACTCAACCAATAGTTAAGTCTTTCATCATCAATTTTAAGTGTTTTTTCTGCACTTATAGGGTTATAATAACCAATTGATTCAATCCAACCACTATCTCTTCTTTTTCTACTATCTGTTACAACGATTCTGTAAAATGGTTTTTTGTTTCTACCCATTCTAGTTAATCTAATTGCTGTCATTTTGTTCCTTTTATCATATTTTAAGTATTGACAACTACCCTGCAAACACAAAATACTCATCAATACTTTTTGGGTGTGGATTATAGCATAATTTATTTGAATTCTAAATTAATGTTATTTCTACTAAAATAAAATTTTTAAATATTGATTTAACTAAAATTATGATATTATATTATTATTAATTAAATTAAGTGAGTTATTATGAATAGTAGAGTCAATGAAATCGATTTACTACGATTTTTAGCCGCCTTATCCGTACTATTTTTTCACTATACATTTAGAGGTTTTGCCGCAGATGATATGTCTGTAGTTCCCTATCTTGGCTTTGCTCCATTCAGCAAATACGGATATTTGGGAGTAAACCTATTTTTTATGATTAGTGGATTTGTTATATTGATGAGTGTTGGCGATGGAAATCTTAAAAAATTTATACTATCAAGAGTGATAAGATTATACCCAGCATTTTGGATAGCTTGTACACTAACCTTTGTCATCACACTTTATATGGGAGATAAACATTTTCACGCAACATTAATGCAATATTTGGAAAATTTAACCCTAATTAGTGGATTTGTTGGTGTTGAACCGATGGATGGAGTCTATTGGACGCTTTTAGTTGAGATTCGATTTTATATCTTAATAGGGATTTTTTTATTGATATATGATATAAAAGATGTAGAGATATTTTTAATCTTTTGGCTATTTTTATCCGTATTGATGGTATTTTTTCCAACAAAAATACTTTCTCAAATCTTTATTACAAATCACTCTAGTTACTTTATCGCAGGAGCAATCTATTTTCTCATCTATAAAAATGGGTTAAATCTTCAAAGAGTCTCTATGCTGATGATTTCACTAGCAATTGCAATATTTGTCTCACACACACAAACCATTCCAACAGACATACAACACTATCATGTAGCGTTCAATCCAATGGTTACAAGTGCCATTATAAGTAGTTTTTTTGTCATCATGCTATTGGTCTCTCTAAAAAGTAGTGGGATTTTTAGTAAAATAAGTTATATCACTTTAGGTTCACTCACCTATCCACTCTATCTTATACATCAAAATATCGGTTTTATGATATTTAACTATGGAGCTAAAATTTTTGAACCTAATGCACTACTCATCATGGTCATCTCTTCTATGTTACTTTTAGCATTTATTGTTTATCTATTTGAAAGAGTGATTGCAAACTATCTTAAAAGAGTTTTAGGTGTTAAAAAAGAGACGAAAGAGGAGATAGAAAAAAGAAAGTTAGAAGAGAAAATCAAAAAAATGGATTTTAAGCCAATGAAATATCCACTTTAAGCTAATCGAATCAATCCATTTTCAACGCTGATAACACCCTCCAATTCAGCTTCATAAACACGGCTTCCAAACTTCTCGATAGCCGAATCGAGAGTTGGAGACTTTTGACAAAAATAATAAAATTCATCTCGTTCTACACTCTGCGTTGCAACACCAAAATGAGAACTAAACTCTTCAATATCATAAATTGGAGTTGCCAAAGAGGATTTTAAAAGCATATTTGTACCACTGCTTTCATTTAAACGATGAGGCAAAACAAAAAGCTTTTTTTTCATTGCAAGAGCAAAATCAGCACTTCTCATCGAACCGCTATCCATTGAGGCTTCAGCGATAATCACAATATCTCCCAATGCCACAACCAATTCATTTCGAACGACAAAACTCCACGGAGTTGCTTTAAAAGTAGCTGGAAATTGACTAAGAAGCAGACCTTGTTGGGAAATTTGCATGAGTAGATTTTTATTGACAGCGGGATAATAGATATCTAAACTATTACCTAAAACACAAATCGTATTATCTACCCCAGCACCACTATGTGCTAACGCATCAACCCCCATAGCTCCACCACTTACGATACAAACACCTCTACTTGCAAGTGCTTTTGAGATTTGATATACCATCTCTTTTGTGTAATTTGATGGCTTTCTTGTACCTACGATAGTCACTTTTGGACGCTTTAAAAGTTCAAGATTACCTTTATAAAAAAGCTCTTTAGGGTATTTTTTCATACTCTCTAGTGCATTGATATGAAAATCTATCTTACTAATCACTAAATAACTCTATGTCCTACAAATTGAGCATAATTATCCAAAATCTTCCCACCTCGTCTAAAGCCCAATCCACAAGCCTCATACGCATAAAAAACTCCAGCTTGATAACTTTTACCACTATTATCCGTAACCAACTCTACATACTCTTGATAAATAGATTTTAAAGAACCATATTCACCATTGCTTTGAGCCATAATAGAGCCATCATAAGAAACTATTTTTGTATTTGCACCCTCTCGTCCAAATATTTTCTTCTCAACATAGCTTTTACCTACAAGTGGTGTTTCCTTTGTCTCAAGTAAGAGTGGATGATTTGGATATAAATCCCAAAGAATTTTCAAAAATGCCTTAGATTGGAACATCAAAGTGTAAGCTGGATTGAGAATAATTGCCTCTTTATTTCTCATAATCTGAGTAAGAAGCATAGCCAAATCAGACTCTTCTAAAGCGATACTCTCCCATGGAATAAGTTTAAACCAATAATCAAATTTATCTCCATCCACAAAAACACCATCTTCACTAAATACAACCTCATCTACAAAAGCGAAATGAGTGTTAAATCCAGCTTCAGTAGCGATATGTTGCAAAAGTTTTACCGTATTTTCCTCTTCGATATTGCCTCTAATAGATGAAAATAAAATATTCCACCCCTCATAACGCTCATAAAAAGAGTCCGTCTCTTCACTTAAAGTGACCAATCGTTTAAAGTTTTGCTCCAATGCTTCGTAAAGATTATTGAACTGCTCTGTCTCATTTTTACCATTTGCCTTAAGCATCGCCCATTGTAAAATTGAAGTTTCAAAGAGAGCTGTTGGGGTATCTGCATTGAACTCAATAAGTTTAATTGGTTTCCCATCAAGTCCACCTGCTAAATCAAAGCGACCATAAAGATGCCAATGAACATCATTACTCCAACTCATTTTGACTGCTTCTACAAGATTAAAAGGGATACCTAACTCATGAAAAAGATTATTTTGAATAACATACTCTCCTGCCTCAGCAAACATATCATAAAGCTCATTTGTTGCTTCATAATAAGCCTCAGCTTCAGATTCACTCACAAGTGCTATGACATCAGCAATATAAGATTTTGAGTTTTCATCGGTATGCCAATAAAAACCAATACTCTCCATAAACTCTTTACTTGGAACTTTAATAGGTTCTAATCTCATCATCAACCACCAAAACTTGAGCTACTAGAACCAGCACTTGAACTTGGAGAAGATTTAGAACCTCCAAAAAATCCACTTTTTTGATTATTTGTATTTGATGGAGTTGAACTAAAGCCTTTGTTATTACTATTTCCAAAAGCACTGTTTCTATTATTGCTTGGAAAACTACTCACCGAACGGCTATAAGTTTGTGGAGAACGATAATTCATTTGTCTATTTTGATTATAATTTTGATTGTTAAAAAGTTTATTACCAATATAAGCTCCAATCATCGCTCCAGCAGCACTAGCCAAAAGCGTTTCTCCTAAGCTCATACCACCACTACTCACTTCCGATGCTGGTTTGGTAAGATTCGAAGTATTGTTGTCTATCTTTGCTTCCGTCTCTTTAACCAACTTATCAATTTCAACTTGAGATAAAATCTTATCTGTACCATTTTCATCTCTTAAGATAATCGTCGTCTTTTCAGCAGGATACTCATCAATTATCTTGTAAGTTTTAGCAGGTTTTTCTTCAATAATAACAAATGCACCCTCTTTATTGGCTGCGTCTGATATCGTATTGGAACCTGTTTTTGACTCATCTTGTGGAGCATCACTACAAGCACTCAAAGAGGCTATCACTAACGCACCCATTCCACCAACTATTGCATAATTTGAAATCTTTTTAATGTATTTTTTGCTCATTTTTTCCCTTTGCTTTTTATCTTTTTAATTCTATTATTTTAAGGTTTTCACCCACCACCAACAAAATGAAGCATCTCCACTCTATCATCTTGATGAAGAGTCTGAGTATGCCAATCCTCTTTTTTGACAATCTCCATATTAACAGCCACAGCCATCATCTGAACCTTAACATTTAAAAGCTCAATGAGTTGTGTAATTGTACAATTTTCGTCTATAATTTTTATTTCACCATTGACTTTTACGGTCATTTTTAAATCTCTTTTTTGTTGATTTTACCAGATATTATATCTTATTTTTTATTTATAAATAGGTCAGCTCGTCGTTTTCTCATCATTTCAAGCTCTTTCTTACTGCTCACCACAAGCCTTCTATTGGAGATTAAAGAGATGTTTGAATCTTTTCCTTCATAATCAAAATGCTGTAAAATAAGCTTTATCGCCTCAATTCTCGCATTGTGTTTATTGCTTGAACGAATGACATACCAAGGAGCATCATCATGACTTGTACGAAGTAACATCTTATACTTCATCTTACTAAATTCATCCCACATCGCTTGAGACTGCAAATCAACCTCGCTTAATTTCCAACTTCTAAGTGGGTCATTTTTTCGTTTTTCAAACCTTTTTGCTTGTTCTGTTTTTTTTACACTTAGATAGAGTTTGATGATAACGATACCTTGATTGCATACAGATTTTTCAAATCCTATCACATCATTCATAAAAATATCATGCTCTTCTTTGGTACAAAAACCAAAAACAGGTTCAACCATCGAACGGTTATACCAACTTCTATCAAATAAAATTATCTCTCCAGCTGTTGGAAAATGCTCAACATATCGCTGAAAATACCACTGATACCTCTGCTCTTTTGTTGGTTTTCCAAGTGCCACTACACGATAATGTTTTGGGTTAAGATACCTTGAAACTGTACCGATAAGACTCCCTTTACCCGCAGCATCACGACCCTCAAAAATGATGATAAGCCGTTTACCCTCTTTTTCTATATGATTTTGAAGCTTCACAAGCTCTGCTTGATATGGCTCTAACTCTTTTGTCTCTTTGTAGAGTTTAAAGGCTTCAAAAATTTCTTTTTTTAAATTTATATCGTCAAAACTCAAATTTGACAACTTTCTTTCAAGCACATTTAAACTATCATTCACGAGACTATCCACCTTATCTAAAAAAAATATCTTGAATTTTAGCTTAATTCTTCTAATAAAAAAGAGATAGATGCTCAATATTTATTTAAAGAAAATTTTGGTGTTAAGTTTTAGCCAACAATTTTAGTCTATAAACTTGAAAGATTTAAACAGTGGTAATTTATCTTTAGGCTTGTCAAACCTCTTTACATATCCATGGCAATATGGTGTTGATTTCTTTTTAGCATAGTAGTTTTGATGATACTCTTCTGCTTTGTAAAATTTATCTGCTTTAAATATTTTGGTTGCAGGTGTAAATCCATTAGATTTTAATTGTTTTAATAACGAGTGAATAACTTTTCGCTCATTGTCACTAGAAACAAAAACAGCGGATTGATACTGCTCTCCAACATCTGAACCTTGTCTATTTTTTTGAGTCGGGTCATGTATCTCAAAAAATGCTTTGGCTAAGTTTGTATAAGATATTTTGCTCGGGTCATACACCACTTCGACAGTCTCAATATGACCTGTGTTTCTGCAGACCACATCAATATAGCTAGGGTTTTGTAATCTTCCCCCCATAAAACCAGATGTTACCTTCTTGACACCATTTAACCTCTCCATATAATGCTCCACTCCCCAAAAACATCCACCAGCAAAATATGCCTTTGCGATTATTGTTTTTGGTATTGATTTTTGGAAATTCAATGATATAGAATTAACGCAATATCTCGTATTTTTAGGAGTATAGCCCTCTCCTGCAAAAACATGACCCAAATGACCACCACATTTTGCACATACTATCTCAGTTCTCATGCCATCCTTGTCTGGTATTTTTTTGACAGCCCCTTTTATTGCATCATCAAAGCTAGGCCATCCACAATGTGACTGAAACTTATCTGATGATGTGTATAGTGGTGTGCCACATAACTTACATGTATATACGCCATCTTCGCTCATATTAGTGTATTTACCAGTGAATGTTCTTTGTGTTCCTTTATTTAGTATCACATTTTTTTCTTCATCTGTAAGTTTTGCAATGTGTTTGCTCCAGAGTTTTGGCTCGACACTATGAAGAGTTGAAAAGATAGCGATTAAAAATATAAGTGTTTTCATTATGTTCCTTTGTTTTGATTATTATTTAGAAATAGACACTAACCGTAGTGCCGACATTTAACTCGGAGTCGATTTCTATTTTGAATCCGTACTTTTGTACGATATTTTTTACAATACTAAGCCCTATGCCAAATCCACCTATTTCTGTACTAGCTCTATAAAATCGTTCAAATATTTTTTGTTGTTTCTCTTTTTCGATTCCTACACCATTATCTTCAACACAAAATTTATTACTATTTAAAGTGATAATTATAGTGCCATTTTTCGGTGTGTATTTAATAGCATTGGTGATGAGATTATTGGTGAGTCTTAAAAAATCTTCTTTACTTATCTTTTGAATAGAATCAATACAATTACAAATTAGATTCTGCTCTTTTTTTTCAGCCATCTGTGCAAAATAGACCATCTGACTATCAAGCATCTTTTTTATGTTACACCGAGATATAAAATCAGTAGTATTCATAAGAGTGCCTTCTAAAAAAAGGTAAGTAAGGTCGCTATATATCTCAGTGATTCGCTTGGCACTGTATTTTATTCTAAGTAAACTTTTGGCAGAAATATGTTCTGCATCATCATCAATCGATAGCACGATAGCACTCACAGGTGTATTAAGTTCATGGGTTGTGTCTCGGATAAAGTTATTTAATTGCTTTCGCTGTATTACAATCGGCTCAATGAAAATCCTAGCCAAAACATACCCTACCAACAAAACAGCCAAATAGATAGAACCAAAAAGCACAGCACAATGACCAAGTCGTTTGGAATTGTCCAAAAACTCACTATCTTTTACAACAACATACGATATGCCATAATGTCCACCAGCATTTTTATCAAGGTAATAGATAGTATTGGTTTTTTTGTCCTCATAAATAGCTTCTTTAGTTTTTTTGTACCATAATGGAACTTGATTTAATTTGAGATACTCCAATGTAAATTTATTTGATGATGGTAGTATAAAGTCCTCTTTCTTTATCCCTTTCATATCACTTACGATTATTTCATTGGATGCATTTTCTGCCTTCATTTTCATATTTGATAAGAGGGTTGCTCTAGTATTTTCATAATTTGTATTGTAAAATAAAACAACAATAAATGCTAAAAGTACAGTAACTGTACCAATATACAACCAAAAATAGTTTACTAATGTTCGTTTTTCATATTTTGTTAAATCGGTAACCGATACTTTTAACTGTAACAATGTTATCTTCCCCTATATATTTTCTCAGATTTTTAATATAAGTTCTAATAGTTGCTTCACTTGGCATATTGTCATACTCCCAAACATTGGAAATAAGCTCTTCTGTAGAGATGTTTTTATAACTATGAGTATAAAGGTATTGGAGTATTTGAGCCTCTTTTTTGGTGAGTGAATATATGTTGTCGGCATTTGTAACCGTATTTGTCAACATATCAAACTTGATATTTTCTCTAAGCATCACTTTTTTAGTACTATCTATATTATAAATTCTTTTGATATTGTTGATACGCAACAAAAGCTCTTGTATCTCAAATGGTTTTTTTATATAATCATCAGCCCCACTAGCAAAGCCATCTTGCATATCTTTGCTAGTATTTAAAGAGGTGATGAAAATAGCAGGAGTATTAACACCTCGTTTTCTGATAGATACTAATAGGGTAAAGCCATTGATATCAGGGACATTTACATCAAATAAAAAAAGGTCAAATGACTTCTCGTATGCCAACTCTTCTGCCTCATATCCGCTATAGCATATCGTGACTTCATAAGAGCTATTAACTAAGTATTCTTCAATTATTTCAGATAGTATTTTATCATCTTCTAGCAGAAGTATCTTCATTCTAAAATCCCTTTAGCGTAAAAATCATCTTGTGCCTGAATTAGTAGTGAAAACAGTTTTGAGTATGGAATATTAACTCTCATACTAATAAGTCGCAC
>SDAZ01000137.1 GCA_006212005.1 Sulfurovum sp. | reverse complement strand
GTGGAGTCAATCTATCTTTTGTTTTTTCGTGATAACTACTCCATGCACTCTCTTGTTCATCTTTATATGCAAAACTGACTACTGGAAAATATTTTGAAGTTGTTGATTTTAGATTTAGCGAGTAACTTCGTTTATTGGTAAAAACAACCAAAGTTGTCTCAAGCCCAACATCCGTTGGTTTAACCACAATATGACTAATCTCATGGGGTGAAGTTCCAGACAAAGAAGGGGTTATCCTCCATCTAACGGTATCTCCTAATTGAATCTCTTTGATAATCTCACCCTCTTGAAATTGAATATCAGTAATACGCAGTGGTGCGGTTAAAATACTAGGAAGTGATGCTCCATGAATAAAAACCACACTTCCATCTTCACGATAAAAGCTTTTGTCTTTGCCATTGATAAATTTTTTAGCCACAGAAAAAGAGTGTTCTTCTTGAGAAGATATTTTAGGCTCTTTTGAAAATTTAAAGTTTTCGGCAAAAAGCGTATCATGAAGCAAAAATGGTATAAATAAAAAGTATTTAAAGTGTTGATAAATCTTCATTTTAAACTCTTTTGAAAAGATATATCTTTGATGTAGATTCCGAGTGGATTTTTAATAATCAAACTCTCTTGTGTAGGTGGAATAATGACAATATGAATCAATGCTCTATAATTTTCTTTACTCACAAGATTACCCATAGCATCAAAACTACTCTCACTCCAATCAACTTGCCATGCGTCATTTTGCATATTTAAAACAGTTGAGATTTCAACTTGTATGGTTTGATTTTGTCCAAATGGTGAGGAATTTTTATAATGCTGATTGATAATAGTATAAGCAGGAAATGAATTTGAGAGATATTTATAAACATTTAAGATGTACTTTTTTTGTATCTCTTTATCTGGATAGATGGAGCGGAAATTGCTTATAAATTCAGCCAAAGAAAATTTAATCACTTTTTCATCATAACTCTTAACTTGAGAAGCAGGTGAGATTGCAACGCCTTGACCCAACTTATCAACTTCAACAACATAAGGGATAAATTTACTTTGCGACCCAATCCAAATGACACCAATAACAGCCAAAAGAGCTATAAATGTAGAAATTAAAGCAACTAAACGCCAATTTGAAGCTTGAGCAATATAATCTCCATATCTCTCATTCCACTCTCTTCTTGCGTCAAGATAGGGATTTATATTTTTTGTTTCATTCATTTATCTACCTTTTTAAGAAATTGTTCCATTTAAACCATCCTCACCATTTTTAGATTCTCGTTTATCTATCCAATTATTGACATTATCAGAGATATTTTCATAGCTTTTTTGATTAAATTGATTATATTTTTGACGATTAAAAGCGTCAAATGCCCCTTTAGATGCACCACCCATAAATCCCATACCTACTTGAGCCACTTGTGAAAAGTCACTTCCAGCTTCAGCACCACTTGCTTTTGTTAAAGCAATACTATTTCTTGCATTAACCGCTCCACCAACCCCACCAGTTACGGCACCCATTGTAACTCCAACTGTTGTCATCGTAAGATTTCTTGCCATATTGTAACCAGCATTATTTTCTCCACTTCCCATCCCATTGAAATAACTATCTACAAAACTCGATATTCCAGTAGAGATAGTTACCATCATAAAACTAATAATAAGCAATTTGATAAGTGAGGTTAAATCCTCAAATCCAGCCATTAACGCCTCATTGACAAGTGAAAAACTAATAGAGATAAGAAGCAAAATCATAAACCACTTTGCACCCCATCTTATAATACTTGTAATGGCGTTAATTGCCCATGCTCTTGTATGAGAAAAAGAGCCAAAAGCTAGAAAAAAGACTCCGATATAGATACTAAAAATTAAAAATGCATAAATCATCAATGCTTGAGCTGCCAAAACCGTTAAAGCAATTGTAGCAACCAATCCAATTAATCCAAAAAGTATTGCATCAGCTGGTGAAAAGATTGAACTTTGATTACCTATTTTTTCCCACATAGCAAAAAGATTATCAATGAGCGTATCAACAGAAGCACTACTACCTCCAGCTCTAAAAGCCAACTCATTGAACCCATTAAAGATAGAAAACATCCATTCAGGGTGCATAAAAAAAGCTTGAAAGAGTCCGAAAATTAGGATAAGTTTTACAAGCTGTGCAAAAATAGCACCGATTTCTAACTCTTGGCGAAGTATCATCATGCTAAAAATAATCACCATCTCAATAGTTGCAAGTATCCAAAATAGACTAAATGCCACATCTTTTATGGGTTGATAAAAAGTTTTAACTTTTGTTTCAAAATCACTTTGAATAGTAGAAAACATATTATTCTCTGCTCCATAAGCGGTCATAAAAAGAGAAGTTACGATAAAAACAAGTAGAAATTTTTTACCACTCATCGTAAAACTTTACCTCCCAATGGCTTATCATCATTTTTATTGATATTTGCTTTTCGTCCACTCCACTCTTTTTTGGCTACTCTGTTCAAATCCTCTTTTGTTTGAACGGAAGCTATATATTGAGATTGAACAGATGCTTGAGTCATCATGGTTTGATGCAATTTTTTAAGCGTATGTGTTTGATGAAGTGCTATTTCATTGGTGGCTTGAATCGCTGAAAGTTGTCCAACAGAAGAGCCACTAAAGGATTGAAGTTTTCGCATTACACTCTCATCATTTTGCATCTCTTGAGCTGTAAGATTGAGATATTTTAATTGAGCATTCACCCCACGAAGTCGCTCTTGACTCAAAAGCGTGTATTGATTTTCAAAGTTGAGATTTTTATTTTTAGCTCTTTGCAAAAATGAATCATATTCACTATAAGTAGATTTAAACTGCTTATCAATATTTGAAGCCCAAAAACTCATCGCACCGCTATTGGTTAAGATATTTTTGAGTCCAATGTTAATTTTTAGAAAGTTATTCCACTGTTCTTGAGGCAATGTTCCTATATTTTTAAGCATTTTTTCATAACTTTTAAGTTGATTTGAGTATTGTTGAAGTTGTGTTTGATACTCTTTAGCTTGAAGTGCATATTGATTTAATTGTTTACTGTATTGCAAAGCCAATTGAATATTATTTGCAATTTGCGTTGTTTCCGTGGCACTATTAAGACCGCCAAAACTTAAAAAGCCAAAACCACTATCTGTAAAAATTAAACTTATTGTCAAAATTGTTAGAAATCTTTTTCTCATATTATTATCTCATTGTTCTTTTTTTAATTTTTTTTAATTTTTTAATTTTTTTCGTATTTCTCTATAAAATTGATAAAGTGTTGGTCAATTTTACGATATTTAAGCCACTCTTTTATCCAGCTATTGCCATAAATCGCTCTCAACTCATCAATCTTTTTCATATCTTGTTTGCTACTTGCACCTAAAAAACTAACTCCAAACTCGCCTAAAGCTAACTCAAACAATCGTGAACCATAGGGCGATTTATAATAATACTCTTTTTTCATTTTTGCACCAGCAATGGTATTTATCTCAACATGATTGAGTCCAAATAAAGTATAAAAGTCATAAGGAGCTAGTGATTTTTCACCATTACCTCTATTGAGAGCTTGAGGATTTGGTAAAAATATTTTTGTAGGTGCAGACTCTTGTAAAATATCTAAAATACCAGATTTTGAAGCATCAGAAAGCGATTGAGTTGCCATCACAACAGCACAATTAGCTTTTCTTAAAACTTTTAACCACTCTTTGATTTTTGAACGAAAGACTTCATGAGAGAGCATTATCCACGCCTCATCAAGCACTAAAAGGGTAGGTGAGCCATCAAGTGATTTTTCTATCAGATGAAAAAGATAAAGTAAAACAGGAATAGCATCACTCAATCGTAAATTCATCAACTCCTCAATCTCAAACACACTAAAAGAGCTTAAGTTTAAAGTATCACTTTGAGCGTCCAACAGATGCCCCATTGAGCCACTTATCGAATAGTGATTGAGTGCTGAACGCAAAGAGCTATCTTGAAGAGAGGATATAAAATCGGTTAAACTTTTAGCATTTGTCTCTACATGAAGCTCTAAAGCGTGATGAATAAGCTCTATTTGTTGAGGTGAAGGTTTTATATTTTGGAGATTCAAAAGTGAAATAATCCAATCTTGAACCCACAATTTATCATTTTGTGTCTCTATGCGACTAAGTGGAGCAAAAGAGAGTTTATTTTCGTTTGAACCGATATCATAATACTCTGCGTTAGTTGCCAAGCAAAGAGGATACAAACTTTTACCTTTATCAAAAGCAAAAATTCTTGCATTCTCGTAGCGTTGAAAACTTGCAATAATCAGAGCCAAAAGGGTAGATTTTCCACTTCCAGTTGGCCCGAAGATAAGCGTGTGACCAATATCGTTAACATGAAGATTTAATCTAAATAGAGATGAACCGCTCAATCCATAAAGCAAGGGTGGAGAGAAAGGTGGAAATTTATCATTTTCATTGTATCTAGCACCATTCCAAAGCGTAGAGAGTGGCAAAAGATGAGCTAGATTCATGCTACTAATAAGATTT
>SDAZ01000136.1 GCA_006212005.1 Sulfurovum sp. | reverse complement strand
AATAAAACAGTAACTCACACAAAGGAAATTGTATGCAAAACAGACTTTTAGGTTTAACAACACTTCTACTTTTAAGCTCAACTATGCTTTTTGGTAAAACTTTAGCAACGGTGAACGGACATCAGATTACGGATGATATTATCCCTGCTGGTTATGACAAACTCGATACCACAAAAAAGAAAAAATTGCTTAATGGTTTGGTCAGAGAGGAGCTTTTGTACTCCTATCTTTTGAGTAGTGATGTGGTTAAAAGCAGTGAATTTGAACCATTGTATGCGAAGCAAAAAGAGGTTGCACAGGCACAATACGGCAAGATGATGGGTAAAGCGTTGAGCCAAGAGCAGTTGAGAAATATCAAAGGTGCGGTGGCGTTGGCTGTTTACCAAAATAAATTGATTAAAGAGAGTAGTGTAAGTAGTAGCGATATCAAAAAGTTTTACGATGACAATAAAGCTAAAATGAGTCATAAAGATAGTGCGAAGATAGTAGCGATAAGTTTTCCTAAAAAAGAGGATGCTTCAAAAGCGATATCGACTATAAAAGCATCATCGGATGTTCCTAAAGCGTTTGAAAGTGTGGCAAAAAGTAGTTCTCAACGAGGGTTTGTGGGGTGGATTACCTCTACTGATGACAAATCTGCATTTTTTAAAGAAGTTTTTGCGATGAAAGTTGATACGCTCTCACAAGCTCCTATCTATACGGGCAATAAATACGCAGTTGTCTATCTTGTGGATAAAAAACCAGCAGGTACAGTCTCTTATGATGATGCGAAAAATGATATTGAGATGATACTCAAAGAGCAAAAAGCGATAGGTAGTATCCAAGCTAAGGTTATTGATTTAGAAAAAAAAGCAAAAGTAAGTTATTAAGTCGAGATGGGGTCAAATGATTATTGTTCATAGCGTAGAAGAGCTTATCTCTCATACTCAAAATATGCGAGATTCTATCGGCTTTGTCCCAACTATGGGGGCTTTACATGAGGGTCACATATCGTTGATAAAGAGAGCAAAAGAGGAAAATAGTAAAGTTGTTGTCTCTATTTTTGTCAATCCTACACAATTTTTAGAGGGTGAAGATTTTGATGCGTACCCAAGGCAGAGCTTAAGTGACAGCGAGATTTGTAGATTGGCAGGGGTTGATGTGCTTTTTATGCCAACTTCTACAAGTATGTATGGTGAAGATGAAATCTCTATCTTCGCACCACCCATTCGAGGTTTTATCTTAGATGGAAGCTCAAGGGCAGGGCATTTTAACGGTGTTTTGACGGTTGTGATGAAGCTTTTAAACATCATCAATTTTCATAAACCTCAAAAACTTAGAGCTTATTTTGGGAAAAAAGATGCCCAACAGTTGGCGTTGATTACTCAAATGGTAAAAGATTATTTTATGAGTGTTGAGATAGTTGGCTGTGAGATAGTTCGAGATAAGTCAGGTTTGGCGTTGAGTAGTCGAAATGCTTACTTAACAACCCAAGAGATGCAAAAAGCACTGCTCCTTTCAAAATCTCTTTATGAAGCTGTTAAGCTTATTATGCAAGGGGTTTTGGAGACAAAAATAGTTTCTGCTTCGATGGAAAAAATTCTTTTGGAAACGACAAAGATAGATTATATCGCATTTGTTGATAGAGAGTTTAAGCAACTTCAACGAGTGGAGATAGGAAATACGATTATTTTAGTTGCTTGTATGGTTGGTAGTACAAGACTTATTGATAATATTTGGATTTGATACATAATGAATCATTTTTTTTTCTAATTAATGTTATTTAGTGAGTAAAAATTTAGATAAGATATTGCATATGCTAGAATAATATTTTATTATAAGAAATATAATTATCAAGGTAATCAATGAAAATAGAAATCTCCTCACCACTAGATATGCACCTACATCTTAGAGATGGAGCAATGTTAGATAATATTGCACAATGCAGTTCCAACTCTTTTGCTGGTGCTATCGTTATGCCAAATCTTCTCCCACCAGTGACCTCAAAAGAAGAAATTATCGCTTATAAAAAAAGAATTAAATTAGCTATAAAAGATGATACATTCACTCCTTACATGACGCTTTTTTTTAAAAACAGTTACGATTTTGATTTCCTTAGCTCTATAAAAGAGGAGATTATTGCGATAAAATTATACCCAGCAGGGATAACAACCAATTCAGAGGGGGGTGTTGACGGTTTTGATATAGAATCCTTAAAAATGACGCTTGATGCGATGAGTGAGCTAGAGATTCCTTTATGTATCCATGGGGAGACCAATGGTTTTGTGATGGATAGAGAGAGTGAATTTATTCCTATTTATGAAAAAATTGCCACTGCATTTCCAAAACTTAAAATTATCATGGAGCATATCACCTCTAAAGATAGTGTTCAAGCTTTGGATAGATTTGAAAATCTTTATGCGACCATCACACTTCATCATCTTATCATTACTCTTGATGATGTAGCAGGTGGGATGCTTAAACCTCACCTTTTTTGTAAACCCATAGCGAAACGACCTGAAGATAGATTTGCACTTAGAAAATTGGCGTTTAGTGGTCATCCTAAAGTGATGTTTGGAAGCGATTCAGCACCTCATCCTCAACATGCAAAAGAGTCTTGTGGATGTGCAGCTGGTGTTTTTACGGCTCCCATCGCTCTTCAAGTTTTAACAGAGCTATTTTTACAAAATTCAACCATAGAAAATCTTCAAAAATTTGTATCCGATAACGCACGGAATATTTATAGCAATATAGTTATTCCATCCAAAATTGTAACACTTGAAAAGCGGTCTTTCATAGTTCCGTCAAATTATGGCGGTGTTGTTCCTATGTTTGCAAATGAAGAGATACCTTTCTCAATAGTTGATATAAAAGGATAAAAATGGATAAAAACATAAACTCTTTGATTCAAGGGCATTTTGATTTTCAAAATGTAAAATTCAAGCAAAATGAGCAAAGATTTAAAGATTTGGTAGAAAATGGGCAAAGTCCAAAAGCTCTTTTTATCGGATGTAGTGATTCACGGGTTGTACCTGATGTGATTACAGGTTCACGCCCTGGGGATTTGTTTGTAACTCGAAATATTGGCAATCTTGTTCCTCCTTTTAAGCCAGATGAAGAGTATCATGCAACTGCTGCTGTTATAGAGTATGCTGTGACTCATCTTAAGGTTTCTGATGTTATCGTGTGTGGACATTCACATTGTGGAGCGATATCCTCTTTATATAAAGAGATTCCAAAAGATAGTAAAAATATTCATATCAATAAATGGTTAGATTTGGCAGAACCTGCTAAAAAGATGGCAATGATGTCTCATCGTCAAGCCTCTTTGGAAGATAGACTTAGATATACAGAAAAGATATCAGTTATCTTTCAAGTACAAAATCTTATGAGCTATCCAGCAGTTAAAGAGGCTGTTGAGGCGGGAGAACTTTTTGTTCACGCTTGGTATTTTGATATCGAAACTGGTGAGATAGAGTGCTTTGATGATGATGAATATGAATATAAGCTATTGAGCGAAAAGGATAAATAAAAAGATGATAGCCTCTGGTATAGATGATTTAATAGGACACACGCCATTGATAAAACTCCAAAAACTCTCACTTGAGAGTGGAGTAAATATTTTAGCTAAGTGTGAGTTTTTAAATCCTACAAGTTCTATAAAAGATAGAACGGCTCTTTGGATGATAAATGGTGCGATAAAAAGAGGCGAGATAGATAAAAATAGTACGCTTATCGAACCAACTAGTGGCAATACAGGTGTAGCACTTGCTTCTATTTGTGCTTCTAAAGGGATAAAACTTATCTTGACAATGCCCGAATCTATGAGTATAGAAAGAAGAAAACTTCTTACATTTTTAGGTGCATCGATAGTACTTACACCTGCTAGTGAGGGAATGAGTGGTGCTATAAAAAAAGCTAAAGAGTTGGTGGATAATTTGGATGGGTTTATGCTTTCTCAATTTGACAATGAAGATAATGCTTTGGCTCATCTTGAATCAACGGCAATTGAGATATTGATGGCAACTCATTCAAAAGTAGATGCATTTGTATCAGCTGTTGGAACAGGTGGAACGATTTCTGGTACAGGTAAAGGACTTAAACAAGCAATACCACATATCAAAATCGTAGCCGTTGAACCAACAGAATCATCTGTACTTTCAGGCAATAAGCCATCACCTCATGGGATTCAAGGTATCGGTGCTGGATTTATCCCAAAGATTTTAAATCAAAATATTTATGATGAGATAATCACAGTCAATACCAACGAAGCTATAAATATGGCATCAAGAGTTGCGAAAGAGGAGGGCTTACTTATCGGTATCTCTGCTGGAGCAAATTTGGTTGCCTCTATGGAGTTGGCAAAACGCATGAATAAGGGCGAAACTATCGTAACCATTCTTTGTGATACTGCTCAAAGATATCTATCTACTGCTTTGTTTGATGAGTAGGGAACTTTTCGAAACCATTCGGGTTGAAAATTTTAGCCCTTTTCATATAGAGTACCACAATAAAAGATTCAATGAGAG
>SDAZ01000028.1 GCA_006212005.1 Sulfurovum sp. | reverse complement strand
GTAAAATTTTTGATTTCAAAATCCACAGCTACCATCCTAGTTTTTTATAAAAAGTTTTTTTATTTGGAGAGATTGACAAATCTTGAACGGTATTCCATACATAAGATGATGCTTTTTTCTCTTTAAATATTTTATCAATAATTTTGATGTATTTCGCTTTTCTACGCAAAAATTCATCTTTATTTGGAGCGATTGGTTTAGATATGATGCTTGTTGTGATAGATTTTGAGCCGAGTACACTCATGGGATTGATGGCTTGTCCGTTTCGATAAACACCAAAGTGAAGATGTGCTCCTGAACTAATACCTGTACTTCCTACGAATCCGATGATATTTCCAGCATTTACACTTTGCCCTACAACAGCTTTTCGTTTACTTTGATGGGCATAGAGTGTTTTGTATCCGTTGGCGTGAGCTATCTCTATGACATTTCCATATCCACCTTTCCATCCTGAAAACACCACTTTCCCAGCATTTGATGCCATAATAGGAGTTCCACTTCTTGCACCAAAATCTGTACCTAAATGGGCTCGATAGCGTTTTAATACAGGGTGATATCGGCTGGTTGTAAATACAGAAGTGATTCTAAGAGTATTTAAAGGTTTGAAAAAAGCTGAGCCACCGCCTGATGAGGTGTAAGTGGTTTCTACCTCGCCGATATCATCATAATATTTTCCATCGGTGTGTTTAAACATATAAAATCTTTGATTATTGGACTCTATCATTGCCATTTTGATATTTGGGCTACCGATAGGAAACCCTAGTCTCATCCTTTGTTGATAAACGATGGCCAATTCATCACCTTTTTTCGTATTTCTAAAGTTGATACTTCCTTTCAATACATCCATAAATTCATTTGCCAAACGCCGATTTTTAGTCTTAGAGATAATATCATCAACGGCAGAAACCTCTATCTTAAAAGCACTAAGATAAGTATCGTCTCTAAATTCGATAGGGGTTATATCTATCACATACCCTTTATAAGTTTTTTTGAGGTGAATTTGCAAATCATCTCCGACAGGTATTAAAGCTTGAAGAAGTATCCCATTACTTGCTTTTAACTCATAAAAATACCGCTCATCCTCAATCTCACTGATAAGTTGTGCCGTTTCGCTATCTATGTCATCTAGTATATCTGTTGAAATTTTATTGGATTCAAGATAGTCTTCAAAACTTAAACCTTTTTGCCATGCAGGTCTTTTAACACTCGCTCCCATGACAAAAAGAGACAAAAGTATCACTATAATTAAACTTTTCACCGCTTCCTCTTTATTTAATTTTTAAACTTTAAGTTTTTTTTAACATTTTTTAATTATATCTTAAAAAACTTAAGAGATTACTGTGATATATTGATTTAATATTAAGAAATTTCATGTAGAATTCCGAAATGAAATATTTAAAAGGCTTTCGCAAAAAAACTTACTTCTCTTTAGCATCTATAGCGATATTTTCAACGCTGTGTAAGTTGCAAAAGTTTGATAGCCTATTTGTATATCATAATTTCTTTCATCAAAATCAAGAGTACAAAACCTCACCTCCACCACTTGTAATAGACATCGAAGAGATAATTTAACATAAAAATATTACAAGGAAGATACTATGAAAAAAACGATATGGCTTTCTATTGCCGTTATTTTAGCCTCAACACCATCTTTGTGGGCAGTTGAAGAGATTGAAAAGATAGTTGTTAGTGCTGTAAAGACTTCTCAAAAAGCGAGTAAAACAACTTCAAATGTTGAGGTTATCGATGAAAGCGTGATAGAGCAGAGGGGTTATAAATCTTTAATTGATGTTTTGGCTGATGTATCTGGTATTTCAACAACACAATCAGGTGGTATCGGTCAACAAAGTTCTCTTTTTATGAGAGGAATGACGGGTGGTAGTACGCTTGTAATGATAGATGGTGTTCGTATGAATGATGCGAGTACAACGGATAATAAGGCGATTTTAGAAAATATCTCTTTGGACAATGTGAAACAAATAGAGATTATTAAAAATGGTATGGGTAGTATTTGGGGTGCAAATGCAACGGCTGGAGTGATAAATATTATCACAAAAATGCCAAAAGATAGTTTTCATGCTAAGGTTGAACTTGGATATGGTTCTCATGAGACTTATACTTCAGGGGCAAATCTTTCGTTTAAAGATGCTAAGTTTGCGATAGAGGCTGGTGCATCAAGAGTGAGTAGTAATGGGATATCTGCGTTAGCTCCAAAGTCGAGTGAAAAAGATGGAGTGGCTCAAAATACTTATCATGGAACGGTTAGTTATAAACCAAATGAACAAAATACTCTTAGTTTACGAGCAAATAAGACAATAACAAAAGCCAATTTTGATGATACTTATAATACTCTTGGAGCTGATGATGCGTATAGCCATAGTGATGGTGAAAATAGAGTTTTTGCACTTGAACATACATATAATGACGGTGAATATGAGAGTCGTTTAGGGTTTAGCAAATCAAAAGGTGATAGAGTTGTTTATACAACAAGTCCGTATGGTGATGGTGTAAATCAGTATAAATTTGAGAACCAAAATTATTCATGGATAAATAGATTAAATTATAGCAATGGAACGATTGTTGGAGGTATTGAGTCATCAAAAACAGATGGATTTCAGCAATACAACACTTACCCTTCAAGCGAAGCTAGTTATAAAGATAGTGGAGTTTTTCTTTCAAATTTTTATCACTTAACACCAACGACAGATATTGAGACAAATCTAAGATATGACCATTTTGATAAATTTGAGGATGAGTATAGTTATAAAATTGGGTTGAAGCAAAAAGATATTTTTACGCCTGATTTGGATTTGAGAGTCAATTATACAAGCTCTTTTGATGCACCAAGTGGTTATCAGATGGCAAATCCATACCCAAATATAACACTCAAACCAAGTAGCACAAAAGGGTATGAGATAGGGTTCAATTATGATAAGATATTTGATATCGCTTATTTTTCAAATATCATAAAAGATGAGTTTATTTGGAAAAAAGGTCTTTTGTGGTCTGACCCTTATGGATATGCGAATGCTAACGATGATACAACTTATAACGGCGTTGAGATTTCAGCAGGTGGATATCTTAATGATAAACTTTCTTTAAATGCCAACTATACAAAACTTTTTTCGATGAATGAGTTGGTCACAATGGCAAATGGTGATATAGGTGCAAAACTTCGTAGAGCAGAAGAGACGCTTCATCTCTCCATGGGTTATGATGTAAATGAGAAGTTGAGTACAAAACTTCTTGCAACTTACATAGGCAAGAGAAAAGATATGGATTATAATACTTTTCCAGCTATGCCAAAAGAGACTGGAAACTATACAACATGGGACTTTACTTCTACTTATGAGATAGATTCAAATCTTAATCTCTCTTTTTATCTTAAAAATATGTTCGATAAAGAGTATCAAAGTGTTTACGGTTATAATAGTGATGGTCGAACGGCTGAAGCTAAGTTGAGATATCAATTTTAACCATGCAACTCAATTCCTCGTATTATCTATCGTATAAATTTTCTAATGCCCTTTTTACAGGGCTTAGCCTTGGAACAGTTATCACGATTTATGCTCCACTAGAACCCTCTTTCTTCTCTTTAGGGGGGGTATTTTTAGCTTTTGGGATACTTATCGTCTCAAAACTATACAATAAACTATTTTCCCTAGAGTGGTTTTTTAAGTTAAATCTTTTTGTTGAGCTTGTTTTGCTTATTATAGTTGGTTATTTTTTATATTTTAAAGCCTCTTATGAGAGTGCTGTTTTTGTCTATCTTGGTTATCAACTCTCATTTTTATTTGGTAATTATCTTGTTCGTATGGAGACACTTTTTATTCAAGATATTACCATTATCTCAAAGATAGATAGTATAAAACAGTTTGGTTCTTTGATTGGTATGGGTGGAGCGTATTTATTTTATAAACTTTTAAAAGATAAAACAAATGTAGAGCAGATTTGTATGATGCACTATATGTTATTTCTCTTACAGTTTGTAGTTATAATCTTAGTTTATAAAAGTTTTAAACCAAATTTATACAAAAAGTAACTCATTTATGTACCTAAATGTTATTTTATGGCATTTTGGTAAAAAAATAATCCTAAAAAACGCTTAATATTTTGTTCTTTTGTAGTAAAATTTAAAAAAAAATGGGAGAGATACAATGGATACAGCAATTAAAGAGTCTGTTGCGATACTATTTTGTCATGTTATCAAAGAGGATGAAAAAGATATCGAAGTGGAGAGACCAGTTTTCGCAAATTTTATGAAGCAAAATTTTAACATGAAAACAAAAGATTCAAACGAGCTTTTAGATAATATTATAGAGAGAGATTGTAATATTGATGAACATATATCTATCCTAAAAAATGCACTATTCAATCACGACTACGATAAGATGAGCGTTTTAAAACAGTTGAATCATATTATATTTAAAAGTCATATTAGCGAAGAGGATTATGATTTTTTTGATAAAGTGAAAAAGGCTTTCTTCCCAGAAATCTAAACTATATATGTTAAAATGTCTAAAAAATAAAAGGTTGTAAATGAAATTTTCAGGTAAAAATGTACTTGTGACTGGTGCAAGTCGTGGAATCGGTGCTTGTGTTGCTAAAAATTTGGCAAGTTATGGTTTAAAAGTTTGGATAAATTATAGAAGTGGACAAGAACTGGCAAATAGTGTTAAAGATGAGATAATTAAAGCAGGTGGGGATGCTGAAATTATTGGATTTGATGTAAGTTGTGAAGATTCATTTATAAATGCGATAAAAGAGATTGTAGCAAAAGATGGTAGGTTTGATTATTTGGTCAATAATGCTGGTATTACCAATGACAAATTGGCAATTCGTATGAAAAGTGATGATTTTATGTCTGTCATCAATGCAAATCTCAAATCAGCTTTTGTAGGGTGTAGAGAGTCTTTGAAAGTGATGAGTAAGGCTAGATTTGGTGCAGTTGTCAATATCGCTTCTATCGTTGGAGAGAGTGGAAATGCGGGACAAACAAACTACTCTGCTAGTAAAGGTGGGGTTATCGCTATGAGTAAATCGTTTGCACTCGAAGGTGCTAGTAGAAATGTAAGGTTCAATACCATCACCCCAGGTTTTATTGCTACTGATATGACAGCAACACTCAAAGAGGAGATAAAATCAGCTTTTACTTCTAAAATTCCATTGGCTAGATTTGGAAATCCAAGTGAAGTTGCAGACGCTGTTGCCTTTCTTTTAAGTGACCACTCAAGTTATATTACAGGTGAGACTTTAAGGGTTAATGGCGGAATGTTGATGTAAATGATGGATGTTTAAGTGCCTTATAAGATACTTCTTTTAGAAGATGATAAACTCTTAAATGAGACGATAAGTGATTATCTAAGTGATGAGGATTATATCGTTGATGGTGTACTTGACCCATATACAGCACTAGATAAAAGTTTTGCTAGACGCTATGATTGTTATCTTTTTGATGTAAATTTGCCTTATGAGAGTGGTTTTTCTTTGCTTGAAAAGTTGAGAAATGGTGGGGATTCAACGCCAACTATTTTTATCACTTCAAGAGAAGATAAAGAGTCTTTGATTCATGGTTTTGATATTGGAGCTGATGATTATATTAAAAAACCTCTTGATATGGATGAACTCTCTTTGCGACTGAAAGCAATTTTAAAAAGACAGATAAGAGAAAATAGTATTGAAATTGGTGATTTTTTTATAGATTGTAGTGCAAAAGAGTTTTATCTTAATAAAGCACTTCTTCCTGTTACTCATAAGGCGGTTGAGTTGTTGATATTGCTAGTCTCTTCAAAAGGCGAGGTTGTATCAACTCCACAAATCGAACAAGCTCTTTGGCATACCTCTCAAGAACCAAGTAGTGGGGCGATAAGAGTTTATGTGACAGCTCTAAAAAAATACTTTCCTGCACAAATAGTCAATGTTAGAGGGATAGGATATCGATTTATAGAATCATGAAAAAAGAGGTCATCTTTGCTACCATATTTTACACCTTGTCTTTGTTGATTTTGTTTGTGATGCTCTTTTGGTTCTTAAAAAAAAATGGCTTTCATGAAAATGAGTTTATCATTGGTAGCTCTATGTTGCTATTTATCGCTGTTGGTTTAGGCTACATTGTTAACTGTTATATTTTGACTCCAAAATTTCGTATTGATGAAAATCTCTTACATCTTGTTAAAGAGATTTTTCATGAGTTAAATATCCCTCTTAGTACCATAAAAGCCAATAGTGCAATGTTGAAAAAAAAAGCTACTGATGAAAAAACACTGCTTCGACTTGAAAGAATAGATGGAGCAACTTTGCGACTTCATCGACTCTACACAGAACTTATCTATAATATCAAAAAAGAGATAGCACCTATTGAAAAAGAGCGTTTTTTATTGAGAAAATTGATACAAGAGCGAGTGGATGCGTTTAGAGATTTTGGGAGAAATGAGTTTGAACTCTCTTTGGATGATATAGAAATTTTTGCGGATAAGATAGGTTTTGAAAAAGTCGTGGACAATCTTATCTCAAACGCCATGAAATACTCAGATAAAACTCAATCTATTAAAATTATTTTGCAAAACAATACACTTATTATCGAAGATAAAGGTATTGGGATGGATGAAACACAACTTGTAACTGTTTTTGAACGCTATTATCAACTTGATTCAACGGCTATTGGTGAGGGAATCGGTTTAGCGATAGTTAAGAGCTATTGTGATAATGAAAAGATAAAAGTGAGCATCTATTCTAAAAAAAATGAGGGGACAAGGGTAATTTTAAATTTGCATAAGGTATTATTGTAGCAATCTATTCTTTATCAACAGTTAGAAGAAAATTTATATTAAAGTTATAAAAATAAAGGAATTAATTATGGCATTGGCACTTTCGGCGGAACAAAAAAATATTTTAGATATATTCAAAATTGATGCACAATATGTTATACCTGAATATCAACGACCCTATTCATGGGAATATGATCAATGTTTTCAACTTTATAATGATTTAGTAGAAGCTTTTCAGTCTAGAGAAGATTACTTTATTGGTAATTTAATTATTGCCAAAAGTGAAAAAGACAACTATACATTAGATGTAGTGGATGGTCAACAACGCCTCACGACCCTTCTCTTGATGCTCAAAGTCCTCTCTCTCTTTACTGAAGATGAACTGTTTAAAAATGATTTGAAACAAATTTTAGGGGGAATGAGTCGAAAAACACGACAGTATGAGTATCGTATTAATAGCGAAGTCTTTGAATCAGATGATAAAATAATGCTTGATACGGTATTGCAATATACCCAAGATACATTGGTTAACAAAATTGAAGAATGTATCAATAAAAAAGGGGAATTTCAAGTCAAAAAAGAGTGGAGTCAATTTATAAAAAACAGTCTCTATTTTTTCGATTGGTTTACCTTTTTTCAAAAAAATTCCAAAAATAATTTAGATGATTTTATCGCGTATCTCCTTGAAAAAGTTTATTTATTACCCATAGAGTTACGAGGACAAACCAAAGAAGAAGCCAATGAAAAAGCATTGGTCATTTTTGAGACCATCAATAATCGAGGGATGAATCTTGAAGATGCCGATATTTTTAAGGCAAAGCTCTACAAAAGAGCAGAAAAAATAGGTGAAAAAGCCATTTTTATCGATTTATGGAAAACCTTCAAAAACAGTTGTGAGAACCTCACTCTCGACATTGATGATGTCTTTAGGTATTACTCTCACATCATCCGAGGGGAACAAGGGATTACTTCCAATGAAATTAATCTCAGAGAATTTTTTACCCTCAAAGACTACTCCCCCTTTAGTCTTAAAAAGTACAAAGAGGTGATGAATGATTTGAATCATATCATTGAAGTGTTGGACTTTATCCATCAAGAAAAACAGCAATCCAGTGAATTAGCCAAATGGATACAACTCATTGAAGCGTATACCAATCAATATCCAAAATTTGCTCTTATTGTCTATTTTTATAAAAATCCAAACTTTAATGTTATAAATTACTCTATCTTAGAATCTATTGTACGATATGCATATTATCATGGTTCTACAGCAAAAGTAAAATTCGAAATTTTCACTATCATTAAAAAAATTTGTAATAAAGAACAAATAGATCCTTATTACAAAGAAATTTCGATAGATTATCTTGATTATCTTGGGATTTTAAAAAATGGCTATGCACTGTTGGCTTTTTACAGTGATAAAGAAAAATCTTTGCCAAGCTACTCTATTGATAAAATTATTAATCTTAAAGATGACAAAGTTTTGGATTGGGAAAAAAATAAACTAGAATTTTTTGTCAATAGTTTGGGTAATTTTATCGTATTGGATATGCCCAAAAAAAATCTCCTTTTAGAGAAAAAAATAGCCTATTACCAAACTTCTAATGACGCAACGATACAAAACGATAGCCACATAATATCATCACTTGCGTATAGTGATTTTATTCAACGAGATAGAAAGCTCAAAGAAAAACTTGTACGATTTTTCAAAGGGGAATAGATGGAAAGTTTATATCTCAAAAATTTCAAAGCCTATCGTGATGAGTTTGAAAAATTAAACGTAAACAAAAAGAATTTTTTACTTTATGGTGAAAATGGTTCGGGTAAAAGTTCTCTTTATGAAGCGATTAAAATAACGTTTTTTAGAGAAAAAATAGCCGAAAATATCCCCATGGCGACAACACCTGAAGAGCAATCGATGACAACGGACTCTTTTTGGAATAGCTATAAAAACAACAAGGCAACTGAACCTTTTGAAGTTACCATTAATGATATTTCCTATCGTGACTTTGATGCCACATCCTATCAACTCTTTATGATAGCAATGGATAAACTTTGCATAAAAGGGACGTTACAGCTTGATAAACTTTTAACCAAAATTGATGTAAATATTGATGATATTGGAGCATTTTGTAGTGCACATTTTTCCGAAATTGAATCGACAGTAAATCTAAAATTAGCAGAATTTCATGAAGAAAATATCACCATTGTTATCGATAACGAAGATGATTATAAAATAAAGATTCACGATACGGTACGAAATTTAGAATTCAAAGAAAATGTGACACACTATTTCAATGAAGCTAAACTCAACTTGATCGTCCTTTTGCTTTTATTGGAGTCCATTAAAAAATCACAACAAAGCGATAAGACGAAAATATTAGTCTTAGATGATTTTATCACTAGCCTTGATGTCTCTAATCGAACCTTTTTAATGCGGTATATTTTGGAGGATTTTTCAGAGTTTCAAATACTTATCTTGACCCATAATGTCTATTTTTATAATCTCATTATGTACCTTGTCAATGATATTTATAAGACTAAAGCTAAGTGGCAATTTGCTAATTTGTATGAGATTGGAAATGAGCATAAGATTTATATTAATCCAAGCAAGAAAAAAAGGTTAGAATTAGATACATTAGCAACTAAATTGGAGAGTTTAACCGAAGCAACTATAGAAACTTCAGGCAATGAATTTAGACAAAAATTTGAAATTTTACTGTATGAATTTTCCAAGATACTAATGGTTGGTGGAGTTGAAGATACAAAAAATATATTAAATAATATTATGACAAAAAATAAAATATATCTTTTCAAAGATGGCAATCAATTAAAAGGTTCGTTGGAATTATTGGAAGAACTTGAAAAGATTATTAACTCTGGAACTACTAATATTCAGGATGTAAAAACGGCAATAGATAAGTATAGCCATGATAATTTAACAATGATAAAAACAATTTTAAGAGATTTAAAGTTGTATCAAAAAGTACATTTACATCATTTGTCGCATGGGCATATTGACGAAATAAATTTCAGCATTAAAGAAGCTAATGCAACATTAAATCTGCTCAAAAAACTTGAAACCAATATCAAAGATTTGACAGGAAATAGTGTCAATTAAGATTTAAAAATGAATTATTAAAGGTAAGGATAAATTAAATCTCTCCAAAGTTAGATTATAAAAATATTAAATAAAAACTATATATATTCTTTTTTATTTAAAAAAATTATAACGAATTCATTAAACTAAAATTATATTAAATAGTAAAAGTTATTTTAATATCTCTTAATATTAGATAAGTTACAATTAGTAAAATAGATACTTTTAGGAGGATATTAGTGAAATTTTTTACACTTTTTGTAGTATTGGCAAGTTCAATTTTTTTAAATGGTTGCCAAGAAGATAGTAAAAGTTGGCAAGAGAGTAGTTCAAATGTCATGCGTGTTCTTGATAATACAGCTTCTCCAGTGGTTAAAAGTTTTGAAACTTACGAAGTGGTTGTTGTCGGTGATACAAATCTTAGTGAAGCACAATCAACATCTCAAAGCTCAAAAGCTCTTTATGGCACGATTGATGGAAAATCAACAGATGCTCTTTTAAAGTTAAATTCAAATTATAGTAGTGATACGCAAGTGGTTGTAGAGGTTTATTCGAGTGGTAAACTGGTCGGTAGTAGTGAAAAAATCAAGATTGGTAACCAAAGTGCTATCGATTTTGGCAATATAGAGACTAAGTAGGTTACGATGAAAAAGATATTTTTATGGCTTTGGTTGGTTGTGTTTTCAACTTCTATTTTTGCAAATACACTGACGCTGAAAAGTGGATGGAATTTGGTAGGTATCAATGGGCAGTTGAGTTTATCTCAAATGCAGACTCAATTGGGAAATGATAATTTGTTGGTTGTACAAGGTGATGATAAAGTTTATAAAAAAGCTTATGTTGATGCAAACCAACAAGCACTAAATGATTTTACATCTTTGGATGTAGCTAAAGGGTATTGGCTAAAATTGGCAAATGCTGGTACTTTAACTTACACTCCAATCTCTTCGACTAGTAATAACTTTACAATGAATCTAAAAGCTGGATGGAATCTTATTTCTGCTCCAACTGCGATGAGCTTATCGGAAATAAAACAGCAGATTAGTAGTGATAATCTTTTGGTGATTCAAGGTTCAAAAGATACTTATCAAAAGTATTATGTAGATATGAAAAAAGAGTTTTTAAATGATTTTACAGGGTTTAGCGTTGGTAGTGGATATTGGATTAAAGTTAAAAATGATGTTGCTTTAGATTTTGTATTTACCGTTGATAAAAAAGCTTTGGATAATCAATCCCAAGAGAGTAGTTCAACTATCAAGATAGCTGGAAGCGAATATACAGTTAAAATTTTGAGTAGTACAACTCCAACACAAGAGACATCTCAAGGAACATTGGCAATTTACGGTACTATCAATGGTATTAGTCTAAATAGTATTAAACTCAATGATACTTATGCGATTGGTACAAATTTTATTATTCAAATTTTTAATGAGTCTGGAAATAAAGTAGCCGAAAGTGAACGCATAAGATACAGTACAAATCCGATAAATTTTGGTGATATAAGATTCAGTACCTCTAGTACTTCCAATAATCCTAGTAATATTTACCTCTATGGAGTTAATGCTTTTGGAGATAAACTATCTTTTGAAGAGTATAAATTGGCTTCGATAACAGATGCTGAGTTTAATGCTCTTACTCCTCAAAATCAACGCATTGTTGCAAATAAATTACTCTCTGCTCTTTTTTATGGTTTACACAAAGAAAAACTTGATGAGATGATAAACAGTGGTAAATTTATATCAACGATAAAAGAGAAAGTAAATACGCCAAATAGTGATGTATCAAAGGTTGAAGAGAGTATCAAAAAATTGAGTTATGATTCATGGAATAAGGCAAATTCGAATCGTGAACTCATCCTTGCACGACTCTTTTATATGGATTTGGGTCAAGCTTATATCAATCGTTTGAGTTCTTATATTTTGGCTCAATCTATTCTTTTCTCTCCAGCTTCTGAAGTAGCAACAGCAGACGCATCAGATATCGCAACTGTGTATAATAGTTTTGTACGATATATGGATAACGGTTATTCTATGCAAATCATGAGTTATCTTTATATGATGAGTGATGAAAATTGGGAACGATTTAGAAGTCCAGAAGATAATGGTAGAGAGATGTTGGAGATATTTTTGCTTGATTTTGATGATTCTAATGTTCCAAAAGCTGCAATTGCTCTTAAAGATTGGAGATTGGATACGACAGATAGAGAACTTATCATCGGTCTAAATCAAAACACTGTTCCTCAAGAGCTTTTTGGTACAACTGTAACCAATGGATTTGATTTTTATCGAGAGATTGTCAATAATAGTAACTTTACCAAAGCGATTGCTACTAGATTGGTAAATATGTATTTTAGTGAGTTTACAAGTGAACAAAAAAATGAGATAATTAGTTCTATTGTAGCCAGTAATCCTACGCATTTTAACGATATTATTTTACAGATAATTTTTTCAAAAGAGTTTTTATATAACTCAAGTAGAGTAAAAAGTATAGAAGAGACATTTTATGGGATATCGAAAAGATTGAGTTTTTATCCTTCGATTAACTATTTTTACAATATGAGAAGTAATATGGATAGTATGAATCAAAGTCCTCTTAAATATAAACTAGGTAGAGATAAAATCATCCCAACGGATACTCTCTCTTTTGCAAATTATTATAGTTTTATTCGTGGTGATGTACTTGTGAATGGTAAGACAAATTCTATTGATGAGTATGATTCTGGTTGGCAATACGCATTTATGGGTAAAAGTGTGGCAGGTACAGATACACTCAATGGTCTTCTTGAGCATATCTTTTTATCGGTTGTAGATAGAAAGCCTACGACGCAAGAAAAAGAGATGTTGAGCGATTATATTATCAATAAATCAAGAGGTTATTCAAATATGGATTTGGATAATAATAGATATGATACCACCATAATCGTACTTGAATATCTAGCAAGACTTAGTGAAGTTTATACTTATCAAAAGATAAAATAGGAGGAAGAGATGGATAGAAGAGTTTTTTTAAAAGGTTTGAGCCTAGCTACTATTTTGGCACTTTTTCCTAAATGGACTTATGCAACCAATATTGATGTTTCTCAGGCTACATTTGATTCGACTATATATACCAATAATAAAGCACAAACCATCATGATATATCTTTATGGTGGTGCTTCTGAACTTGGTGGAAATTTGAGTAATCTTGATGAGATACAAACAAAAAGTCAAAATAAGTATGATTTAGGAAGAGTAACAAAAACAGCAAATAATTTTTGGTCTCAAGCTGGTGGTGAAAGTATGGAGAGAATGCTTACTAGTGGAGATATGAAGATATTTAGAACTTGTTATAGTACTGATGATTCTCGTTCACATGAAATATGTACTGCTAGAAATCAAAGAGGTATGTTGGATACTGAAGGAAGTGGGATATTCTCAACTTTAGGTACAGTTTTGACTAATAATGGGATAATTAATGTAAATACTATTTTGCCATTTTTAACTATGGAGGGTGATTCTGGATTTTTTGCAAATGGCAATCTTGATGTGGCTAAGTTTTTAAAACCATCTGCGATAAATGAGTCTCTTTCAAATCCATATGCTAGACCTCTCTCTTATCAACTTTATACTAAAAGTGAGTGGGAAGCATCAAATAGAACTACAATTAGTACCATCTCAAATGAGTTTGATGCTATGGCTAAGAGTATCAATGGGAATAGTCCAATTCAAACAGCATTTGAGAAACGAGGACAGTTAGATACTTTTATTGCTTCACAAAATGCTAAAACTATCCCTGAAAGTATCGTATATCCAAATACATCTTTTGGAAATAAACTTAAAACTGCGATGAAAGTTCTTATCAACAATAGCGATACAAAAGTTATCTCTTTGGGTTCTGCTGGACTTGGTGGTTGGGATGACCATGCCAATGCAGTGAGTGTATATACCGATAGGATGACTCAGCTTATGAGTGCAATTGAAGTTGCGATGGCTCACATGAAAGCAGAAAATAGAGACAATATTTCTATTATGGTTTTTGCTGAATTTGGTCGAAATGTCAATCTAAATGATTCATTTGGTTGGGACCATGGAAATAATCAAAATCTTTATATCTTTGGTGGTAAAAAGTATTTTAACAGTGTTGGTATTGTTGGTGAAACTATGCTAGAACCAACAGGCTCAAATAATCGACTCTATACTATGCCAAAAACGGGAACTTATTGGTTCGAGCCTTATAGTATTGGGGCAACAATTTATAGAATGTATGGTATTACCAATCCTGAAGTTTTAACTGGCGGATTTGGAGCTATTAATGTTATTGATGCAAATAAAAAATTATTTAAAGTTTAGGACATATTATGTTTAAAAAAATCTCACTGAACTCATTGGTTATTTTTTTATTGATAGGTTGCGGTGGTGGAGGAGGTAGCTCTTCTCCTGCTACCAATGAAACAAATTCAAATCCAATCAATTCAACTCCTACAAGCACTAATGAAACAAATTCAAATCCAACTCAAACTATAGAGGGGAAGATTATTGATGGATACATTAAAAATGCAACAGTTTTTATAGATACCAATAATAACTCTATTTTAGATAACTCAGAACTTCAAACTTTTAGTGATGAAAATGGAAATTATAAATTTTCTGCAACTTTAAGTAATCTTCCATCCCATTTTAATATCGTTTCTTATGGTGGTATTGATACGACAACATTAAAAGCATTTGAGAGTGTTTTGAAAAAAGTTGTTCAAAAAGACAATATCTCAAAAGAGGAACATCTAACACCTGTTACAACGCTGACTTCACAAGTTGTTGGTACAAATCTGACAAAAGAAGCTCTTGTAGAGGCTAAGAGTAAAGTAGCATCTTTCTTGGAAATGGATGTAAAAATTGTAGATAAAGACCCAGTAGCAACTTTTAGTGAAGATAGTAGTTTATATCTTAAAAGTTTAAAAATTATAGAGAGTGTAAAGCTTATTAATGAATTGGCTTCATATACTACTAAAAGTGAAAATTTGATTAAAAGTTTTGATGTTTTGGTTCAAAATATTTCTAATAATGAAAAATTTAAAGAGATTTCTACTGTAACGATAGAAAATACGAATATTAATCTATCCGGACAATTTAGTGTTATCAATAAAACTATAGAAAAAATAACCACAATTGAACAATCATCTACAAATTTAAATACTACAGATGCACTCATCTCTTCAATTAATTTTAATAAGGCTTACAATCACATAGGGACTGAGGTCAAAAAAAGTTTTGGTGATTATACAGTAGAAGTTTACACAAACCAACCACTATCTTCATTAACTATTCCTGCAAATACCACAAAAGCTGTTTACGGAACAATAAATGGTATCTCAACAGGTTCATTACTTAAAATAAATGAGACCTATCCAGATAAAACTATGGTGATTGTAAAAGTCTATAAAGATTCAAAGCTTGTTGGTGTTAGCGTTGTCAAAGAGCTTTTAAGTAGTGATATTAGTTTAAATTTTGGAGCAATCACTACAACATTATAGATTCTTATCTATTTCAAAATAGGAATCTCAAGTTTTATTACATTTGGCGTAAAAACACTTTTTATATACAACTCATTTGCCATACTCTCGATGATACCATCATATTGTGTGATTCTTGTATCGGAGTAGAGTTTAAACTCTATCATGGTAAATCTTTGATTATTGATAATCATAAACTCACCAATAACGATTTTAAGGCTAATCTCAACCACCGAAGAGTTATCAAATTGGCTGAAAATTTTTCTAAAAAGTTTAGATAAGCTATTTTGGTCAATAAGAAATGAGGGTATCTCTTGGTCTGTAAAAAGTTTTATATTTTTATTGTAATTTATCTTAAAAAGTTCGATATTTGCTTCCACGATAAGATTGATATCGGTAAGTGTATGGTTTGTAAAAATCTCTCTAGGTTGTGTGATAACTCGCGGTTTATTGTAGAGCCATAAAGCTATCTCATCATCATTTTCATAAAGGATATTTAGTCCATAAAAGCTAAAAGAGTTGTAATTCAAATCCATAAGTGTTGTTTTATGACCAAAAGTTTTAGGAGCATAGTTAAGCGTTAGCTCAAAAAGTTTTTTAGGATTGACGCTACCTGTCAAAATCTCAGCACTGTCGTTAAGATATAAAATCCTGCCATTGCAGTGAAAGAGTATAAAAGGGTTTGCGTCTCGTTCGATAAAAAATTTGAAATTACTATAAATCATGTTCACTTATCTTCTTTCTAAGAGTATTTCTATTGATACCTAACACAATAGAGAGTTTGAGTTGTGATTTAAACTTTTGAAGTCCAGCTTTGATGAGAGGTTTTTCAAAAATGTCAAGATTGTCTTGATATCCATTTTTCCCATCCAATGTATCCATGAAATATTCAAATAAAATCTCTTCGATATCCTCTTTAGAGATATTTTTATAGAGTATCTGCTTATAAATGGAATTTTTTAGACTTTTGATGTTTTTTGACAAATCTATATTGTTGTTATCAATCGCTATCTCTTTTTCTACCATAAGCTCTTTTTTGATACTTTTTGTAAATTTATTGATAAGTAAATCAACATCAAGTAGCCTATCTTTTAGTTCTGGAAGATGATAGATAAATGCAAATTTGTCATCAATATTGAGATGTTGTACCTCTGTTGCGATGGCAACAACTCTTTTATTGTTAAAGTCTAGCTCTTGAAGGTTTTTAATATTTTCAAAATTGTAAAGCACTATCTCACTATAATTTTCAAATGCTTCTTTAACCTCTTGAGGTTTACTTGAATCTACAAATATAGCTTTTGGAAAGATATTACGAACAATTGTTTTTTTCCCCGTATGTGTTTTCCCTATAATGATAGAGGATACAAACAGTGAAGAGGTTAAACTCAAACCCTTTAATATGGCTTTTATTTTTGGGTCGTAAGTTAGAAACTCAAAATTGGATTTGTGCATGTATATTATCGCTCTCTATACTTTTAGATTTCATATCATATATTATACCATCTCCTTTGATGAAACTACCGTTTGATTCGAGTGTAAACTTCGATTTTGTAGAGGCTTGTTTAGTTTTCGTATCATACTCTATATTATTGGTCGTTAAAGCGTAGTTATCTTTGGTGGCAATTTTAAGATTCTCTTTGACAACAATACGATTCTCTTTTTCAAAATAGGTAGCTTTGGGGGTATCAATCTTAGAACCATTGTAAAGAGCAGATAGATTGACAAAATCAAAATGGGTTTTATATTTTATCGCTTCAGTAGCACTAAGTTTATTTAAAACACCAGTACTGTTTATCTCCAAAAAAGTTAATGCTTTAAAACTAACCTCTTTTTGACTATTTGAGTGAATGGCACTAACATTTTGTGGATTGATTTGCATGATGACAAATAGCATAATCGTGATAATTAAAAGTTGGATATACTCTATTCTCAATACCATAATGCTAAATATTTGCTCTCCAATCCTTCGGCTTTGATAAGATACTCAAACATCTCTCGTACAGCCCCTTTTCCACCTTGACTTTCTAAAACGACTGTAACTATCTCTTTAACATGAGC